>NZ_BBOX01000470.1 GCF_001553455.1 Streptomyces hygroscopicus subsp. hygroscopicus
GCTGAGGACCACGGACCCGAGAACGGCGGACCCGAGGGCCATGGACCCAAGGACGGCGGACCCGAGGGCCATGGACGCGAGGACCGTGGACGGGGCCATGGACGGGGAGGCGGGCGGGGCGGCGAGCGGGCAGGCGACGGGCGGCTACCCCACGGGGCCCCGGCCCGGTACGCCCCGACAAGAGATATGTCAAATCGCCCTCCGTCAGCAAGACGCCGCGGAACTCACCCTTGTGGTGTGCGATGACTACCTCGATCCCCGGCTCGCCGCCGTGGACGCCGCGCACCGCGCCGCCGGCCGTCGCTGGCTGCCCGTCAAGCCGGTGGGCACCCAGGCGTGGCTGGGCCCGTTCCTCGGCGCTCCCGACGACCCGTGCTGGTCCTGTCTGGCCGACCGGCTGTGGCGGGGACGGCAGGCCGAGGCGTATCTCCAGCGCCGGCTCGGCCGCCCCGGACCGGTGCCCCGCCCGCCCGCCTCCCTGCCCGCGAGCCGCGCCGCCGCGCTCCAGCTGGCCGCCCTGGAGGCCGCCAAGTGGCTGGCCGGGCACCGGCACCCGGGTCAGCGGGCGCTGCGCACCCTGGACAGCCTCACCGCCACCGTGGACCACCATCCGCTGTCCCGCCGTCCGCAGTGCCCGGGCTGCGGCGATCCCGCCCTGGTCGCGGCCCGGATACGGGCGCCCCTGGCGCTGCCGTCACCACGCGAGCCGCTGCCCGGGACCGGCACCGACACCTCGCCGCGCGGGATCATGGAGCGCTACGGCCATCTGGTGGACCCCGTCACCGGGCTGATCACCGAGATCCGCCGCGATCCGCGCGGCCCCGCCGTCCTCAACTGCTTCCACGCCCGCCACCCTTCCTACGCCGGGGCGGGCCCCCAGAGCGGCCTGGACACCGTGCGGGCCGGGCTGCGGGCGGCCGCCCACGGCAAGGGCCGCACCGCCGAACAGGCGCGGGCGAGCGCGCTGTGCGAGGCCCTGGAGCACTACAGCGGCCATTTCCAGGGGGACGAGCCGCGTCAGCGCGCCCGCTACCGCGATCTGTGCCCGGACGACGCGGTGCACCCGGACGCCGTCCAGCTCTTCGACCCGCGCCAGTTCCGCGACCGGACCCTCCCCGCGCGGCACCGGATCCACGATCCGTTCGACGAGGGCGCGGAGCTGGACTGGACCCCGGTGTGGTCGCTCACCGCCGAGCGCCACCGGCTGCTGCCCACCGCGCTGCTGTACTACGGCGCCCCGCAGCCCCCGGGCCGCCGCTGCTGCCGGGCGGACTCCAACGGCGCGGCGGCGGGCGGCACGCTGGCCGACGCCGTCGTACGGGGTTTCCTGGAGCTGGTCGAGCGGGACGCGATCGCCCTGTGGTGGTACAACCGCACCCGTCAGCCCGCCGTGGCCCTCGACGCCTTCGACGATCCGTGGCTCGCCGAAGTGCGCGCCGCCCACCGGGGCGTGCGGCGCGAGGTGTGGGCGCTGGACCTCACCACGGACTTCGGCATCCCGGTGGTCGCCGCGCTCTCCCGGCGCGTCGACAAACCCGCCGAGGACATCACCTTCGGCTTCGGTGCCCACTTCGA
The DNA here is from genome assembly GCF_001553455.1 of Streptomyces hygroscopicus subsp. hygroscopicus. Lineage (GTDB taxonomy): Bacteria > Actinomycetota > Actinomycetes > Streptomycetales > Streptomycetaceae > Streptomyces > Streptomyces hygroscopicus. The sequence goes on from NZ_BBOX01000470.1 coordinate 1,576, forward strand.
CCGGCACACCGCGCTGTGCCACGCCTTCGCCGAGCTCAACCAGATGCTCCCCGCGGTGGTCGAGGCCCGCGCCGACGGCGGGGGGTACGGCGCCGCCGAGCCCGAGGCGCTGCGCTGGTTCCGTACCGCGACGCTGGCCGGCCAGCACCATCTGGCGCCCGATCCGGCCGCCGTACCGCCGCCGGAGATATCCGGCCCCCCGGAGGGCGGCGAGCTGGCCGCCGTGAGGGACTCGGTGCGCCGGCGCGGGATGGAGCTGCTGGTGCTGGACCAGACCCGGCCGGATGTGGGACTGCCGGTGGCCAAGGTGCTGGTGCCGGGGATGCGCCCGCACTGGGCGCGGTTCGCGCCCGGCCGCCTCTTCGACGTCCCGGTCGCGCTCGGCCGACTGCCGGGGCCCACCCCGTACGAGGACCTCAACCCGATTCCGTTTTTCCTGTGATCCCCCGTGATATCCGGTAACTCCGCGTACCCCATGAGCCTTCCACGCGACCTCTCCACCCTCTGTAAAAGATCGGATACTCTCGGGCAAGCCACCCGATCCGTCCCGACCATCCGGAGGACGAGTGCAGGGAAGCCTCTTGCCCGACGATGCCGGGAGCCACCCACCGCGCCACCATGACGATCTGGCGCCGCGTCTGGCCGTGGTCATCACGGTCGTCGTCCTCGTGGGCTACTTCTCCGTGGCCGTCACCTACGTGGTGGACGGCAATCGTTCGGGCAAGACGGTCGACGCCGCGATGCTGGGGCTGGCGCTGCTGCCGATGACCGTGCTGCTCTGCCTCCAGATGCTGCACTCCTTCCCCGGCCTCGCGCCCCGGCTCAGCGGCGCGCGGCGCTGGACGCTGGCGCTCCAGGCGCTGCTGACCTTCGCCCCGTTCGCGGTCTTCAAGCACGCCTGGCTGGGCATGCCGGGCTTCCTGGCGGGCTCCTCGCTGCTCCTGCTGGCCCCGGCGCTGGCATGGCCGGCGTTCGCGGCGATCCTGCTGTGCACGGATGTGCTGCTGTTCCAGGTGGGGTTCGGCTGGGGCCAGGTCGCGTACACCACGGTCTCCACCGCGCTGACCGGGCTGGTGGTCTTCGGGCTCTCCCGGCTGTCCGGGCTGGTCACCGAGGTGTCCCGGTCCCGGGCCGAACTGGCGCGGCTGGCGGTCGCCCAGGAGCGGCTGCGGTTCTCCCGGGACGTGCACGACCTGCTCGGATACAGCCTGTCCACGATCACCCTCAAATGCGAGCTGGTGCACCGGCTGGTGCCCCGGCAGAACTCCCGGGCGCAGCAGGAGCTCGCGGAGATCCTGCAGACCTCCCGTCAGGCCCTGGCCGACGTCCGGGCCGTGGCCAGCGGCTACCGCAAGATGTCGCTGTCGGCGGAGGCGGCGACGGCCCGCTCGATGCTGGCCGCGGCGGGCATCAGCGCCACGGCCGAGATCGACTGCGGACCGCTGCCGGAGCTGGTGGACACGGTGCTGGCGAGCGTGTTGCGCGAGGGGCTGACCAATGTGCTGCGCCACAGCAAGGCCGACCACTGCGCGATCGAGGCGCGGCGCAACGGGCGCCAGGTGTGGCTGACCCTCGTCAACGACGGGGTCGGCCGGCCGTCCACGATCCTGCGCGCCGACAGCACGGACGGCGGCAGCGGTATCGGCAACCTCCGGGTCCGGGTGGAGAACCTGGGCGGGCGGCTGTGCGCGGGGGTGCGGCCGGACGGCTGGTTCGAGTTACGGGCGGAGCTGGATGTGTCCGCGGACGCGCCGCCGAGGAGCGGCGGCCGGACCCCCGGTTCGGAGGAGGAGTACGGCCCGGGGCCGACCGTGACGGCGTGACGGCGTGGCGGCGGGGCGGCGTGACGGCGGGGCTGAGGGCTGAGGGCCTGGCGGTGGGCCTCACCAGTGCCTGACGGTGTGGCGGCCCGGCCCGTGCCTGGCAGCGGGGCGCCGTGACGGCGGGGCGGCGCCACAGCACGGCGGGGTGGCGGGGCGGCGCCACAGCACGGCGGGGTGGCGGAGTGGCGGGGCGGCGCCACGGCGCGGATACGGCCGGGCCCGACCGCGTCCGCGTCACAGCCAGCCCGCCTCGTGGGCGATCCGGATGGCGTCCACCCGGTTGCGGGCGTCCAGCTTGGTCACGGCGGACGTCAGGTAGTTGCGCACCGTCCCCACGGACAGGAACAGCTTGGCCGCGATCTGCGCGGAGTCCTCCCCCTTCGCGGCGAACCGCAGCACCTCCAGCTCCCGCGGCGTCAGCGGCTGGGGACCGTCGTCCAGCGCGGCCAGGGCGAGCTGTGGATCGATCACCCGCTCCCCCTCGGCGACGGCCCGGATGGCGTCGCTCAGCTTTTCCGGGCTGCTGTCCTTCAGCAGGAAGCCGGAGACGTGGGCGGCCAGGGCCCGGCGCAGATTTCCGGGGCGGCCGAGGCTGGTGAGCATCATGGTGCGGCATTCGGGGACGGCCGTACGCAACTCGGCCGCGGCGGTCAGCCCGTCCACATCCGGCAGGTCGATGTCGAGCACCGCGACATCGGGGCGGAGTTCACGGGCGCGCGGCAGAATATCGGCTCCGCTGGAGAATTCGGCCACCACTTCGATATCCGGTTCGAATTCCAGCAGGGCGACCAGTGCCTTGCGCAACATGTGCATGTCTTCCGCGATCAGCACCCTGACCATTCCGCCCCCTGTTTCCCCGCCCGCCATCACCCCGCACGACGATTATTCCCCCGTCCTCCCGGTCGTTCCATCGATGCGTGGGCAAATCCGCCCGTCGAACGTCTGTCCCGTAGCGCGCACGCGACGGCGCGCCCCCCTCGTCATGCCGCACCACCCCGGCGGGGCGCACCGGTCCCGACCCGAACGCAGGGGGCTGGGCGCGCACTTCACCGCGCGGGCGGCGCTCGCGCGGCAGGGCGCTCGGCACCGTGACGGGTTCCGCCGCGCACACCGTGCCGGGGCGCATCAGCAGCGGCGCGCCGGGCGCGACCCCGGACCACCGGCGATCGTCCTCCGGATCCGCGGGGCCGCCCGGTGCGGTCCGGAGCGCGCCCCGCCCGCCGTACGGACAACCTCCTGAACCTCGTGGAGGCCACCTGCGTGCCCGCGCCGTGCGCCGCGCGGGACACCCGGACCGGTCCCCAGCACCCCGCGCCCGGCAAGCCGGTTCCCGCTCCCCCTCCCGTGGCTACCGGGCGCGGCCGTCCGTCAGGTGGGTGCCCGGCGGTTGACCCGGACGGTCCATCCCCCGTCGGCGGTGCGACCGGTCACCGTGATCCGTACGGAGTCCTCCTCGACCGACAGGCTGTCGCCGACGCCGAGCGGGGCGTCGGCCAGTTCGGGGTAGACCGACTCGTTCCAGCAGGCGGAGGTGGCGGGGTGGCCGTCCAGCACCTGGATGGGCCCGTCGCCCGACGCCTTGTCGTTGTGCACCCGGTAGACCAGCACGCCCTGGGCGCAGGTGCCGGAGTCGTTGCCGCGGGCGCCGCGCGCCTCGATGGCCAGCGCGGTGGTGGGTCCGGTGCGGACCACCACCAGCCGGTTGCGGGTGTCGGCGCCGGTTCTGCCCGGCTTCAGGGGGGCGCTAAGGGGTTGGAGGGTATATGTGCGCGGACCGGTGGCGCGGTCGCACACCACCTGGCGCGGACCGAGCCAGCCGAGCTTCCACTTGTGCCAGCCGAACGGATCGGGTGCCATGCCGAACTGGCTTCCCATCAGGTCCCAGTCGCCGACGTAGGTGTCCCATTCGGCGTTGCCGTCGGTGTCCTTCGGCCGGTGGTAGAGGTCGGGCAGGTCGAAGACATGCCCGGTCTCATGGGCCAGGACATTGCGGTCCGGCGGATGGTGTTCGAAAACGGTCACCAGGCGTCGCAGATCAACACCGTCGGCGCGCAGTGGCTTTTCGAAGTTGACCACTTTCGTTGCGTCGGCGTCCACACCGGGAGCATGGGGATCGGCGACGAGATAGACCAGGTCATAGCGGCCGAAGTCGAGGTGGGGATCGGCGGACGCGATGGCGTCGCGCAGGTACGCGGCGCGGTGCTTGGCGTTCCAGTCGCGCTGTATGGCGTACGCGGTGGACCGCTGGGGCATGGCGATCCAGCGCCGCAGCGGATGCACCCGCAGCGCGAACTTGCCGTAGGAGGCCCGCCGGAAGAAGTCGGGGGTCGCGGGGATGTGGTCGGCGGCCAGCTGGTCGGGGGTCACCCTGGGCCTGGCGTCCGGGAAGGACAGGAAGACCATCGCCGCGTCCAGCTCGCGCACCGGGCGTGGATAGCGGGAGTTCCAGGTGTCCAGGCCCTCCGAGTGGTGGGCTTCGGTGCGCTCCAGGTCACAGGGTCCGCCGGGGCCGGCCGCGACGGCGGGGCCCGCCACCGCGGTGGTCGCGATCAGCGCGCTCAACGAGGTGAGCAGGGCCCCGGTCCGACGCAGCCGGGGCTGACGGTGCACCCCCTCGGGTACCTGAGGACGCACCATGTCGACCTCCCGGGCGTAGTCGGAACACCCCATCCACCCTGAGGTGGATTGGCGGGGTACGCCCTGTTGGGATGGGCCGGTCGAGTGAAGAGGCCGCGATCCGGGTACGTAACAGACGGTCACAATCGGTCAGAGCGGCCTTTGGCCCGCGCAGAGTCGAACGAATCCGACCAAACACATTGTCAAGGCGGCGGTGAGCGCGATGACGTCGATGGAAGCCCCGGAGTACGAGCCCCTATGATCGGCACATTTCCAGCGGGGAATCCCCCTTCAGGCAGGCAATTACGGTCTGCCCGGCACCCGGTGTGAGACATGCGCGAGACGTGTACGAAAGACCTGGAGACAACCAACGCCACGCGGGAGCGAGCGGTGAGCGGAACCCCCGACGGGCAGGGCCGCGCGCCCGGCGCGACGCTGCCGATGATCACAGAGCGTAATGCTATCCCCAGCGTCCCTCCCCTCGCGGAGGACGCCGGCGCACCCCGTCCGGCCCCCGGCGCGCCCCCGGCCCCGGGCACACCCCCGGGCGCCGGTCCCGTTCCGGGCCCCACGCCCGGCGACTACCGCGCCGCCTTCACCGCGGCGCGGCTGGCCATGGCCGTCCTCGACCGCGAGGGCAGGGTGCTCGACGCCAACCCCGCGCTCGGCGCCCTGCTCGGCACCGATCCGGCCGTGCTGGCCACCCGCAGCGCGGCGGACCTGGCCGATCTGCGCGAGGACCCGCGCACCTGGAGCGAGTACCGGGCCGTCCTGGGCGGCCGTCGCGGACGGCTGCGCCGCACCCGCCGCCTGCTGCGCTCCGACGGCCACGTCCTGTGGGCCGACGTCACCGTCGAACCCGCGCCGGACAGCGGCGGTCTGCTGCTGTCGATGGCCGACATCAGCGACCAGCGGGACCTCCAGGGACGGCTGCGCCATCTGCAGATGCACGACCCGGTGACCCGGCTGCCCAACCGCAGCCTGTTCTTCGAGCGGATGACCTCGGCGCTGGAAGCGGCCACCTACGACCACGAGGGCACCGGCCGGATCGGCCTGTGCTATCTCGACCTGGACGGTTTCAAGGCGGTCAACGACACCCTCGGCCACCGGGTCGGCGACCGGCTGCTCGGCGCGGTGGCCCAGCGACTCACCGACTGCGCGGCGCCCGGCGGCCATCTGGTGGCGCGGCTCGGCGGCGACGAGTTCGCCCTGCTGGTGCGCAACTCCACCGGCACCGAGCAGCTGTGCGACCTGGCCCGGTCGGTGCTGGCCGCCCTCCAGGAGCCGTTCGACGTGGGCGGGCAGCGGCTGTCGGTGTCCGCGAGCATCGGGGTGGTGGAGCGGCCCGCGGCCGGCACCCACACCACCTGGCTGATGCAGGCCGCGGACACCACGCTGTACTGGGCCAAGGAGGACGGCAAGGCGCGCTGGACCCTCTTCGACCCGGAGCGCAACGCCCACCGGATGACCCGGCAGGCGCTGTCCAGCACCCTGCGCCCGGCGGTCGAGCGGGAGGAGTTCGTGCTCGACTACCAGCCGCTGGTGGGGCTCGGCGACGGGGTCGTCCGGGGGGTGGAGGCGCTGGTGCGCTGGGACCATCCGCAGTTCGGGCGGCTGTCGCCGAACCGGTTCGTCCCGCTGGCCGAGGAGAACGGCGCGATCGTGCCGCTGGGCCGGTGGGTGCTGCGCACCGCGTGCCGCCAGGCCCGTGCCTGGCAGCAGGCCCATCCGGCGCATCCGCTGGTGGTGAGCGTCAATGTGGCGGTCCGCCAGGTGTGGGACTCCGATCTGGTGGCCGACGTGGGCGCGATCCTCGCGGACACCGGACTGCCGCCGCATCTGCTGCAACTGGAGCTGACCGAGTCGGCGGTGATGGGTTCGGCGGGACGGCCGCTGCAGGCGCTGCAGCGGCTCAGCGACATGGGCGTGGCCATCGCGATCGACGACTTCGGGACGGGATACTCCAACCTCGCCTACCTCAGCCGCCTGCCGGTCTCCACGCTCAAGCTGGACGGATCGTTCGTCCAGGGGTTCCGGGCGGAGGAGCATCCGAACCCGGCCGACGAGACCATCGTCGAGGCGCTGGTGCAGCTCGCGCACCGGCTGGGCCTCTCGGTGACGGCCGAATGCGTGGAGAGCGCCGAGCAGGCGGAGCGGCTGGGGCGGATCGGCTGCGACACGGGCCAGGGGTGGTTCTACTCCCGTCCGGTGCCGCCGGACCGCATCCAGGCGATGATCACCACCTGCCCGGCGTCCGGCCAGGGCCCCTTCCGTTCGGATCCGCGGGAGTAGGCCCCTGGGCCCTGCCGTCGCCGTACGACGGGGCCCGGGACCGGGGCTGGAGGCCGGGACCGGGGCTAGGGCTGGGGGGCTGGGACCAAGGTTGGGGAGCCGGGACCGAGGTCGGGGCCCGGGACCGAGGTCGGGGGCCCAGGGGCAGGGCAGAGCCAGGGGCCCGGACCCGGGGTGATGGGCCCAGGCCCGGTGTTAGCGGAAGTGTTAGAGGACCCCGGGTGACGCCTCCGTCCGCGCCTCCGGGAGACCGTAGGCGTCCGCTATCAGCTCGTACGAGCGCAGACGGGCCGCACGGCCGTGCGCATTGGACGTGATCTTGATTTCGTCCACTCCGGTGCGCTTGATCAGCCCGTCGAGCCCCTCGCGGACCTGGTCCGGGGTGCCGTACTCGACGTTGGCGAGCCAGTTGTTGACGAAGTCGCGCTCGATCTCGTTGAACTCGTACGCCTCGGCCTCCTCGGGCGTCGGGACCAGACCGGGGCGTCCGGTGCGCAGCCGGACCATGGCCAGGGCGCCGGTGAGCACCTGGCGGTGGGCCTCCTTCTCGTCCTCGGCGGCGAAGGCCGAGACGCCGATCGAGGCATACGGCCGGTCCAGCACGGCGGACGGCCGGAAGGTCTCGCGGTAGAGGTCGAGCGCGGCAACGGTATTGGCCGCGGAGAAGTGGTGCGCGAAGGAGAACGGCAGACCGAGCATCCCGGCGAGCCGGGCGCTGAACCCGCTCGAGCCCAGCAGCCAGATCGAGGGCCGGCCCACCGACGGCACCCCGCCGGGCACGGTGCTCTGCACCGGTCCCGGCACCGCGTGGATACGGGCGTAGCGGTGACCGTCGGGGAAGTCGTCGTCGAGGAAGCGGGTCAGCTCGGCGAGCTGCTGGGGAAAGTCGTCGGCGCCCTCGCGCAGCCGGTCGGTGCGGCGCAGCGCGGCGGCCGTGGCCCCGTCGGTGCCGGGCGCACGGCCGAGGCCGAGGTCCACCCGGCCGGGGGCGAGCGCCTCCAGGGTGCCGAACTGCTCGGCGATGACCAGCGGGGCGTGGTTGGGGAGCATCACCCCGCCGGAGCCCAGCCGGATCCGCTCGGTGTGGGCGGCGAGGTGGGCGAGGACCACCGCCGGGGAGGAGCTGGCGATCCCGGGCATGGAGTGGTGCTCGGCGACCCAGAAGCGGTGGAAGCCCCGGCGCTCGGTGAGCCGGGCCAGCTCGGTGGTGGTCCGCAGCGCCTCGGCTGCGGACACACCGCTGCCGACGGTCGCGAGGTCCAGCACCGACAGCGGCACCGGTGCGCTGCCGAGGGGCCGGGCCCGAACGGGGTCGGGGTCGCGCTGGTCGTCTCGCCGGTCCTGCTCATCGGCCACGGTGGCCCGCCTCCCTGGTCGCACTGCGGTGCGTGTACGTCTGTCCGTCTGCTTCTGGCTGTACGTCTCGGTGTACCGCCACCATTTAACCGGAGAACGGCTCCGCTTATTCCCCGTATGCGCCACGCGCTACGACCAGGACGGCGGTACGCGTACGGCGATACCGCGATACGGCGGCACGGGGAAAGCGTCCGGCCAACGCGGGAGGGGGACGTACGCCGGAGCGGCCCGGGTCGGCGGGTCGGCGGGACGGTCCTGGACAGCCGCGGGGCAACCGTGGGGCGGCGGGCGGCCGTGAACGGCAGCAGCCACGCGCGTCCGGACAGCCACGGGCAGCGGGGCAATCGGATCCGCCACCACCCGGGGAGAAGGCCCGGCGGCGGGGCGATCGGATCCGCCACCACCCGGGGAGAAGGCCCGGCGGCGGGGAAGTCCTGGACAGTGAGGCGGCCCTGAACGGCGGCAACCACGCGCGCCCGGACAGCCACGAGCGGCGAGGCGATCAGGCCCGCCACCACACAGGGAGAAGGCCCGGCGGCGGGGCGATCGGGCCCGTCGCCACCCGGGGAGGAGGCGTGGCGGCGGACCCGACGAGGGTGTGCCCCGCTCACGCGGGTACCGGGTGAGCGCCAGGCCGCCGCGTGGGAGAAGAAGTACGTGTGTCCCGCTCGCGCGGGTACCGGGCCTAGTCGGCGGTCCGTGCGGTGCGGCGGCGGTGGATGGCCAGCGCCGTACCGGCGCCGCCGAGCACCAGCACACCCGCCGTGAGGCCGAGCGGCAGGGCGACGGAGGTGCCCTGATCCTCGGCGAGGCGCCGGGTGGTCGGGGCGTCGGCGGCCGCGGCGTTCACGATCGGGGCGTCGGCGGCCAGTGCGGAGGTCGTGTAGTGACCGGCCTTGTGCACCGACGCGACGGAGCCGTCCGGCTTCAGCAGCACCTGGGTCTTGTTGGGGTGACGGAAGTCGAAGAGGCCGGAGAGGGTGTTCGCCCGGCTGTCGAAGGAGGCGTCGCCGATCCGGCCGGTGTGCCAGTTGTCCTCGATGAAGCGGGTGATCGACGTCTGTTCGGTCTGGGTGTGGTCGACCTTGTTGGCCTTGCTGAAGGGGGAGATCACCAGCAGCGGCTGCCGGGGGCCGGGGCCGCAGCGGTCCTGGTAACCGCCCGCGGGCTTCGGGCCGGACTGGCAGGCGGGGCTGTCGGTGGCCTTGCCGCCCGAGCCGGTGGTCCGGTCGGCCGACCCGTTGGCGGGCTTGACGTAGGCGTGGTCGTACCAGCCGTCGCTGTCGTCGTAGGCGACGACGATCGCGGTGTCCTTCCACTGCGGCGACTTCTGGATGGCGTTGATCTGCTGGACCAGGAAGTGCTGCTCGTCGATCGGGTCGGAGTAGCCGGCGTGGCCGTCCTGGTACTGGGCGGCTTTGAGGAAGCTGACGGCGGGCAGATGGCCCGTCCTGAGCGCCGCGGCGAAGTCGGTCAGGTCGTAGTTGTGGTTGGCCTGACCGCTCCGGCCGATCTCCCGCACGTTCTTCGGCGGGAGGTGATGCGGGTTGGAGGTGGACTTGTAGTACTGGAACGGAGCGTGGTGCGGGCTGTAGTCCACCGACGCGGCGCCGCCGACGTTCTTGTGGGTGGTGCCGGAGCACGCGGCGTAATGGCCCTGTGTGCCGTCCCAGGCGGTGCTGGGCCGGAAGCCGCCCTGGAACCAGCCCCAGGTCACGCCCTTGGCGTTGAGCAGATCGCCGATGTTCCTGCCCTTCATCAGGGCCAGGGCGTTGCCGCTGGTGTGGTCCTTGTTGGAGCAGTCGTCGAAGGCCGGATCCGGGTCGTTGATCATCGTGCCGACGCCGTCGGCGTCCGGGGAGGCCACCGCGTACGCGTCCGGCTTGTCGGTCTGCCGGGGGTGTTCGGTGGAGGACTTGGGGTCGGTGGAGATCACACCGTGGGTCTGGCCGGAGATCAGCTCCAGCGCTCCGGGGGTGGAGGGGCCGTAGGCCGAGCTGAAGGAGCGGTCGCTCATCGCGTAGTGCTGGGCGTAGTTCCACAGTCCGGTGACGGTGTTGCCGTCGTAGTAGTCCATCACCAGACCGGGCTCGCCGAACAGCCCGCTGCACTTGCTGACCTCGGTGTTCTCCACGTACTGATCGGCCTTGCCGCCATTGGCCGCGTACTGCTCGGGGCCGTAGGAGTGGTTCTGGTCGCAGGTCATGGCCTGGTCGCCGGTCAGCCGCTTGGGCCGGTAGAGATTGGGGTTCTTCTCCAGCAGACCCGCGTGCGCCAGGGTGTCGATGTCCTTGGGGGTGTCCTTGGCCGGCGTGAACTTCGTGCCGTCGGTGTTCGCCGCCTTCGGATAGGTGCCGAAGTAGTGGTCGAACGAGATGTTCTCGTCGAAGATCACCACCACGTGTTTCACCGGGGTCGCGGTGCCGCCGCCCTTGCCGGGCGCGGCCCAGGCGGGGGCCACCCCGCCCACGGTCGCCAGGGCCGCGGCACCGGCCAGGGCGCCCCAGCGTGTGATCCGGCCCCGCCGCCGGCCGCCTCCCGATCCTCCCGTACCGCCCATGCCATGCCTCCACACGATTCGCGTTTGCCGCCTGCGCCCGATCCTGTGCCGCGAGCCGGATCCTCCGATGGAATCCGTGGAGGCTGCCGGGTGAACAGAGGGTCAGGAGAATCCAACGAACTCTTGGGACGTTCTTGACCGGATGGTGGGACGGCCGGCGCCGGTGCCTCTGGGGGCCGATCGGGTCCGGTCAGGACAGCAGGGCCCGCCCCAGCCAGTCGGTGCGGTCCCGCACACCGGGGAGCGCGAAGAAATAGCCGCCGCCGAAGGGGCTGATGTAGTCCACCAGCGGCTCTCCCGCCAGCCGCTTCTGCACGGTCTCGAACTGCCGCACGAGGTCCCGCTGGTAACAGCAGAACAGCAGCCCCATGTCCAGGTTGCCGTTGCCGTCCACACCCCGGTCGTAGTTGTAGGCACGGCGGAGTATTCGCTGGTCCTCGGTCCGGGCGGTCCGCGGATTGGCCAGCCGTATATGGCTGTCCAGCGGAATGATGTCGCCCTTGGGGTCCTGGGCGTAGCGCGGGGTGTCGAACTCGTGCTGACCGTCCAGCGGGGCGCCGGAGTCCCGGCTGCGGCCGATGATCCGCTCCTGCTCGCTGATCGACACCCGGTCCCAGAACTCCACCAGCATCCGGATCAGCCGGATCACCTGATAGCTGCCGCCGGTCGTCCAGGCCGGTTCGCCGTAGTGGGCCCCCGTCCACACCAGACGGTCCATCGCACGGGCGTCCCCGGTGTCCGGGTTGGCGGTGCCGTCCTTGAACCCCAGGTGGTTGCGCGGGGTGCCGGACGGGCGCGGCGGGCTGACGAAGCCGTCGATGCGCCAGCGGATCTGCAGCGCGCCCCGGGTGTGCCGGGCGATGTCGCGCAGCGCGTGCAGCACCGTGTCCGGGCTGTCGGCGCACAGTTGGAGGCTCAGATCGCCATGGCACCAGGCGGGGTCGAGATCGTCGTCGGGGAAGGACCGCATCGGGCTCAGCCGCCGGGGCCTGTGGTCCCGCAGTCCGTAACGGTCGTCGAAGAGCGAGGCGCCCACACCGACCGTCGCGGTCAGCCGGCCGGGCACCACCTGGGGGCCCAGGGTTCCGGAGTCGGCGGGCGGCGCGGTGATACCGACCGGGTCGGGGGTGCCTCCGGTGGTGAGAAAACGGCACCGCTCGGTGAGCGTACGGAAGGCGTCGGCCAGCTCCTCGCGCCCCTCGGCCGTGGCGTCGAAGGCGATGAACGCGGTGGCCCGCTGGGGCGGGGTGAGGATTCCGGACTGATGGACACCGTGGAAGGGGATGCGGGCGGGCCTCTCCCGCGGCCCGCCCTCCTTCGC
>NZ_BBOX01000471.1 GCF_001553455.1 Streptomyces hygroscopicus subsp. hygroscopicus
CCGTCAGGACGCTCTGGCGGCTACCCGCCGCCAGATCCGGCCGAACGCGAAGCGGGCCGCCTCGACCTCGTGCCGCTGGTCGGCGTGGAGCACCCCGAGGGCGTACGCCGTCGCCGGGGCGATCCGGGGCGTACGGGCGGCTGCCGCGGCGGCCGCTGCCGCCTCGGCCGCGTCGCGGTGGCGCTCCAGCGCCTGTCCGGCGGCCAGCAACCGCACGGACAGCGGCGGCTCGGCGTCCACCGGGCCGGACCCGCCCGGTCCGGACCCGCCCGGTCCGGATCCGCCCGGTCCGGATCCGTTGGCCCCCGGTCCGTGGGGTCCGCCCGGCCCGCCCGGTCCACCCGGCCGGTCCGGGCCACCCCGTCCGTCCGGCCGCTGCCACGTCTGGTCGAGCACCTCCAGGGCGTACCGCCGCATCCGTAGCAGATGGCGTACCTGATGCCAGGGGGCGTCCTGGCGCTCGCTGGCGGGCGGGGCGTCCGCCGCCGGGGTCGCCGCCAGCCCGTGGACCAGCGCCTCCGCGTTGTACGGATGTCCGGCGCGGCCCAGCGGCAGCGCCTCCACCGCCTCGGCC
>NZ_BBOX01000472.1 GCF_001553455.1 Streptomyces hygroscopicus subsp. hygroscopicus
GACCAGCCCGCCGTTCCGTCGTTAGGTACGGAGTCGGTCCCGGCGGCCGGGCCCCAGGCCGGCGACGCCGCCCTCCACCCGCCGTCGGCCACGCCGTCGGCCCGCCAGTTCGGCGAGCGGCGGCAGCACCTGCCGGGCGGGGCGGGCGGCGTTGGCCTCGTCGAGCGGCACCTCGGAGGCGAGCAGGGCGACGCTGTCGGCGACCGCGTGGAAGCGGGAGGAGCCGAGCGCCTCCAGGGCGGCGGTGTGGGCCCGGGTCCGGGCCAGGGTGAGCTGGCGCTCCAGCAACGCCCCGGCGCGCGCCGCGCCCACGGTCAGCGCCCCGCCGCGGGCCTCCTCCTCGGCACCGGCCCGCTGGTGGGCCGAGCCCTGGCCGGACCGGTTGCCCCTCTCGCCCCTGGTGCCCCGGCCGCCCTTGTCTCCCCGTTCACCGCGTTCCCTGCGTTCGCCGCGCCGCCGTCCGGCCGCCCGGCCCTCGTCCCTGGACGCCCCGGCCGCGCCCTCGGCGCCGCCGCCCGTACCGGCCGGACCGGGACCCTGCCCCCCGACAGGGTCCCCGGCCCCGCCTCCCGGCGCACCGGCGGCCAGGGAGACGCTGCGGCGAGCGGCCCGGGTGGACCGGGGCGGGACGGAGCCGGGCGGACCGCCCGTGCCGTCGACCGCGACCGTGACCCCGCCACGTTCGGTGCGCGCGGCGCTGGTGACGCCCGTGGCGCTACGGGCACCCACGGCACCCGTAGCGTTCGTACCGCCTGTGGCACCCGTGGCACCCGTGGCGTTCGTAACACCCGTGGCACCCGCGGCACCCAGGGCGCCCGTGGCACTGCTGGCACCCGCGGCACCCGTAGCGTCCGTGGCACTACTGGCACCCGCGGAGTCCCTGACGTTCGGCGCCTGCGGGGCGGGGGCACCCTCGGGGAAGCGCCCGTCGGCGTTCACGCGGCCGTCAGAGTCCACGCGGCTGTCAGCGTTCACGCGCTCGTCAGCGTTCGCAGGCTCCTCGGCATTCACGCGTTCCGCAGCGGTCCCCTCGCCCGGTGCCGACCGGTCCGAGGGGCCGCCCGCGCCCGAGAGCCGGTACAGGGCGCCGCGCAGCCGGGTCAGCCGCTCCGCGTAGGCGTGTTCGCGCGCCAGCGTGCCCGACAGCCAGGCCAGCTCGGACCGCAGCTGATCGGACCAGGCCGGGTCGATGATCGGGCGGTAGACATGCAGCGCGCCGCTGATCCGCCGGGCGGCGCGACGCAGCAGCCGGGCGGCCTCGGCCGCCTCCGCGACATCGGATCCGCTCTCGCGGTGCAGCCGCAGGCTGCGGAGGAAGTCCCCCGCCTGGGCGTGCAGATACGCCGACAGCACCTCGCCCGCCGTCGCCGACTCCCCCCACGACGGCCCCACCGCCTCTGCCGCTCGATCCGCCGCCCGTCCAGCCGTCCGCTCCGTCACCCGCTCCGCCGCGCCGTCGGGCCCGGTGCTGGGCGAGCCGTCGGACCCGGGGCGGCGCGGGCCGTCGGGCCCGGGGCCGGGCGAGCCGTCGCGCCCAGAGCTGCGCGGCGCGTCGGCCGCATCCGCGGCGTCCGTCATCCCGGCCGGCGGGAGG
>NZ_BBOX01000473.1 GCF_001553455.1 Streptomyces hygroscopicus subsp. hygroscopicus
CGCCCAGAGCTGCGCGGCGCGTCGGCCGCATCCGCGGCGTCCGTCATCCCGGCCGGCGGGAGGTCATGTCGTTGCACCACGCCGTCGCCTCCGGCCGTCGATAAGCATTTCCTGAACGTTCCGCAGCGGCTGGCCGTCCGCGTCCGTCGCGTGCCGGGTCCACTCGCCGTCCGGGCCCAGGTGCCAGGAGGAGGTGGAGTCGGACATGCCGGTCTCCAGCAGGCGGTTGAGGGCGGCGCGGTGGCCGGGGTCGGTGACCCGCACCAGCGCCTCGATCCGGCGGTCGAGATTGCGGTGCATCATGTCGGCGCTGCCGATCCACACCTCCGGCTCGCCACCGTTCCCGAACGCGAACACCCGCGAATGCTCCAGGAAGCGTCCGAGGACCGAGCGGACCCTGATGTTCTCCGAGAGCCCGGGGACGCTCGGCCGCAGCGCACAGATGCCGCGCACCCACACGTCGACCTGAACCCCGGCCTGCGAGGCCCGGTAGAGGGCGTCGATGACGGCCTCGTCCACCATCGAGTTGACCTTGATCTTGACGTAGGCCGGGCGCCCCGCCCGATGGTGGGTGATCTCCTTGTTGATCCGGGCGATCAGCCCGCCGCGCAGCGACTTGGGGGCGACCAGCAGCCGCCGGTAGTTCTCCCGCCGGGAGTAGCCGCTCAGCCGGTTGAAGAGGTCGGACAGGTCCGCGCCGACCTGGGGGTTGGCCGTCAGCAGCCCCAGGTCCTCGTAGAGCCGGGCGGTCTTGGGGTGGTAGTTGCCGGTGCCCACGTGCGAGTAGCGGGTCAGCGTGTCGCCCTCCTGGCGGACCACCAGCGACAGCTTGCAGTGGGTCTTCAGGCCGAGGAGTCCGTAGACCACGTGACAGCCGGCCTCCTCCAGCTTGCGCGCCCACTTGATGTTGGCCTGCTCGTCGAAGCGGGCCTTGATCTCGACGAGCACCAGCACCTGCTTGCCGGATTCGGCGGCGTCGATGAGCGCGTCGACGATCGGCGACTTGCCGGAGGTGCGGTAGAGCGTCTGCTTGATCGCCAGGACGTCCGGATCGGCGGCCGCCTGCTCCAGGAACGCCTGGACGGAGGTGGAGAAGGAGTCGTACGGGTGGTGGAGCAGGACATCCCGCTCGCGCAGCGCGGCGAAGATGTCGGGCGCGGAGGCGGACTCCACCTCGGCCAGGTCCCGGTGGGTGCCCGCGACGTACTTGGGGTACTTCAGCTCCGGCCGGTCCAGCGCCGATATCCCGAACAGCCCCGTGAGGTCGAGCGGGCCGGGCAGCGGATAGACCTCCGCGTCCGAGATCTTCAGCTCGCGCACCAGCAGGTCCAGCACGTACGGGTCGATGGACTCCTCGACCTCCAGCCGCACCGGGGGGCCGAAGCGGCGGCGCAGCAGCTCCTTCTCCAGGGCCTGGAGGAGGTTCTCCGCGTCATCCTCCTCGACCTCGAGGTCCTCGTTGCGGGTCACCCGGAACATGTGGTGCGCGAGCACCTCCATACCGGGGAACAGCTCCTCCAGATGCGCCGCGATCACGTCCTCCAGCGGCACGTACCGCTGCGGCGACGCCTCCAGGAACCGGGAGAGCAGCGGCGGAACCTTCACACGTGCGAAGTGATCATGCCCGCTCACAGGGTTGCGCACCACAACGGCGAGGTTGAGCGAGAGCCCCGAGATATACGGGAAGGGGTGCGCCGGGTCCACCGCGAGCGGGGTCAGCACGGGGAAGATCTGCTGCCGGAAGAGGGTGAAGAGGCGGGACTGCTCCTTCTCGGTGAGGTCCGGCCAGCGGATCAGGTGGATGCCCTCCTCGGCGAGCGCCGGGGCGACGTCCTGCTGGTAACAGGCGGCGTGCCGGGCCATGAGCTCACGGGACCGGTTCCAGATCAGCTCCAGCACCTCGCGCGGCTGCAGCCCGGAGGCCGAGCGGGTGGCGACCCCGGTCGCGATGCGCCGCTTGAGGCCGGCGACCCGCACCATGAAGAACTCGTCCAGATTGCTGGCGAAGATCGCCAGGAAGTTGGCCCGCTCCAGCAGCGGGGTGGACGGGTCCTCGGCCAGCTCCAGCACCCGCTCGTTGAACGCCAGCCAGCTGCGCTCCCGGTCCAGGAACCGCCCCTGCGGCAGCTCCCCGTCCTCCGCGTCGGGCCCGGCGCCCTCCGTGTACGAGTCCAGGTCCGCGTCGAGGTCGGGATCGAGCGACCGCACCGGCGGCACGGCGACAGCATGCGGCCGGTGCGCCGCGATCGACCCGACCGAAGGCTGGGGCTGGGGCTGCGCGGGAACCGGTGCCTGCCCGCTGGTGTGGCTCATGAACTCATTGTTCCGCGCCGAAGGTGCAGACGGCGCGGCGGAAGCGGGTGCGGAAACGGCACGGAGCCTCCGGTTCGACGAATTCGGCACAGCGGGCTGCATTCCGTGATGCTCGCAACCGAGATTGAATCGCCGGTAACGGACACATGGCGCGTAGGAAATCGGGACCCAACCCCCAGGGGTCCCGGCCTCGTCACGTCCCCTCCGCGCCCACGCCCCCTCCGGTCACACCCCCTCCGGTCCTCGTCACGCCCCCACCGCGCCCGCCGCGCCCGTACGGACCCGGGCACCCGCGTCCTGGGCGGCCTCTCGTCACGTCCACTCCGCCCTCGTCACGCCCCCACCGCGCCCGTCACACCGCCGGACCCGGGCCGTACGCCCTCAAGTCTCGTACCCCTCAGGTCTCGGTCCGGTACATCAGATCCGTCTCGTGGGTGCCGAAGCCCAGCCGCTCGTAGACGGCGACGGCGGGGAAGTTGTCGGCGTCCACGTACAGCATCGCGGTCGGCAGCCCCCGGGCCGCGAGGTGCCGCAGCCCGATCGAGGTCAGCGCCCTGCCGAGGCCGCCGCCCTGGGCGTCGGGCCGCACACCCACGACGTACACCTCCCCCAGCCCCTCCTCGGCGTGCACCTTCGTCCAGTGGAAGCCGACGACCTCTCCACCGCGCTCGGCCAGGAAGAACCCCTCCGGGTCGAACCACGCCTCGCCCTTGCGGTCGTCCAGATCACGCTGGGTGAGCGAACCCTGCTCGGGGTGGTGGGCGAAGGCCGCCGCGTTCGCCGCCAGCCAGGCGGCGTCGTCCGCACCGGGCCGGAAGGTCCGTACGGTCACGCCCTCCGGCAGCGTGGGCTCCGGAATCCCCAGCTCCGCGAGCGACCCCAGGGGCCGCCGCATCTGGCGCAGCTCCCGGAACAGCGTCAGCCCCAGCACCTGCGCGAGATGGCGCGCCGAGGCATGCCCCCCGTGCGCCCACACCCGCAGCCGTTTGCCCGACTCCTTCAGCAGGGTGACCCCCAGCGCCCGGCCGTGCCCCTGCCCACGGTGCGCCGGATGTACGACCAGCTCGGCGGCCGGGGCCTCCACCGGGTCGGTGTCCTCCAGCTGCGCGTATCCCGCCAGCTCCCCGCTCGGCTCGCGCAGCACCAGATGCCGCACCCCCTCCCGGCGCCCCCGCAACTGCAGCCGCCCCTGCTCGGACACGGCCTGCTGGCCGTCGCTACGCGCGGACTCCGCGATCAGCCGCAGCACATCCTGCGCCTCGGCGGGCGTCAGCTCCTCCAGCACATCGAGCCGACGGGCACCGGATGTCTCGTTCACCACGTCATTCATGAGGCCGAGCCTACGGCGGCCCCCTTGGCGGGCAAGCCGCTGCACAATGTATTACCGGCGAGTCACCCGGCTGCCCCATCCCCGTCGAGAACGTCGTCGGCGATACGGGAGAGGTCCTCGGCGCTGGGCATCAGCTCCCGCACATGGGGCGGCAGCGCGGCGTAGGTGCTCACGGCGAGCGGGGCGTTGTTGCTCCGCAGGGCGTACTCGATCGTTCCCTTGTCGCGGCTCTTCGCGATGAGGATGCCGAGGGTCGGATCGTCGCGCTCCTCGTCCCGGACCAGGTCGTCGACGACGGTGACATAGAAGCCGAGCTGGCCCAGGTGGGCGGGGCGGGCCTTGTCGGTCTTCAGCTCGATGACGACATAGCGGTGCAGCTTGCAGTGGTAGAAGAGCAGATCGATCCGGAACTCCTCGTCCCCGACCTTGATGGGGTACTGGCGCCCGACGAAGGCGAAGCCGACCCCGAGCTCCGTGAGGAACCGGACGAGGTGGGTGACCAGCGCGTCTTCCAGATCGCGTTCGGCGGGCTCTCCGGTGAGCCGGGTGAAGTCGAGGCGGTACGGATCCTTGGTGATCTCCTGGGCCGCTTCCGACTCATCGGGGACGGTGAAGGTGAAGTTGGACAGCGCCGCGCCGTGGGTGAGGTGCGCCTTGCTGAGGATCACGGATTCCAGCTCGCTCCGCGACATGCCTCGGTAGACGGCCACTTGGGAGTAGAAGTCCAGCTCAGCGCGGTCGTTGCACTTGTCCATGAGCAGCTGGATGTGGGCCCAGGGCAATTGTGCAGCAGCCTGCTGCACAATTGGCTCCGGCCACAGCCGCGCCATCTTCAGCATGTACTGAAGGCTTCGGGTGCCGAAACCCCGCTGGTTCGGGAAGGCCGTCCGCAGCTCCACCGCCACCCGGCTGATGATCTTCGTTCCCCATCCCTCCCGCTCCCTGCGCTCCAGGATCGTCCGCCCGATCTCCCAGTACATCGCGATCATTTCGGTGTTCACCTTGAGCTGCGCCCGGACATGCGCCCCTCGGACGATCGCCTTGAGATCGTCCACCAGCTCGAAGAATCCCGGCGGTAGCTCGGACCCCTGCGCGGGGATGGGCGTCTGCTGCGCGAGTTCGTTCTGCATGATCCGCACGCTCACATACCGAACCGGCACCCAAACCCCCGATCGCGACATTTCCACCGAACAGGTGAACCCACCCCATCTCGTTGACCACCGGCAACCAGCTCGTAACCTCACCCCCCTGCCCCACTACGCGCGTTGACCGTAAGCTGCGCTCCACCGCCCGCAATGGGCACACACGGTCACACCAGGGCATACAAGGGGACGACATGTCAGCAAGACCTCAACGGCGCGGGGCCGCCCGCCGGTTGGCCACGGGAGTCGCGGTGCTGGCCGCCGCGGCCGGGGTGCTGACCGCCGCGAACCCGGCGGGCGCGGACCCGGCGGGCGCGGACCCCGCCGCCGACGCCTCGGCGAAGCACCGGCCAGGGCGCACCGTCGACGTGCAGCTGCTGTCCTTCAACGATCTGCACGGAAACCTGGAGCCCCCGCAGGGCTCCTCGGGCACCGTCACCGAGACCCAGCCGGACGGCACCACCAAGGCGGTCCCGGCGGGCGGCGTCGAATACCTCGCCACCGCCCTCCGTAACGCCCGCAAGGGCCACGAGTACTCCGTCACCGCCGCCGGCGGCGACATGATCGGCGCCAGCCCCCTGATGTCCGGCCTCTTCCACGACGAGCCGACCATCGAGGCGCTCAACAAGCTCGACCTCGACGTCACCTCCGTCGGCAACCACGAATTCGACGAGGGCCGGGCCGAGCTGAACCGCATCCAGAACGGCGGCTGCCACCCCAAGGACGGCTGCTACGAGGACGGCAAGACCTTCCAGGGCGCCGACTTCCCCTACCTCGCCGCGAACGTCACCGACGAGAAGACCGGCAAGCCCATCCTCAAGCCGTACACGGTGTGGCAGCACAAGGGCGTGAAGATCGGCTTCATCGGGGTCACCCTCGAGGGCACCCCGGGCATCGTCACCGCCGAGGGCGTCAAGGGCCTGAAGTTCCACGACGAGGTCGAGACGATCAACAAGTACGCCAAGGAGCTCAACCGCAAGGGCGTGAAGTCGATCGTCGCGCTCATCCACGAGGGCGGGCTGCCCGCCTCCTCCTCGTACGACTACGACTGCGACAGCCCCGGCGCGGGCGACGGCATCTCCGGCCCCATCGTCGACATCGCCAAGAACATCACGCCCCAGGTCGACGCCCTGGTCACCGGCCATACCCACCAGGCGTACACCTGCACCATCCCCGACCCGTCCGGCACCCCGCGCACCGTGACCTCGGCGGCCTCCTTCGGCCGCCTCTACACCGACACCACACTCACCTACGACCGCCGCACCGGCGACATCGTGCGGACCAGCGTGCGGGGCGCCAACGCGGCGAACCACGTCGTCAACCGCGAGCAGCCCAAGGCCCCCGACATGACCTCGCTCATCGGGCGCTGGAACAAGCTGGCCGCCCCCATCGCCAACAAGCCCATCGGCTACGTCTCCGCCGACATCAACGGCCGCGGCTCGACCGCGTACGAGACGCCCCTGGGCGACGTCATCGCCGACGCCCAGCTCGAGGCGCTCTCCCCGGCCGACAAGGGCGGCGCCCAGCTCGCCCTGATGAACCCCGGCGGCATCCGCTCCGACCTCGCCTACAAGGCGTCGGGCAGCGAGGGGGACGGAGTGGTCACCTACGGCGAGGCGTTCACGGTCCAGCCGTTCACCAACATGATGAACGTCATCGACCTGACCGGCTCCCAGCTGATCACCGCCCTCCAGCAGCAGGTCAGCGGCTCGAACGAGGCGTCCCCGAAGATCCTTCAGGTCTCCAGGAGCCTCACCTACACCCTGGATCTGACCAAGTCCGGCAAGGACCGGATCGTCACGGACTCGGTGAAGCTCAACGGTGAGCCGATCGATCCCGCCAAGACCTACCGCGTCGCGATGAACGAGTTCCTCGCGGGCGGCGGCGACGGCTTCGCCGCCTTCAAGGAGGGCACGAACAAGCTCGTCGGCGCCTCCGACCTGGACACGTTCACGGCCTACCTGAGCGCGCACTCATCGCAGTCCGAGCCCCTGGACCCGCCGAAGGCGGACCGCATCACGATCGTGAAGTAAGCACCGCGCACGGACGACGGCCCGGCCGACACGGCCGGGCCGTCAGCGTTCGCGGGCCCCGGTCAGCCCAGCATCCCCTCGATCAGATCGGCGGCCCGCCGGGCGCCACCCTCGGCCCGCACCTCGTCCCGCAGCCGCGCCGCCCGCCGCGCGACCTCCGGATCGGCGGTGAGTCCGAGCAGGGCGGCACGCAGCGCGCCGGCGGTCGCGTCCGCCGTGTCCAAACGACGGGCCACGCCCAGCTCCACGAGCCGGTCGGCGTTCATCGGCTGCTCGGCACTCTGCGGTACGGCGATCATCGGCACCCCGAAGTACAGCCCCTCACCGCTGCTGCCCATCCCCGCGTGGGTGAGGAACGCGTCGGCCCGCTCCAGGATCGCCAGCTGCGGCACCCAGCGGTGCACCTCGACATTGGCCGGGATCTCCCCCAGCTCGCCCATCTCGACGTACTTGCCGATCTGCAGCACCACATGCCATCCGGGCAGCTCCCCGAAGGCCGCGACGCACTCGCGGTAGAAGGCGGCCTGCCGGGTGTACGCCGAGCCCAGCGAGACCAGCAGCACCTTCTCCACGCCGGCGGGGCGTTCCCAGCCGCCCTGGTCGGCACGGTCCCCGAGGCACGGTCCGACGAACGTCACCACCTCCTCGTCCACTCGGTCCGCGTTCGGCTGCATGGCCCGGGGGATCACCGCGACGGCCCGCTCCGGCCGCCCGCTGAAGACGTCGGGGTCGAGCGTGGTCGCCCCGCAACCGGCCAGCCACGACGCGAACTTCTCCTGATACGCGTCGGCCCCCGGCAGCGCCTTGAGCGCCGCCCCGACCTCCTTCGCGTAGCCCTCCCAGGCCACGAAGGACGGCGAGAGCTGCAGCGCCGGCCGCCCCTGCGCCTCGGCCAGGGCGCGCCCGGCATAGCCGCCGATGTCGTAGAGGTAGAGGTCGGCCGGATCGTCGTCATACACGGCCCGCAGCTGCGGCAGCGCCTGGATCGCGTCGTCCAGGAAGACGGTGGCGGCGGCGATGGGGTCCTCGGGCCAGTTGTTGTCGGCGACGGGCAAGGTGGACCGGTACGGCACCAAAGCGGCACCGGTCGGCTCGATGACGTCCGCGACGAACGGATCGTTGGCGTAGGTCACCCGGTGACCACGCGCCACGAGTTCGCGGATGATCTCGATGCTGGGCAGTACGTGGCTGATGGCGGGGACGCCGACCATGGCGATATGGGCACGGCGACGGGACATGAGAGATCACTCATTTCAGGTCTACGGCGAGATGGACACGACGGCCCGGCGCACGGGCGTGGTCGCCGGTGCGCCGGAGAGTGCGGCGTATCAGCCGTAGATCTGAAGGAATGAGTCCATGCGGCGAACGATAGCGCTCGCCCCGCCCCACCGCCTCCCGTTTTTCCGGTCGGCCTCAGCGAGCGGTAAGTGCCCGCTCAGCGCCGGCGCCTAGGGTCGCCTGAGCGACGGGCCGTCCGTTCTCCCGCCCCTCTCCCGACGGACCGTCGCGCCTAACCTTCCTGGACGCGGTCGAAGTCCCCGGCCTTGGCCGCCCGTATGAGGAACCGCAACGCGGCAGGGGTGGTGGTCAGAACGATGTGGGGGTCGTCGCTTTCCCGGAGCTTGATCTTCCCGTTGCCTGCGGCTGCTACGTAGACGCAGGACGACGCCTCTTCGCTGAACGTGGACTTCCGCCAGTTGAGCCTGGACACAAACCTTCCCCTTCAGATTCCCTGCGCAATACGTCGAATGAGGTCCCGTGACTCGTCCGGGCTGAGAGCGGACTGCTCCATGCGGTCGAGCACCAAGCGGTACTTCTCCAACTGAGCGGCAGCGTCAACCAGCTCGACACCATGAGCTGTATCGAGCTGAACCGTGTCGAGTTGGGTCACCGGGCCGTGGAAGTAGTCAACCCCGTGCGCCGAGATGGGGAACGACACGCCGCCGAAGGGGATGACGACGACCGTCAGGTGATCCCGTTCACTCATGCTGATGAGGTGCTCCAACTGGGCCTTGGCCGTAGCCGCCCCGCCGAACTGCATCCTCAACGCGGCCTCGTGGATGATCGCGGTGTACGGCAGCGGCTTGTCCCGGAACAGGACAACCTGACGCTTGACCCGGTACGACACCCGATGCTCCACCTCAGGTGGCATGAGCGGCGGGACGACTTCACGGAAGATCGCCCGCGCATGCTCGGGAGTCTGCAGCAGACCGGGGATGGTGATCACCTGGGCAACTCGAGCCGCGACGGCGTGGTGCTCAAGCTCGGCCAAGTCCAGCAGCCCGGAGGGGAACGTTTCCCGATACTCCTCCCACCAGCCCCGCTTTCGATCCCCTGTCATTCCGGCAAGTGCGTCCACCAGCGCTTGATCCGAGCAGCTGTAGTTCTGCGCCAGAACCCGTACCCGGTCTGCACTCACCGCGTAGCGACCTGCCTCGATGTTGCTGATTCGCGCTTGGTTGCCGCCCAGGAGAGCAGCTGCCGCAGTCGATGAGATCCCCGCGCGCTCTCGTAGTTTGCGCAGCTCGGCGCCCAACCTCTGCTTCCGCGCTGTGGGCGTACTACTTGGCGGCACCAGTTGTCTCCTCCTCGGAACACGCACGCTGCGTGAACGTCACCCACACGAGTCAACTTGTAACGACTTCCCCAACCTCGATGGAAGACATTACATCGAACGCCATATGGTGTGGCCCAAGCCGCCCAGCCGCCAAAGGGAGACGCGCATGGCAACCGTATCGCCGCAGGCACCGATCTCAGGACCATCCGAGAACCCCTGGACGTACTCCCTCCGCCTCCCCAACGACCCACGAGCCGCACGGATCTCACGGGCCACACTCCGGGCGGTCCTCTCCTCCCACGGCATGGCCGAACTGACCGACACGGCGGAACTCTTGACCTGTGAGCTGGTCACCAACGCCGTCCGCCACTCCGACGGTCCGGCCCAACTCCGCATCCGCCACCTCTGTGAAAACCGCCTCCGCGTCAGCATCTGGGACACCAACCCCACCATCCCCGCGCCCTTCGACGCCCCGCCCAGCCCCCTCGACCGCTTCACCTCCCTCACCGAGGCCGCCGCCAACCTGGACGCCACCTCGGGCCGTGGCCTGCTCATCGTCCGGCTGTGCGCCGACAACTGGGGCGGCTACCCCCTCGCCGACGACCTCTTCGGCATCAGCGGCAAGCTCCTCTGGTTCGAACTCACCCCGCAGCAGGATGCCTACGAGATCGCAGCTTGACCAGCTTCCCCCAATCGGGTGATCACCGGTCATTTGCCCCGTGCACATGCTCCGATGACCCTACGTTCACACCCGTGGTCATTTTTCAAGATCGGCCGGAGTTACTCGCTCCGGTGTTCCGCATAGTGAACGTTCCGTTGCCCGAGAAGGCGGCCGTCGAGGTACTCACCCCCGACGCCTTGGAAATCCGCACACTGGAGCGGTGCGTAGACAGCGTGCTGCGCGTGGAGCCGCCCAATGGTGACGGCTTCCTCTTGGCCATCGATACGCAGGGGCGCCGCGACCCGGACAAGGCAGCCAGCTGGACGCACTATCTCTCGTCCACGACAGCGAAGCACAGCCTTCCGACACTGCTGCTCGTGGTCAGCCAAGACAAGAAGACCGCCGACTGGGCGGCGGGCCCCTTCCACACCGGCGTGGAGGGCTGGGCAACCCTGTCCGTACATCCGCTGGTGCTGGGCCCGGAGAACGCCCCGGTGATCCTCGACCCGGATGAGGCCGCTCAGGACCTCACACTGGCCACCTTCTCTGCCATGACGCACAGGCACGACCCGACCACTCCGGCCGCGCTGAAGGCCCTGGCCTACGCAATGGGAACGGCCTCCCCGGAATCTGCCCGCTACCACTCGGAGTTGCTGGAAATCGGCCTGGGGGAGACCCCGGCAAGAGACATTTGGAGGAACCAGATGACCGTGGGTACCTACTTTCCCGGCCGGGGAACCCTCATCGAGCAGACCTTCCTCGAGGGCCAGGCCCACGGGGAAGCAGCAGGACTCGCCGAGGGGGTCCTGCGCATCCTCGAACACCGGGGGATCAGCGTCCGGCCCGAGACACGCCGCCGTATCAGCGAATGCGCCTACCGCGACACTCTGAGGCACTGGCTCGACCGTGCCTTCACCGTTTCCCAGGCAGACGAACTGTTGGACGAGCTCTTCGCGGAGGAGGAGCCGGGCCAGTAGTCACCGGGCAGGGCCGGAACCGGACAGGGACTCCGGGGCCACCGGC
>NZ_BBOX01000474.1 GCF_001553455.1 Streptomyces hygroscopicus subsp. hygroscopicus
GTGCGAACATCGCGAAATCGTGCGAGTAAGCGCTCGAGAGAGCGATTCCACGAACACCAGTGATCATGCTCAAGCACCTGATTATCGTCAGGCAGACGACTATGATCGCGTCATGCCCTACGACCCGTCGGCCTTCCCGGCATTCGCCGTTTCCGTTGATCTGGTCGTGCTCACCGTGCGGCGGCATGCGCTCTGTGCGCTGGCCGTGCGCCGCGGGGAGCCACCCTTCAAGGGGCGGTGGGCGCTGCCCGGCGGTTTCGTTCGGCCCGATGAGGATCTCGCCGCCGCCGCTGCCAGGGAGCTGATCGAGGAGACCGGGCTGCTCGCCCACGACCCCACGCTCCCGGCCCCTCCGAACGCCGCGCATCTCGAGCAGCTCGCCACGTACGGCGATCCGAAGCGCGACCCCAGGATGCGTGTGGTCAGCGTGGCGCACCTCGCGCTCGCGCCCGATCTGCCCGCGCCCCGGGCCGGAGGCGACGCGCACAGCGTGCGCTGGGCCCCGGTCGAATCGCTGCTCGACCAGGATGGAGCCTTCGGCCGTGACAGTGACCTGGCCGCGCCGCTCGCGTTCGACCATGCCCGCATCCTCGCGGACGGGGTCGAGCGCGCCCGTTCCAAGATCGAGTACTCCTCGCTGGCCACCGCCTTCTGCCCCCAGGAGTTCACGGTCGGCGAGCTGCGCAGGGTGTACGAGGCGGTGTGGGGCGTGGCCCTGGACCCGCGCAACTTCCATCGCAAGGTCACCGGCACCCCGGGTTTTCTGGTGCCCACGGGCGGTACGACGACCCGTCAGGGAGGCCGTCCGGCCCAGTTGTTCCGGGCCGGAGGGGCGACGCTGCTCAATCCGCCCATGCTTCGTCCCGAGGTGTGACGAGGCGTGACACGACGACCTCTCAGGAGGGGTAGCTCCCGGCGAAATAGGACATAGCGGGTTAACGTGCTCCGGTACGTCACCAGTCCCCACGTGCCATCGAGCGGTTCCATGCCCCGCGGGAGAAGCCATGATCCAGGCCACCGGACTGACCAGCACCCCCCGCCGCAACCAACCGCCCGTCGTCGACGACCTCACCTTCGAGGCCCCGGCGGGCCGGGTCACCGCACTGCTCGGCGGCCCCGGCGCGGGCAAGACCACCGCGCTGCGGCTTCTGCTGCAGCTCGACCGGGGCCACGGCTCCGCCTTCTTCCGAGGCCGCCCGCTGCACCGCATCCGGCGTCCGGCCCATGAGATCGGCGTTCTCCTGGAGGACGTCCCCGGTCACCCGGGCCGCACCGTGCGGGGGCATCTGAGAATGCTCGGCGCCGCGGCCGGGGTGGCCGCCACACGCGCCGATGTCGTGCTCGACGTGGTCGGCCTCACCGATCTGGCGAACGAACGTCTCGGTGATCTGTCGACCGGGGCGGAGCGCCGCCTCGGCATCGCCACCGCTCTTCTCGGGGATCCGCACACCTTGGTCCTTGATGAGCCCGCGCGGGGCCTCTCGCCCCGGGAGACCACCTGGCTCTACGGACTGTTGCGTCAGTTCGCGGCCCACGGCGGCGCCGTCCTCGTCACCGCGGAGGACGCCGAGAGCGTCGCCCGCCTCGCGGACCAGGTGCTCACCCTGGAGTCGGGCCGGCTGGTGGCCGATCAGCCGGTGGACGAGTTCGTCCGCACCCGGTTGCGCCCCCGTGTCGTGGTCCACTCGCCGCTCGTCGGCCGGCTCGCGGCCGTCCTGGAGGAGGAGGTCCAGGCCGCCCGGCGGCTGGCCGAGGCCCGGGCGGAGGAGGAGGCGTTCCGGGCGGCGGCCGAGTGCGAGGCCGAGGCTGAGGCGGCCAAGGACGACACCGCCCGGCCCCGTGCCGACGCCGGGGCCGCCGTCGTCAAGCGCCAGGGAGTCGAGACCAGGATCAGGAAAAGGTTCTGGCGCAGGGCGAGGAAGGCGGAGGTGGCGGCCCGGGGCGCCGCTGTCGGGCCCGCGGTGAAGACGACCACGACGGAAGCCGCCGGTGCTGACAGGGCGCACCCCGTCTCCGTTGCCGACACCGAAGCGGCCCTGAAGCGCACCGAGGCCGGGGCGGAGGCCAGGACATCCGAGGTCAGACCGGAAGCCAGGACAACTGAAGCCAGGACAGCAGAAGCCAGGACAACAGAGGTCAGGGCAGCAGAGGCCAGATCAGAGGCCAGGACATCCGGGGCCAGGACGCCCGAGGCCAGAGCGGAGGCCAAGGCGGAGACCGGGGCCGAGGTCGAGGAGGGGCCGGTCGCCGCGCTCGCCGACCCGTTCTCCGTGGTGCGCGACGACGAGACCCACATCTCCGTCTACGGGCTGTCCCCCGCATCCGTCGGGGAGACCGCCTACCGCCACGGCATCGTGGTCCACCGCCTGGCCGAGGAGTCCGCCGATCTGGGCCCCGGCACCGTCGCGGGCGCCCGCGCCCGCGACCCCGAGGCGCCCCCGCCCCGTCTGCTTCCCAGGCTCCGGTTCCCCGGCCCCGCCTGGCCGATGCGCTATGAGCTGCGCCGCGCCACCGGCGTACGGACCGGCTGGCTGATCGGCGTCGCCGCCATCGTCGCCTCCCTCCTCTCGTCCGTCCTGCTCGCCCGGGCGGGCGGCGCCGGGGAGCTGCATCGGCTGACCGGCTGGCCGGTCGACCTCCCGCTTCCGCCCATCGCCATCGCGGCCGGTCTGCTGGGAGCCCTCGCCTTCGGCGACGAGTTCCGCTATCCGGCGCTGGCCGCGACCCGGGACGCCGTGCCCCGCCGGATGGGTCTGCTGGCCGCCAAGCTCGCGGTCTGCGCGGTCGGCGCGGTCCTGCTCTCGCTCGGTGTCATCGTGCTCGACAGCGCGGCGCTCCTGCTGTTCGTCGGCGGCAATGCCGTACCGCTGCCGGGCGACTGGCCCGAGCTGGTGGCCGGTGTCCTCGGGCTCACCGTCGGCTCGTCGTGGGCCGGGCTGCTGGCCGCCGGAGTCTTCCGGTCCACCGCGCTCGGACTGGCCACCCTGCTCGCCGTACCGGTCCTCGCGGTGCCCGTGGTGCGGCACGCGGCGCAGGACCCCTCGCTGCGTTCGCTGGTCATGCTGCCGCACCGGTTGCGCGCGGCGACGCTGGACCGGCCGCCCTCCCTGATCGACCGGGGGCTGGCGGTCGTGCTCCGGCTCGCGGGCCAGCCGGTCGGACAGGCCCTGATGCTGTCGCTCGCCGTGCTGCTGTGCGCCTACGCCCTCACCGGCCTGCGCGGCAGGAGCACCCGCCAGTAGCGCCCACCGCGGGCCGGGCCGCCTGCCCGGTCCGCGGTGGGCGCCGGGGCCCGGGCTGGTTCGAACTCAGTGGATCAGGCGCGGAGCGGTTTCGCACGGTCGTAGCGCGAACTGCTCGCAACTCCGCGAAGGATGCTTCTTTCTGTCCGATTGGGCGTCAATTGTAAGGTAATGGGCGATCACCCTTTCGTGTGCTTTTCACCAAAGACCTCAAGGGCTTCGGAGGCGTCGCCGACAAAGGATGCGTGAGTACCCTTGCGCACACCACGATGACCGCGGCTCGCCCCGCCGACTCCGGCCTGGCCGGTTCGGGCGAGCTTGACCGCTACTCCTACGCCGAAGCCCCCGGCGCCGACCGCGGCAGCGCCCCCTCCTGGGACGGTGCCGAGGCGGAGATCGGCCGGGTGGGCCGGCGCGCGGCCGGCAACCGGGGCCGCGGGCTGCACGGCCAACTCGTTCAGCAGCTGGGCCAGATGATCGTCTCCGGTGATCTGGGCGCGGACCGCCCGCTCGTCCCCGAGGAGATCGGCCAGCGCTTCGAGGTCTCCCGCACCGTCGTACGGGAATCGCTGCGCGTCCTCGAGGCCAAGGGTCTGGTCAGCGCCCGCCCCAATGTGGGCACCCGGGTCCGTCCGGTCAGCGACTGGAACCTGCTCGACCCGGACATCATCGAGTGGCGCGCCTTCGGCCCGCAGCGCGACGACCAGCGCCGCGAGCTGTGCGAGCTGCGCTGGACCATCGAGCCGCTGGCCGCCCGCCTCGCCGCCGGGCACGGCCGTGAGGAGGTGCAGCAGCGGCTCGCGGACATGGTCGAGATCATGAGCCATGCACTGACGCAGGGCGACACCCTCACCTTCTCCCGCGCCGACGCCGAGTTCCACGCGCTGCTGCTGCAGGTCGCGGGCAACCGGATGCTGGACCACCTGGCGGGGATCGTCGCCGCCGCGCTCCACGTCTCCGGCGCCCCGGTCTCCGGCTGCGACCGCCTCACCGAGGCCGGAGTCGCCCACCACCGCCGGATCGTCGAGGCGATCGGCGAGGGCGACGCCGTGGCGGCCGAGGGGGCGATGCGTCAGCTGCTGACCGTCCACCCGGATCTCGATCACGCCGAGGTCGGGGTGCCCGCGCCGCGCGAGCACTGATCCGCGGCGCGTCCGGTGCCCGGACCGCCGGGCGTCCGGAGCGTGCGACGTACGACGTACGGCGTACGGCGAGGCGGCGGGGCCAGTAGTCGGCGGGGGCCGGCCGCAGGGGCGCCGCAACGGATGCCGTGCCGCGTACGAGAGGGCGTCGCCGGATCCCGCGCCGCGGGTTCGGCGGCGCGGCGCGAGCGATCGGTCGGTGTCGTGCGGCTCCCACCGGTGCGCGACTCGGAGTTTTTTGTCCCGTTGGATGGGCATGAAGACCGTTATGGGGTGTGACTCGGGCCACGAGTATTGGGCGTAACGCTCTTTGGGGCAGCGCGATGATTAAAGAGGTGGCAGCCGCGGAGGGAATACGGATGTCGCTCGCAACGCTGTACTCCTCCGCACTCCGCCCGCGCCGTCGGTTCATCCCTGCCGGCGGTCGTCGGCTCCGGTCCCCAGCGGACTGAGCCGGAAGCCGTTTCCAACGTTCCGAGAGGTTGTTCGTGTCGGCCAGCACATCCCGTACGCTCCCGCCGGAGATCGCCGAGTCGGAGTCTGTCATGGCGCTCATCGAGCGGGGAAAGGCTGAGGGGCAGATCGCCGGCGACGATGTGCGCCGGGCCTTCGAGGCTGACCAGATTCCTCCGACCCAGTGGAAGAACGTACTGCGCAGCCTCAACCAGATCCTCGACGAGGAGGGTGTGACGCTGATGGTCAGTGCCGCAGAGGCGCCCAAGCGCACCCGCAAGAGCGTCGCAGCGAAGAGCCCGGCAAAGCGCACCGCCACCAAGACTGTCGCGACCAAGACGGTCACCGCCAAGAAGGCCCCCGCCGCCCCGGCCGCTGCCACGGCGGACGTCGGCGGTGTCCCGGCCGGTGAGGCCGCCCCCGCGAAGAAGGCCGCCGCCAAGAAGGCCACGGCCAAGAAGGCGGCCGCCAAGAAGACCACCGCCGCCAAGAAGACGGTCGCGAAGAAGACCACCGCCAAGAAGGACGTCACCGACGAGCTCCTCGAGGCCGAGGACGTCATCGAGGAGGCACCGGGCAAGCCCGGCCCCGAGGGCGCCGAGGGCGAGCCCGAGAACGCGGGTTTCGTGCTCTCCGACGAGGACGAGGACGACGCCCCCGCGCAGCAGGTCGCCGCGGCCGGCGCCACGGCCGACCCGGTCAAGGACTACCTCAAGCAGATCGGCAAGGTCCCGCTGCTCAACGCCGAGCAGGAGGTCGAGCTCGCCAAGCGGATCGAGGCCGGTCTGTTCGCCGAGGACAAGCTGGCCAACTCCGACAAGCTCGCCCCCAAGCTCAAGCGTGAGCTGGAGATCATCGCCGAGGACGGCCGCCGCGCCAAGAACCACCTGCTGGAGGCCAACCTCCGTCTGGTGGTCTCCCTGGCCAAGCGCTACACGGGCCGCGGCATGCTCTTCCTGGACCTCATCCAGGAGGGCAACCTCGGTCTGATCCGCGCCGTCGAGAAGTTCGACTACACCAAGGGCTACAAGTTCTCCACGTACGCCACCTGGTGGATCCGTCAGGCGATCACCCGGGCCATGGCCGACCAGGCGCGCACCATCCGTATCCCGGTGCACATGGTCGAGGTCATCAACAAGCTGGCCCGCGTCCAGCGCCAGATGCTCCAGGACCTGGGCCGTGAGCCCACCCCGGAGGAGCTGGCCAAGGAGCTCGACATGACCCCGGAGAAGGTCATCGAGGTGCAGAAGTACGGCCGTGAGCCGATCTCGCTGCACACCCCGCTGGGCGAGGACGGCGACAGCGAGTTCGGTGACCTCATCGAGGACTCCGAGGCCGTCGTCCCGGCCGACGCGGTCAGCTTCACCCTGCTGCAGGAGCAGCTGCACTCCGTGCTCGACACGCTCAGCGAGCGTGAGGCGGGCGTGGTCTCGATGCGCTTCGGCCTCACCGACGGCCAGCCGAAGACCCTCGACGAGATCGGCAAGGTCTACGGCGTGACGCGTGAGCGCATCCGGCAGATCGAGTCCAAGACGATGTCGAAGCTGCGCCACCCGTCCCGTTCCCAGGTCCTCCGGGACTACCTCGACTGATACGGACCACCGCCGTGTAACGGCAAGCGGCACAGCCCGAAGGCCGGACCCCATCGAGGGGTCCGGCCTTCGCGCTGTGCCGGCGCTCCGTTCCCCGTTTGGCCCGCCGGGGATGCGCTTCGCGTCAGGTGGGGTAACGCTGAGTGTGCGACTCGCTCCGTAAGGTCAGGAGGCTGCATGCGTAGGTCGCCCCGCTCGCTCCTCGTCCTGGCGGTACCGCTGGTCGCCGCGCTCATGATGGTGCTCACCGCGCCCGCCCCGGCGACGGCCGACCGTGTGGTGGTCGGCGGCCATCCGGCCCGTACGGTCGAGGCGCCCTGGACGGCGGCCGTGGCCAGCCGTGCGCTCTTCGGGGGGAAGAGGTCGGGCCAGTTCTGCGGCGCGGCGGTGGTGAGCCCTACAACGGTCCTCACGGCGGCCCACTGCCTGAGCCGCGCGGTGCTCGGCATGGACTGGCGGCAGGTGCGGGACCTCCGGGTGATCATCGGCCGCAATGATCTGCGCAAGAGCGACGGGATGGAGTACCCGTTGGCCCGGGTGTGGGTGAATCCCGCGTACGAGACCGACAACAGGGCCGGGGACATCGCGGTGCTCACCCTGGGGGTCGCGGTGCCGGCCGCCTACACCGTTCCCATGGCCGCCGGGCGCGGTGATCCGGCGTACCGGCCGGGCGTGCGGGCCGCGGTGTACGGGTGGGGTGATACGGAGGGTGGCGGTGAGTACGCGTCGACGCTGCACGCCGCCACGGTGCGCATCCTGGCCGACACGGTCTGCCGGACCGCCTATCCCGGCAACGCGGAGGGGGACTACCAGCCGCGGTCCATGCTCTGCGCGGGGCTGCCGGATGGCGGGCGGGACGCCTGTCAGGGGGACAGCGGAGGCCCTCTGGTCGCCCAGGGGCGGCTGGTGGGCCTGGTGTCCTGGGGAAGCGGCTGTGGAGTGGCGGGACGGCCCGGTGTCTACACCAGGATCTCGGCGGTGGCCGGTCTGGTGGCCGCCCATGGCTGACGCCGTGGTAGCGGCCGGGAAGGCCCTGGGGCATGTGCGTGGTGTGGGCCGGAGGCCCTGGGGTGTGCCCGTGGTGGGCTCTGGAATGTGTCCATGGCCAGGGCCGGGAGGGCCCTGGGGTGGTGCCGCGGGGCCCACGATACGAGCGTGGGCGGCCGCCCCACTGAGGGGGCAGACCGCCCGGGATCCGGCCCTGGGCCGGCGTCGCTCGTCGTCGTGGGTGTGAGGCGTCAGCGTTCGTCGTCGGACGCGGACGCCGGAGCGGCGGTCAGCCGCTCGGTCTCGTCCTGTATTTCCGCGGCGATCTTCTTGAGTTCCGGCTCGAACTTGCGCCCGTGGTGGGCGCAGAAGAGCAGTTCACCACCGCTGGTCAGCACGACGCGCAGGTATGCCTGGGCGCCGCAACGGTCGCATCGGTCAGCGGCCGTCAGCGGGCTCGCGGGGGTCAGAACAGTAGTCACGTCGCCTCTTCTCTAGCTCGACGAGCTGTCGTACCAGGGTCAACATCCAACCAGCCTGAAATCGTTCCCGCTCGTGGCTTTTTCTCAAAAATTGCTTCTGAGTAGGCCGGATGGTGACGTTTGGCGGCGAATGAGCCGTATTGCCTAGCTTTGCTGTTTCGCGTCGATTGTCTGATTCGTCCTCCCGGCCGGGTTGCCGGTTGTGAATGAGGACGTGCCCGGAGCCTAAATGGTTCATGCCTGAAAGGGAACGTGATGTGTGCGTCACGCCCATGAGGTATCGAACGTACGAGCGAAACGATGGCCGGTGGGACTAGCATGGACGTTTCAACGGGTGGCGGCACAAAGGCTCTATCAAGCCTCGGTACGCTCTGACGGGCGACCATGCCACCATCGGGCCCACAGCCGGGCCAACCAGAAATTCAGCGAGGAGCGAACCGCGTGACCGCCGACACGTCCGTGCCGTCCACTGCGCTGCTGACCGGAGCAGACCGGGGCGGCTCCAACTACACCGCGCGGCACCTTCTCGTCCTCGAGGGGCTCGAGGCAGTGCGCAAGCGCCCTGGCATGTACATCGGCTCGACCGACAGCCGTGGCCTCATGCACTGCCTCTGGGAGATCATCGACAACTCGGTGGACGAGGCCCTCGGCGGCTTCTGTGATCGCATCGAGGTGATCCTGCACGACGACGGCTCCGTGGAGGTGCGCGACAACGGCCGGGGGATCCCGGTGGACGTCGAGCCCAAGACGGGGCTGTCCGGCGTCGAGGTCGTCATGACGAAGCTGCACGCCGGCGGGAAGTTCGGCGGCGGCTCGTACGCGGCCTCGGGCGGTCTGCACGGCGTCGGCGCCTCCGTGGTGAACGCGCTGTCCGCCCGTCTCGACGTCGAGGTGGACCGTGACGGCAAGACCCATGCGATCAGCTTCCGCCGCGGCGTCCCCGGGATCTTCACCGAATCCGGGCCGGACGCCCCGTTCGACCCGTCCAGTGGCCTCCTCAAGGGCAAGAGGGTCCCCAAGACCCGCACCGGCACCCGCATCCGCTACTGGGCGGACCGCCAGATCTTCCTCAAGGACGCCAAGCTCTCCCTGGAGACGCTGTACTCCCGTGCCCGGCAGACCGCGTTCCTGGTGCCGGGGCTGACCCTGGTCGTCCGGGACGATCGGGCCCTGGAGGGGCGGGAGGGGCCGGTCGAGGAGACCTTCCACTACGACGGCGGGATCAGCGAGTTCTGCGAGTACCTGGCCCAGGACAAGGCCGTCTGCGATGTGCTGCGGCTGTCCGGGCAGGGCACCTTCAAGGAGACCGTGCCGGTCCTCGACGAGCGCGGCCATATGACGCCGACCGAGGTCACCCGTGACCTGGGCGTCGACATCGCGCTGCGGTGGGGCACCGGCTACGACGCGACCGTGAAGTCGTTCGTCAACATCATCGCGACGCCCAAGGGCGGCACCCACGTCGCCGGGTTCGAGCGCGCGGTCACCAGGACGGTCAACGAGGCGCTGCGCGCCACCAAGCTGCTGCGTGTCGCCGAGGACGACGTCGTCAAGGACGACGCCATGGAGGGCCTGACGGCGGTGGTGACCGTCCGGCTCGCGGAGCCGCAGTTCGAGGGGCAGACCAAGGAGGTGCTGGGCACCTCGGCGGCCTCCCGGATCGTGGCCAACGTGGTCTCCAAGGAGCTCAAGGCGTTCCTGACCTCCTCCAAGCGGGACGCCAAGCAGCAGGCCCGCGCCGTCCTGGAGAAGGTCGTGGCGGCCGCCCGTACGCGCATCGCGGCCCGCCAGCACAAGGAGGCGCAGCGCCGTAAGACCGCGCTGGAGTCCTCCTCGCTGCCGGCGAAGCTGGCCGACTGCCGCAGCGACGACGTGGGCCGCAGCGAGTTGTTCATCGTCGAGGGGGACTCGGCGCTGGGTACGGCCAAGCTCGCGCGGAACTCCGAGTTCCAGGCGCTGCTGCCGATCCGCGGCAAGATCCTCAACGTCCAGAAGTCGTCGGTCTCCGACATGCTCAAGAACGCCGAGTGCGGTGCGATCATCCAGGTGATAGGGGCCGGATCGGGCCGGACCTTCGACATCGACCAGGCGCGTTACGGCAAGGTGATCTTCCTCGCCGACGCCGATGTGGACGGCGCTCACATCCGCTGTCTGCTGCTGACCCTCTTCCAGCGCTATATGCGCCCGATGGTCGAGCAGGGGCGGGTCTTCTCGGCGGTGCCGCCGCTGCACCGGGTGGAGCTGGTGAACCCCAAGCGGGGACAGGACAAGTACCTCTACACCTACTCCGACCAGGAGCTCCAGGAGACGCTGCTGGACCTCCAGCGCCGGGAGATCCGCTACAAGGACGGCATCCAGCGGTACAAGGGTCTCGGCGAGATGGACGCCGACCAGCTCGCGGAGACCACGATGGACCCGCGTCACCGCACCCTGCGGCGCATCAACATCAGCGACCTGGAGGCCGCCGAGCGCGCCTTCGACCTGCTCATGGGCAACGAGGTCGCGCCCCGTAAGGAGTTCATCACCAACTCCGCGGCGACCCTGGACCGGTCGCGCATCGACGTCTGACGCGCGGCTGGCCGACACGGTGGTTCGGCGGGGGTCCGCCCACTCCCGGGTGGGCGGACCCCCGCCGAACCACCGTGCCGCCACCCCTGATGTGCCGGTTCCGGGTCGTTGGGGTGAACGTCCGGTGGTGAAGAGTCACCGCACCCTGCCTGATGGCGGCCAGCTTGGGGGTCACCACCTGGGCGGACCGCACACCGCGCGGCGAGGTGGCGGTCGCGCGGATCGCCGCGGGCGGACGGGGTCAGGCCGGTTCAGACCCACGCGTAGCGGTGCTCGGGGCGGCCGGTCTCGCCGTACTTGAGGCTGAGCCGCACCCTGCCCGTGCGCTCCAGCAGCTTCAGATAGCGCTGTGCGGTCTGTCTGCTGAGCGAGGAGCGCTCGGCCACCTCCTGCGCCGACAGCGGGCCCTCGGCGCTCCGCAGCACCTCCCGTACGAGATCGGCGGTCAGCGCCGAGTGGCCCTTGGGCAGCTCCGCGGGTCCGGCCGAGGCGCCGCCCAGGGCGCCGAAGATCCGGTCCACCTGGTCCTGCCCGGCCTCGCCGCCGCCTTCCAGCGCACGGCGCAGCGCCGCGTACCCCTCCAACTTGGCGCGCAGCCCCGCGAAGGTGAACGGTTTGACCAGGTACTGCAGCGCGCCGTGGCGCATCGCCGCCTGGACCGTCGCGATATCGCGGGCCGCGGTCACCATGATGACGTCGGTGTGATGGCCGATCTGCCGCAGCCGCCGCACCAGCGCCAGCCCCGTCTCGTCCGGCAGATAGTGGTCGAGCAGCACCAGGTCGACAGGGGCGGCCTCCAGGAAGGCCAGCGCATCGGCGGCGGTGTGCGCCTGCCCGGCGACACGGAAGCCGGTCACCTTGCCGACGTACGCCGCGTTGACCCGGGCCACCCGGACGTCGTCGTCCACGACCAGCACCTCCAGGGGCCCGTCCGGTCCGGTTCCATGGGTCATCGCGGCTCTCCTGTCGCGGTCAGGGGCGTCCCGGCCGGCTCTTCGGCCAGCGCCTCGGGGAGGACGACGGTGAACTCCGCGCCCCCGCCCTCGCGGTCGGACACGCGGACGCTGCCGCCCTGGCGTTCGGCCAGGCGGCGGACCAGGGCGAGCCCTATGCCGCGTTTCCCGTGCGCGGGCGGCTGCTTGGTGGACCAGCCCTCGGTGAAGACCACGTCGCGCCGGTCGGCGGGGATCCCGGGGCCGGTGTCGGAGACGCGCAGCAGGACCGTACGGTCGTCCGCGCACAGCTCCACCTCGACCCGCGGCTCCCGGGAACCGGCCGCCGCGTCCAGAGCGTTGTCGATGAGGTTGCCGACGATCGTCACCAGGCCCGGTGGGTCCACCAGCCGGTTGGGCAGCAGACTGTCCTCGGCGACACACAGCGTGACCCCGCGTTCGGTGGCTACCGTGGCCTTGCCGACCAGCAGGGAGGCCAGCAGCGGATCGCGCACCCGCTCGGTGACCTGCTCGGCGGTGGCCCGGTGCACCCCGATCGCCTCGGTGATGAACTCCGCCGCCTCGTCGTGCAGTCCGAGTTCGAGCAGGCCCAGGAGGGTGTGCATCCGGTTGGCGTGCTCATGGTCCTGTGCCCGCAAGGCGTCGATCAGCCCCCGGGTGCCGTCCAGCTCGCGGCCCAGCCGCTCCAGCTCGGTGCGGTCACGGAGGGTGGCCACCGCGCCGCCGTCGTCCGTCGGCATCCGGTTCGCGACCAGCACCCGGCCACCGCTGACGGTCAGCAGATCGGCCCCGGCGACCCGTCCCGCCAGCACATCGGTCGTACGGCCCGGGGGCAGCACCGCCGCCAGCGGCTGCCCGGTGTCCTCGGGGCGCAGATCCAGCAGCCGCTGCGCCTCGTCGTTGATCAGCCGGATGCGGCCCCGGGCGTCGAGGGCGACGACGCCTTCCCGGATGCCGTGCAGCATCGCCTCGCGCTCGGCGAGCAGCGCGGAGATATCGGAGAAGGCCAGGTCATGGGTGCGTCGCTGGAGCCTGCGGGCGACCAGATACGCCGCCAGGGCACCGACGGCGAGCGCGCCGCCCGCGTACGCGAGCATCTCCGGGACCGCGGCGACGAGCCGGGCGCGCACGCTCTCGTAGGAGATGCCCACCGAGACGGCGCCCACGATACGGCCGTCTCCGGCGCGCAGCGGCACCTTGCCGCGGGCCGACCGGCCGAGGGTGCCCTCGTCGATCTCCATGATCTCCCGGCCGCCGAGGGCGTCGGTGGGATCGGTGGAGACGTGCTTGCCGATCTCGTCCGGGGAGGTGTGCGACCAGCGCACCCCGCGCCGGTCCATGACCACGACGTATTCGGCGCCGGTCGCGCGGCGGATGCGCTCCGCCTCGGTCTGCACGGGTCCGCCGGGTCCGGGCCGGGTGTGCTGGAGCGCCTCGGCCAGCCGGGGCTCGGCGGCCGTGGTCTGCGCGATGGCCAGGGCACGGCGCATGGCCTGGTCGTCGAGGTGGTCGCTGAGCGGCGCGAGGAAGAGGCCGGTCGCGAGCACGGTGACACCCGTGGCGATGGCCAACTGCATCAGCAGGACCTGGGAGAAGACGCGTCGGGGCCAGCCGATGCGCCACCTCACGGCCGTGGGGCCCGGCCCCGGCGGTATCGCGGCGCTCATGGCAACGAAGGGTAACCAAGGGCAGGGCGGAGGGGCCCAGGACCTCGGGGCGGCGGGCCGGGGTGGCGGTCCGGGAGGTCGGGGGGCGGCCCGGGACGCCGG
This sequence comes from Streptomyces hygroscopicus subsp. hygroscopicus, assembly GCF_001553455.1. Lineage (GTDB taxonomy): Bacteria > Actinomycetota > Actinomycetes > Streptomycetales > Streptomycetaceae > Streptomyces > Streptomyces hygroscopicus. The sequence continues at coordinate 13,186 of NZ_BBOX01000474.1, forward strand.
GGAGCGGGGCGTGGGGTGGCCC
>NZ_BBOX01000475.1 GCF_001553455.1 Streptomyces hygroscopicus subsp. hygroscopicus
GCGCCCCGGACGGCGGCCCCGCCTTCGAGGTGATCTACCTCCTGGAGGCCGACGACACGGCCGTGACCGCCCTGAGGGAGCGGCTGGACGCCCTCGGCGACTCCCTGGTGGTCGTCGGCGGCGACGGCCTGTGGAACGTCCACGTGCACGTGGACGACGCGGGGGCGGCCGTGGAGGCGGGCATCCAGGCGGGCCGCCCGTACCGCGTCCGGATCACCCACTTCGGCGCCGCCGCCCGTAAGGCGGGCGCCGGCGCTCCGGACCGGCCGGGCCCGGCCGCCGTCCTGCCGGATCAGCCGGGCGCCCAGGACCCCACCGGTGGCCCGCGCGCCGAGCGCGCGACCCGCGCCGTGGTCGCCGTCGTCCCCGGCGACGGCCTCGCCGTGCTGTGCGCCGAGGCGGGCGCGACCGCGGTCGCCACCCGCCCCGGAGAGCCGCCCGCCAGCGGTGAGCTGGTCGACGCGGTCCGCCGGACCGCGGCCCGGGAGGTCGTGCTGCTGCCGAACGACACCGAACTGCACCACACGGCCGCCGCGGCGGCGGCGCAGGCCCGTGCCGAGGGCGTACGGGCCGCGGTGATCCCCACCCGTTCCGCCGTCCAGGGCATCGCCGCGCTCGCCGTCCACGAGCCCGGCCGCAGCTTCGACGAGGACGTGGTCGCCATGACCTCGGCCGCCGGCGCCACCCGCTACGCGGAACTGGCCGTGGCCGAACGCCAGTCCTGGACCATGGCCGGGGTGTGCCAGGCCGGGGACGTCCTGGGCATGATCGACGGCGATGTGGCGCTGATCGGCTCGGAGCTGGCCGCGACCGCCGAGGCGGTGCTGGACCGGATGCTGGCGTCGGGCGGCGAGATGGTCACGCTGGTGCTCGGCGCGGGCCTCCCGGACGAGGTCGCCGAACGGCTGGAGCGGCATGTGCGGGAGGGGCACTTCGCCGTCGACACGGTCGTCTACCAGGGCGGTCAGCCCACCGCGCCGCTGATCATAGGCATCGAATGAGCCCGGCGGCCGGCCGCCGGATCACCCCGCTTGTCAGCCCCGTGGTGTGCAATGGACGGGTGCCCGTGCTGGATGAACCCCTGAAGAAGATCCTGGGCGGCAACACCGCGAAGGTGATGGCCGACCATCTCGACCTGCACACCGTCGGCGATCTGCTGCACCACTACCCGAGGCGGTACGCGGAGCGCGGTGAGCTGACCCGGCTGTCCGATCTGCCCCTGGACGAGCATGTGACCGTCGTGGCGCAGGTGGCCGACGCCCGGGTGCACACGTTCAACGGCGGCCGGGGACGGCGGCTGGAGGTCACCATCACCGACGGCAGCGGCCGTCTCCAGCTGGTCTTCTTCGGCAAGGGCGTCCACAAGCCCCGGACGGAGCTCCAGCCCGGCACCCGCGCGATGTTCGCCGGGAAGGTCTCGGTCTTCAACCGCAAGCGGCAGCTGGCCCACCCGGAGTACAAGACGCTGGGCGCGGAGAGCGGCGCGGAGGCCGTCGAGGCGTTCGCCCATCAGCTGCTGCCGCTGTACCCGGCGTGCAAGCAGATGGAGTCCTGGCAGATCCAGCAGGCCGTCGACACCGTGCTGGGCCCGGCCGGCCATGAGGAGACCGCGCTGGCCGGGCTGGTCGACCCGCTGCCGGAGAGCCTCCGTGAGGGCCGGGGGCTGGCCACGCTCCCCGAGGCGCTGCGCAAGATCCACCGACCGCGCACCAAGGCCGATATCGCGATGGCCCGGGGCCGCCTGAAGTGGGACGAGGCGTTCGTCCTGCAGGTGGCGCTCGCCCGGCGGCGGCGGGCCGACGCCCAGCTGCCCGCGGTGCCCCGCAAGCCCGCCCCGGACGGGCTGCTGGCCGCCTTCGACGCCCGGCTGCCCTTCACCCTCACCGAGGGGCAGCGCCGGGTCAGCGAGGAGATCTTCGCCGACCTGGCCACCGAGCACCCCATGCACCGGCTGCTCCAGGGCGAGGTCGGCTCCGGGAAGACCATGGTCGCGCTGCGCGCGATGCTCGGCGTGGTGGACGCCGGGGGACAGGCGGCGATGCTCGCGCCCACCGAGGTGCTCGCCCAGCAGCACCACCGTTCGATCACCGAGATGATGGGCGAGCTGGCCGGCTGGGGGCTGTGGCGCGACGCGCCCGCCCAGGAGGGCGGTGGCGGCCGCCAGGAGGGCGGCCTGCCCGGAGGTGCGGAGCAGGGCACCAAGGTGGTGCTGCTCACCGGCTCCATGGGCGCCGCGGCCCGCCGCCAGGCGCTGCTCGACCTGGTCACCGGCGAGGCCGGCATCGTGATCGGCACCCACGCCCTGATCGAGGACAAGGTCCAGTTCCACGACCTGGGGCTGGTGGTCGTCGACGAGCAGCACCGCTTCGGGGTCGAGCAGCGCGACGCGCTGCGCTCCAAGGGCAAGCAGCCCCCGCACCTGCTGGTGATGACGGCCACCCCGATCCCGCGCACCGTCGCCATGACCGTCTTCGGCGACCTGGAGACCTCCGTCCTGGACCAGTTGCCCTCGGGCCGCTCCCCGATCGCCTCCCATGTGGTGCCCGCCAAGGACAAGCCGCACTTCCTGGCCCGCGCCTGGGAGCGGGTGCGCGAGGAGGTGGCCGCCGGCCACCAGGCGTACGTGGTGTGCCCGCGGATCGGGGACGACATCGGTGACGAGGGGGACGGGGCCAGGGGCGCGGCCCGTCCGTCCGCCGAGGACGAGGCCGAGAAGCGGCCGCCGCTGGCCGTCGTCGACGTCGCCGAGCAGCTCACCAAGGGCCCGCTGCGCGATCTGCGGGTCGAGGTGCTGCACGGGCGGATGCAGCCCGAGGCCAAGGACGAGGTGATGCGCCGCTTCGCCGCGGGCGAGGTGGACGTCCTGGTGGCCACCACCGTCATCGAGGTCGGGGTCAACGTCCCCAACGCCACCGTCATGGTGATCATGGACGCGGACCGGTTCGGCGTCTCCCAGCTGCACCAGCTGCGCGGCCGCGTCGGCCGGGGCTCGGCCGCCGGGCTGTGCCTGCTGGTGACCGAGATGCCCGAGGGCAGCCCCGCCCGTGCCCGGCTGGGCGCGGTCGCGGCCACGCTCGACGGTTTCGAGCTGTCCCGGATCGACCTGGAGCAGCGCCGGGAGGGCGATGTGCTGGGCCAGGCCCAGTCCGGGGTCCGCTCCTCGCTGCGGGTGCTCGCCGTCATCGACGACGAGGAGGTCATCGCGGCGGCCCGGGAGGAGGCGACCGCGGTCGTCACCGCCGACCCGGAGCTGGCCGGCTACCCGGAGCTGCGCACCGCGCTGGACGCCCTGCTGGACAAGGAGCGCGCGGAGTTCCTGGACAAGGGCTGAGCCCCGCGTCCGGCCGGCCCGCGCGGGAAGCGCGCGGCCACCGCCCGCCGCCGGACGCCATATCGTGGAGGTGCGGCGGCCGGTGTCCGGACGGACCCGGCCCGCCGCTGCCCCGACCACCGTGAAGGACTGCCACCACCCATGACCCGCGTGATCGCCGGAGCGGCCGGCGGCCGCCGCCTGGCCGTGCCGCCGGGAAACGGCACCCGGCCCACCTCCGACCGGGCGCGTGAGGGCCTGTTCTCGACCTGGGAGTCGCTGCGGGGCTCGCTGGCGGGCGCCCGCGTCCTCGACCTGTACGGCGGCTCCGGCGCCGTCGGCCTGGAGGCGCTGTCCCGCGGCGCCGCCCATGCGCTGCTGGTCGAGTCCGACCCGAGGGCGGCCCGGACGATCCGTCAGAACGTCCGGGCGCTCGGTCTGCCCGGCGCGGAGCTGCGCACCGGCAGGGCCGAGCAGACCATCGCCGGACAGGTGCCCGCCACCGGCCCGTACGACGTCGTTTTCCTGGACCCGCCCTATGCGGTCACCGACGGCGCGCTCCGGGAGATCCTGCTCACACTCCTGGGGAAGGGGTGGCTCGCGCCGGAAGCTCTGGCCACCGTTGAGCGCAGCACACGAGGTGGGGAGTTCGGATGGCCGGCCGGGTTCCAGGGGCTGCGGGCCCGCCGTTACGGCGAGGGCACGCTTTGGTACGGTCGCGCCGCCTCGACGTGCGAGAACGCGTCATGACCGGACCCGAGAGCGAGGAACTTCCGTTGCGCCGCGCAGTCTGTCCGGGGTCGTTCGACCCCGTCACCAATGGACACCTCGACATCATCGCCCGTGCCTCCAAGCTCTATGACGTCGTGCACGTCGCCGTGATGATCAACAAGTCCAAGCAGGGCCTGTTCACGGTGGAGGAGCGGATGGATCTCCTCCGCAGGACCACCGAGGAGTACGGAAACGTTCAGGTGGAGGCCTTCCACGGACTCCTCGTCGACTTCTGCAAGCAGCGGGACATCCCCGCGATCGTCAAGGGGCTGCGGGCCGTCAGCGACTTCGACTACGAGCTGCAGATGGCCCAGATGAACAACGGCCTCTCCGGGGTGGAGACGCTGTTCGTGCCCACCAACCCCACCTACAGCTTCCTGTCCTCCAGCCTGGTGAAGGAGGTCGCGGCCTGGGGCGGCGACGTCTCCCACCTGGTGCCCCCGGTGGTCCTGGAGGCCCTCTCCGAGCGGCTCCGCAGGAAGTAGCGGCTGACGGGGCGTCAGCGGCTGTCGGGGAGGGGCCCGCTGGCCGTACAGTCGTCCCGTTCGTTCTCCTTCCTTCCCATCCGCATCCAGAGAGTCTGCGAGCACCCACAGTGGACGTGCAGAAGAAGCTCGACGAGATCGTCGCCACCGTCGGCGGCGCCCGGTCCATGCCCATGTCGGCCTCCTGCGTGGTCAACCGCGCCGAGCTGCTCGCCATGCTCGAAGAGGTGCGCGCGGCGCTGCCGGACTCCCTGGCCCACGCCCAGGAGCTGCTCGGCGGCCGGGACCAGATGGTCGAGGAGGCCCGCCGGGAGGCCGAGCGGATCATCGAGTCCGCGCACGCCCAGCGGACCTCGCTGATCTCGGACACCGAGCTGGTGCGGAAGTCCCAGGAGGAGGCCGACCGGATCCTCGCCGAGGCCCGCCGGGAGGCCGAGGAGATCCGCGCCGAGGCCGACGACTACGTCGACAGCAAGCTGGCCAACTTCGAGGTCGTACTCACCAAGACCATCGGCTCGGTCGACCGCGGCCGGGAGAAGCTGCTCGGCCACGCCCCCGGCGCCGAGGACGGCCCCGGACAGCCCGAGGAGGGGCCGGAGCGCAGCGCCGACCCGGCGACCCTGCGGCAGCGCGCCGACGAGTACGTGGACACCAAGCTCGGGGCCGTCTCGGCGGTCCTCGCCAAAACCCTGGAGGCGGTCGGCCGGGGCCGCCAGAAGCTGCTCGGCGCCCGGCCCATCGACGAGCTCGGCGCCCATATGGCGGCCCAGGACGAGGCCGGCACGGCCCTGCGGACCACCGACGACGACTACCTGGCGGACCTCGCCCAGTCCCAGGCGGCCGTCGCCCAGCCGGTCGCCCCGCCCGACCGGGCCGCCGCCGACGCCGCGTACTACGCCGCCACCGCGGGCTATCAGCAGCAGGACGCGTACGGCTACCAGCAGCAGGGCTACGCACCGCAGCACGACCCCTACGCCGCCCAGAGCGGCTACCAGCAGGACGCCTACGCCTGGCAGCAGCAGGCCCAGGGCTACGACCCGAACGCGGGCTACGCCCACATTCCCCAGCAGCAACAGCACCACCAGCACCCTGAGCAGTCGCAGCAGCAGCACCATGCGGCGCAGCAGCCGGGCGGGGGCGCGCTCGACGAGACCAGCCTGTTCGACACGAGCATGATCGACCTCGATCAGCTCCGCCAGTACGAGCAGGGCCGTTAGACCCCGTCCGCACCAGGCCGCGGGAACCCCGTCCCCACCGGGCGATTGGGTCTTCAGCGGCCCGTCCAGTATCCTGGCTCTTCGGTCGCGCGTACGTCCGCGATCTCGGCTGCCCGTTTCGTAGCAGGTGATCGGGCGGTCCGCCGCAGCGTAGAAAGCAGGAAGCCCTGAACGCCCGCCTCGACCACCGCGCCCCCCTCGTGTTCGACACGCGCGAGCTGGGCCGTCGTCCCGGTGCGCTCAAAAGGGTCTCCCGTTCCGTGGCGGCGCCCAAGGACCTCGGCATCGAGGTCATCGGGGTGCGGGAGGGCGTGACCGTCGAGCTGGACCTCCGCCTGGAGTCGGTCATGGAAGGGGTGCTTGTCACAGGCACCGCCCGTGCGCCGCTGACGGGGGAGTGCGTAAGGTGTCTGGAGCCGCTGGAGCGAGAGCTCGAAGTGGATTTCCAGGAGATGTACTCCTACCCCGACGCCGACGACCGGAGCCGCGACGCGGACACCGGCGACGACGCCGAGGAGGAGGACATGCTCTTCCTCGAGGCCGACCTGTTCGACCTCGAGCCCGTGCTGCGCGACGCGGTGGTGCTCGCACTGCCGCTGCAGCCGGTGTGCCGGGAGGACTGCCCGGGGCTGTGCGCCGAATGCGGCGCGCGGCTCGCGGACGACCCGGACCACCACCATGAGGTCGCCGACATCCGTTGGGCGACTCTGCAGGGACTCGCCGAGGCCATGAGGGACGGCGAGAAGGACAACGCACCCCGCAAGCGCGGGGATGACTCACAGGAGAAGTAGCCGTGGCTGTTCCGAAGCGGAAGATGTCGCGCAGCAACACGCGCCACCGCCGGTCGCAGTGGAAGGCTGCGGTCCCCACCCTGGTGGCGTGCGAGCGCTGCCACGAGCCGAAGCAGCAGCACATCGCGTGCCCGAGCTGCGGCACCTACAACCGCCGCCAGGTCCTCGAGGTCTGATCGGCGGGTGACAGGCTTCATGTCAGACGCCACTACGCCCCCGCGCAAGCGCGGTGAAGCGTCCCAGGCGGACACGGCCTCGTCCCACACGATCCTGGAAGGGCGGCTCGGGTACCAGCTCGAGTCCGCCCTTCTGGTGCGTGCGCTGACCCACCGCTCCTTCGCGTACGAGAACGGCGGGCTGCCCACCAACGAGCGGCTGGAGTTCCTCGGGGACTCGGTGCTCGGCCTGGTGGTCACCGACACGCTGTACCGCATCCACCCCGACCTGCCCGAGGGCCAGCTGGCCAAGCTGCGGGCCGCGGTGGTCAACTCGCGGGCTCTCGCGGAAGTGGGCCGCGGCCTCGACCTCGGCGCCTTCATCCGGCTGGGCCGGGGCGAAGAGGGCACCGGGGGCAGGGACAAGGCTTCCATCCTCGCCGACACCCTGGAAGCGGTGATCGGAGCGGTCTATCTCGACCGGGGGCTCGACGCCGCCGCGGAGCTGGTGCACCGGCTCTTCGACCCGCTGATCGAGAAGTCCTCGAACCTCGGCGCCGGCCTGGACTGGAAGACCAGCCTCCAGGAGCTGACCGCCACGGAGGGCCTCGGGGTCCCGGAGTACCTGGTCTCCGAGACCGGTCCGGACCACGAGAAGACCTTCACGGCTGCTGCCCGCGTCGGTGGTGTCGCGTACGGCACCGGCACCGGCCGCAGCAAGAAGGAAGCCGAGCAGCAGGCGGCCGAGGCCGCCTGGCGCGCGATCCGCGCGGCAGCCGACGAGGCCCAGGCGAAGGCCAAGGCGGCCGACGCCGGGACCGCCCCCGCGGCGGCCGACGGCGGAGCCGCCGCCGACACGGCCTCCACTCCACGCTGACCGCCCTTCCGACCCCTCTCTCCATACCGTCCCGTACGTAACGCCTCTCCCCGCCCCCGCGGCGGACGGCCCGCCCGGCCGTTCCGCCCGGGGGCGGTGAGGGCTCGAGGCCGAGGAGGCCCCCGTTGCCCGAGCTGCCCGAGGTCGAGGTGGTCCGCCGCGGACTGGAGCGCTGGGTCAGCGGCCGTACCGTCGCCGACGTCCAGGTGCTGCACCCCCGTGCGGTCCGCCGCCACCTCGGCGGCGCGGAGGACTTCGCGGCCCGCCTCCGGGGCCGCCGCACCGGGACCGCCCGCCGCCGCGGCAAGTACCTGTGGCTGCCGTTCGACGACGACACCGCCGCCGAGTCGGTCCTGGCCCACCTCGGCATGAGCGGGCAGCTGCTGGTCCAGCCGGCCGGGGCCCCCGACGAGAAGCATCTGCGCATCCGAGTCCGCTTCGCCGACGACGCCGGCACCGAGCTGCGCTTCGTCGACCAGCGCACCTTCGGCGGGCTCTCGCTGCACGACACCGTCCCCGGCGACCCGGAGGGACTGCCGGACGCCATCGCGCACATCGCCCGCGATCCGCTGGACCCCGCCTTCGACGAGGCGGCCTTCCACACCGCGCTGCGCCGGCGCCGCACCACGATCAAGCGCGCCCTGCTGGACCAGTCGCTGATCAGCGGGGTCGGCAACATCTACGCCGACGAGGCGCTGTGGCGCTCCCGGCTGCACTACGACCGGCCGACGGCGACCCTCACCCGCCCGCGCAGCGCCGAACTCCTCGGCCATGTGCGCGAGGTGATGACCGCGGCGCTGGCCGTCGGCGGCACCAGCTTCGACAGCCTCTACGTCAATGTGAACGGCGAGTCGGGGTACTTCGAGCGCTCCCTGGACGCCTACGGCCGGGAGAACGAGCCGTGCCGCCGCTGCGGCACCGCGGTGCGCCGCCGCCCCTGGATGAACCGCTCCAGCTACTTCTGCCCGCGCTGTCAGCGCCCGCCGCGCCCGGCCACCGCGACCCCTCCGGCGTCCCGCCCGGCCGTCCCACCGCTCTCGGCGCGCGCCGCGTCGTAACGCTCCCGGGCCGTGAGCACCTCGGGCATCCGGTCCTCGACCAGATCGATCAGGGCCAGCAGCCGCTCGGCGACCGCCGCGCCCAGCGGGGTCAGCCGGTAGTCCACCCGCGGCGGGTTGGTCGGCTGGGCCTCGCGGTGCACCAGACCGTCGCGCTCCAGCGCGTGCAGCGTCTGGGACAGCATCTTCTCGCTGACGCCGTCGACCCGCCGCCGCAGCTCGTTGAAGCGGAAGCTGCCCTCGTGGAGCGCGCTCAGGATGAGGCCGCCCCATTTGCCGGTGACATGCTCCAGCGTGCCGCGCGAGGGGCAGGCGCGGGCGAACACGTCGAAGGCCAGGTCCTCCGCGTCCGCCGGGGAAGACATGTCGCCAGTGCGTTCACTGTCCATGAAAACACCATACGCGCACTCAGCGCTGACTCCAGGGCGGCGCTTTCGGGCAGTGAGCGCGGTCATCCGGCGCGTGCCCGGCCCGGGGTGCGTGGCGGTCAGGCGGCGCGCCCGGCCCGGGGCGGGCGCGTACGTCCCGGGCCCCGCACGCGGCCGGTCCCACGCGGGGCCCGGGACAGCGGCTCAGTAGCCGAAGTCCTGCGTCCACCAGGGGCCGCCGTCGCCGAAGTGCGCGCCGACGCCCATCCGCTTGAACGAGCAGTTGAGGATGTTGGCGCGGTGGCCGGAACTGTGCATCCAGGAGTCCATGACGGCCTGCGCGTCCGACTGGCCGCGGGCGATGTTCTCCCCGCCCAGGTCCAGGATGCCCGCGCTCTCGGCGCGGTCCCAGGGGCTGTCGCCGTCGGGGTCGATGTGGTCGAAGAACTGGCGTAGGGACATGTCCTGGCTGAAGTCCTCCGCCAGCTGGGCGAGTTTGGGATCGGCCGTCACCGGGGCACAGCCGACCTTCTCGCGCTCCTGGTTGACGAGGCTGAGGACCTCGGCCTCCGAGGCGGTCTCCGGGCCGGCCGACGCCGCCGGGGGCGCGGGCGCGGTCGGCTCCGTCACGGGCGTACGGGACGGCTTCCCCGGTCCGCCGCCCGTCGAGCCGCCCTCACCGTTTCCGCCGGGCCGGCCGTTCCCCGAGGAGCCGGAGGACCCCGGCTGCCCGGGGGTGGCGGAGGGTGTTCCGGAGGGCGTGGAGGGCGTGTGGGAGGGCTTGGAGGGCATTGTCGAGGGCGCGTGGGGGCGGTCGTCCCCACGGTCGGCCGGTGTCGAGCCGCGGCCGGTGGGGGCCGCCGACTGCGAGCCCTGGGTCTCCAGGCCCGAGTCCGGGGGGCCGCCCGCCTGCACCTGCCCGGCCGAGTCGTTGCCCCCGCCCGGTTTGTAGCCGCCTCCCGGAGTCAGTCCGGAGGCCATCGCCACGGCGCCGACCGCGACAGCGGCGGACACGCCCAACAGTCCGGTCCGGACCGGAGCGAGGGGGCTCCGGTGCGGTCCCCGGTGGCGGCCGGCGGCGGCCGGGTCCGCCGCGGTACCGAGGGCAGATCGTCGATGGCGGCCCATCTCCTGCCTTCCTTGTGAACTCGGCGTCAAGGTCACTCGAAATGTGTTACTCGTGTGTACGAGTCATGTATCACTCGTGTGGGTGAGGCTCGTTGAGCCGGGACTGTACGCCATCCGGGCCCCAACGCGCGTGCCCAGTGGGCAATTCGACGGTTGGGCGGCTGCTCGCGCGGGGGTTAGCGTGCGCGTATGAAGGAGAGAGTCCGCCTCACCGTGTGGGTCCGGGGCCGCGTCCAGGGCGTCGGCTTCCGCTGGCACACCCGGGCCAACGCGCTGCGCATCGGGGGCCTCGTCGGCTTCGCTTCCAATCTCGCCGACGGGCGGGTGCACGTGGTGGCGGAGGGCCCCCGCGCGGAATGCGAGCAACTGCTCGCCTGGCTCCGGGACGGCGACACGCCCGGGCGCGTGGAAGGAATCACCGAGATCTGGGACACGCCGCGAGGGGGTTATGACACCTTCGAGATCCGTTGATCAACTCGCCGGAGGCGCCCTCCGCGGCGCCTCGCTGACCACGCCTTCCCTGCGCACGGTGAGCGGAAATCGGCTGATGGTTGCCAACGGCGCCGCTCCGTGGAAGGCTGCGGAGTCACGGAAGATCCCCCGACCGCCACGGGTCCTCTGGAGAGGGGTGGCGCAGTCCGCCGCCGGTGTGCTCTCGACCCCTGCGGCCCCGTCGGCGTGTGATCGTGTTGACCCTCAAACCAATTGGTGAGACGCTGGAAGCCCCGCGCACCTTAACTGTTTGCCGCGCAGCACGGTAGTAATTTCGGCAAGCATCGCGGGTGCAAATCCCTCACGACCCACACCGCTTCGGTCGGTCACTCATTGTGGAGGACCATCCATCATGGCAAAGGCGCTTCTCGGTTACGTCGGCGGCTCCGATCCCCGAGTCCTCGCCGAGATGCGACGGCTTCAGCAGCGCGTTCAGGATCTTGAATCCGAGCTTATCCGGATCCAGGCCGAGAACGACGCACTGTCCGCCGCCGCTCGGCACGGCGACTCGCTGCTCGAAAGCATCGACGTATCCCAGGCGGAGCCTGCGCTCGCCTGACCCGGCCCCAGGGCCGGTCGGGCTGCACCGTCAGCCGCTTGAGAATCTTCAAGGGACGCCTCGGCGTCCCTTCGTCGTATCCCCGATGTGCCTCCGGCTCACCCTTACCGACTGATGTGCCCCCCTCTCCCAGCGGTGAAACCGATCATTGCTGAAACCGAGAAAAAGCCGGGACGGATGCGCGGCGCCGCCCTCGCGGAACGGTGCCGGGGGAAGGGCGGCGGGTAGAGTCCAAAGGCGTGCATCTCAAGAGCCTGACCCTGCGAGGCTTCAAATCCTTCGCCTCCGCCACGACGCTCCGGTTCGAGCCGGGTATCACCTGCGTCGTCGGTCCCAACGGCTCGGGCAAGTCCAATGTCGTGGACGCCCTTTCCTGGGTCATGGGCGAACAGGGTGCCAAGTCCCTGCGCGGCGGGAAGATGGAGGACGTCATCTTCGCCGGGACCACCGGCCGTCCCCCGCTCGGCCGCGCCGAGGTCTCGCTCACGATCGACAACGCCGACGGCGCGCTGCCCATCGACTACGCCGAAGTCACCATCACACGGATCATGTTCCGCAACGGCGGCAGTGAGTACCAGATCAACGGGGACACCTGCCGGCTGCTGGACATCCAGGAGCTGCTCTCCGACTCCGGTATCGGCCGCGAGATGCACGTCATCGTCGGGCAGGGCCAGCTGGACGGGGTGCTGCACGCCGACCCGACCGGCCGCCGCGCCTTCATCGAGGAGGCCGCGGGCGTCCTCAAGCACCGCAAGCGCAAGGAGAAGGCGCTGCGGAAGCTGGACGCCATGCAGGCCAACCTCGCCCGCGTCCAGGACCTCACCGACGAGCTGCGCCGCCAGCTCAAGCCGCTCGGCCGGCAGGCCGCGGTGGCCCGGCGGGCCGCCGTCATCCAGGCCGATCTGCGCGACGCCCGGCTGCGCCTGCTCGCCGACGACCTGGTGACCCTGCGGGAGGCGCTGCGCGCCGAGATCGCCGACGAGGCCGAGCTCAAGCGGCGCAAGGAGACCGCGGAGGCCGCGCTGCGCGGCGCACAGCAGCGCGAGGCGGCGCTGGAGGAACAGGTGCGGCGGCTCGCGCCCCGGCTCCGGGACGCCCAGCAGACCTGGTACGAGCTTTCGCAGCTCGCCGAGCGGGTGCGCGGCACGATCAGCCTGGCGGACGCCCGGGTCACCAGCGCCACCTCCGCGCCCGGGGAGGAGCGGCGCGGCCGCGACCCGGAGGACATGGAGCGCGAGGCGGCCCGCATCCGGGAGCAGGAGGCCGAGCTGGAGGCCGCCCTGGAGGCGGCGAGCCGGGCGCTGGAGGACACCGTGGCGCACCGCGCCGAGCTCGAGCGGAGCCTGGCGGAGGAGGAGCGCCGGCTCAAGGACGTGACCCGCGCCATCGCCGACCGCCGGGAAGGGCTCGCCCGGCTCCAGGGGCAGGTGAACGCGGCCCGCGGCCGGGCCGGTTCGGCCCGCGCCGAGATCGAACGGCTGGCCGCGTCCCGCGACGAGGCACAGACCCGGGCGGTCGCGGCGCAGGAGGAGTACGAGCAGCTCAAGGCGGAGGTCGACGGACTCGACGCGGACGACGCGGAACTGGCGGAGCGCCACGAGACCGCGAAACGCGAGCTGGCCGAGGCGGAGGCCGCGCTGAGCGCGGCCCGCGAGGCCGCGACGGCCGCCGAACGCGAGCGTGCCGCGACCTCCGCCCGCCATGACGCCCTCGCCCTCGGACTGCGCCGTAAGGACGGCACGGGCGCACTGCTGGCCGCCGCCGACCGCCTCGGTGGGCTCCTGGGCCCCGCCGCCGAACTCCTCACCGTCACCCCGGGGTTCGAGGTGCCGGTCGCCGCGGCCCTGGGCGCCGCCGCCGACGCGATCGCCGTCACCGGCCCCCGTGCGGCGGCCGAGGCGATCCGCCTCCTGCGCACCGACGACGCCGGGCGCGCCGCCCTCCTCCTGACCGCGCACGCCGAAGACCAC
>NZ_BBOX01000476.1 GCF_001553455.1 Streptomyces hygroscopicus subsp. hygroscopicus
GGGCGGCGCGTCGGGCTCCCGGGCGGCCGAGTGCTCCGGCCGCCCGGAGCCGCTGTGGTGGCGCCGGTGCTGATGTTGGGTCGGGGCGTACGTGTGCGCGTCGGTCCGCGCCCGCGATCCGGAGGGCCCCGAACGCCCTTCCGGGGCGCGGTCGGGCTCGCGGCCGAACGCCTCGGTGGCGACCGGCCGCCCCGGGACCAGCGTCCGCGGCGCGAAGGACGTACCGCCCGCGTAGCCCACCCCCAGGACCGCCGAATAGCCGAGGCAGGCGGCTCCCGCGAGTACGCCCACATGTCGTACCAGTCGGCCACGGCGCCCGGAGAGGTCCACGAACACGGGCCCCTTCCGGGCCACGTCAGCGCGGAGGGGACGCGATGGCGCGCGCTCGGCCACATCTGACTGAGGATCCATACGGAAGAGGCTAATGCAGAAAATACGATATGCGACATATAAGCCAAACAGGCGGTGTGTCATAGTTCAGTAGACTTCACGGAATATGCGAAGTTTGGCGGGGAGAAGGGCACGGGAGGCGCAGGCCCCCGGCGCCCGTACCGGAACCGCAAGAAGGAGCCAGAGCCATGAGGGCCAGCCCCCGCATGAGCGGAATCGCCGTGGCCGGCGCGGTGGTCTGCGCCACCATCGCCGTATGGGCGGGACACCACAAGGAGCCGCCCGAGCCGCACGCCGCGCCCTCACAGCCGCTGGCGTCCCAACCTCCCGCGCCACGGCGGCCCGCCGACTTCGTGCCGTACGTCAACGTCTGGTCGGACTCGGGGTACGACATGGCCGCCGCGGCGGCACGCGGGGTCAAGGAGTTCACGCTGGGCTTCGTCGTCGCGGGGGACGGCTGCGCCCCGGTGTGGGACGGCGGCACCTCGCTCGACGACCAGGGGCTCGAGGCCAGGATCGCGAGTGTCCGCCGGGCCGGTGGCGACGTACGGATCTCCTTCGGCGGCGCCGAGGGCACGGAGCTCGCCACCGTCTGCACCGACGTGCCCGAACTCGCCTCGGCCTATGCCGAGGTGATCGAGCGCTATCAGGCGGCCAGGGTCGACTTCGACCTCGAGGGCGACGCGCTCGCCAATGCCGAGGCGACCGCCCGCCGAGCCCAGGCGCTCGCGCTGATCCAGCGCACCCACGAGGGCCTGAACATCTCCTTCACCCTGCCCGCCATGCCGGACGGGCTGACCCCGCAGAGCGTCGCCCAGTTGGAGGCCGCCAAACGGGAGGGGGTCATCCTCTCGTCCGTCAACATCATGGCGATGAACTACAGCGGCGACCACACCGGCGACATGGGCGACTACGCCGTCCAGGCGGCCACCGCCAGCCAGGCCCGGCTCCGCGAGGTGCTCGGCATGTCCGACGCCGCCGCCTGGAAGATGCTCGCGGTGACGCCGATGATCGGGGTCAACGACGTCACCGGCGAGGTCTTCACGCTGGAGGACGCGTCCGGACTGGCGCGGTTCGCCGCGGACAAGGGGATCGGGCGGCTGTCGATGTGGTCCGCCGAACGCGACCAGTCGTGCACCCCCGAGATGTCCGCGTCCGCCGCCGCCACCGACCCCACGGCGGGTGCGGCGGGCCCCGATCAGAACGGGAACGCCGTCCCGAACACCCGCTGCAGCGGTATCGCCCAGCGCCCCGGGGCCTTCGAGGCGGCGCTGAGGGGGTGACGGAACACGACGGGGCCGGGACGGCGATGCCGCCCCGGCCCCTGCGCACGGCTGTGCCCTGACACAGCCGTGCGCAGGGGACCAGGGCCGCTGGGGGCCGCCCGTCCCTCCCCCTCCGGGGCGGGCGGCCGTCTCAGGAGCGCTTGAATCGGTTCGGGTTGTTGTGTTCACGGTGGCGAGGGCACTGGCATGGTGGCCATGCCTGCCCCAGCCCGTAGGTATCGCTCTTCTCCCCGGCCAGGACGGTCACCATCGCGCGCCGTGCTGTGACGACGCCGTCGCGCGCCATGGTGTAGACGCGCATGGTCATGGTCGGCCGTTCGCCCCGGTCGGGTGGGTTGTCGGCGTTCACCGAGCGTGCTTCCCCTCGGACGGCGCGAGGAGTTGGAGCACGCTGCGCAGACTCCGTTTCACCGCCCCCAGGTGGTAGGCCAACTCTTCCGGCGTGGCGGTGGCCAGCTGGAGAGATTCGGCCCCTGCCAGGGTCTGTCCGGCCACGATCACCACCGCGCTCTCAAGACCCTCACGGGTGGGCTTACCGGCCGTGATGCACGCGGGGCACAGACCCGAGTGCGGGTCAGCGGGGTCATGGGGCCCGAAAACCCCGGGCGCGGCGCACAGAGCGCAGCCCGGCCCCAAGGGGGAGGGGGAGGGCGTGCCCTGGGTGCTGACGATCACCGGATGACCACCATGCCGTGCGGGGCACACACCAACTCCACGCGGGGGACGACGCCGACCCGCCGCTGGTCGCGCCGTTGCTCAGGGGCCACCACGTAGGGCCGTACCGAGGCGGGTTCCC
>NZ_BBOX01000477.1 GCF_001553455.1 Streptomyces hygroscopicus subsp. hygroscopicus
CCGCCGCTGGTCGCGCCGTTGCTCAGGGGCCACCACGTAGGGCCGTACCGAGGCGGGTTCCCGGTCGTCCAGCGGCAGGGCCGCGGTACGCCATTCGGGAGTGGGCACGTCGCTGTGCGGGCTCGTGACCACCGGTTGGGCCCTGGCGGCAGAGTCCACGTCTCCCGCCTCGGGCCGCGAGATGTCCGCACGCGACGCGAGAGGCATCGCCTCGGACCGATGACGGCCGCGCGGCCGTAAGGCGAGAAACGCACTCACCCATGCGCAGAACCACTGGATAGGGTTGTTCATTGTTCATCAGCTCCTCTGAGGCTGTTGGGCCACGCCCCCGGACGCAGCCACGTCGCGGGGGTCTGCCTTTCTGGCACAAGCGTGGCGCAACTCACGTACGCTCAGGTGAGGTTCATATCCCGAGGTTCATTTGGGGAAATGGGGACGGCACATGGCGGCACGGCCACGCGAACTCACGCCCGACCGATCCGCCCGACACTTGTTCGGGGCGAAGATGCGTGCCCACCGAGAGCGCGCGGACATGAGTCTTGAGCGGTTGAAGGATGTCGTGATGGTGAGCACAAGCCACCTGTCACGCATCGAGACGGCCGACGCAATGCCCCCGCCCGACCTGCCCAAGCGGCTGGACGCCGTCTTTGGAACGGACGGGATTTTCGAGGAGCTGTATGGGCTTGCCCGCCGGGAGATCCATCCCGACCAGTTCAGGCGGCGGATGGAACTCGAGGCACAATCGCGGCTCATTGAGGAGTACGCCGGTCAAATCGTGCCGGGGCTTGTGCAGACTGAGGGTTACGCCCGCGCCCTGTTCGAAACGTTCGACCCTAAAGCCACGGCGGAAAAGATCGAGGAGTTGGTCAGCGCCCGCATGAGTCGGCAAACTCTATTGAGCGCCGATTTTCCGCCCGACATCTCACTGATCCTTGACGAGGCAGTTCTGAGGCGGGCATTCGGCGGGCCTGCCGTGATGCGTGCACAACTTTCTCGTCTGGTTGACCTGACACTGACCCCGACGAGCGTGATTCAGGTTCTACCGTTCGAATGTGGTGGACATGCTCTGGTGGGGGGAACGCTGACGTTGATGACTCTCGACAACGGTGCTCGCGTAGCCTACGAAGAGAGCATTTCTACGGGGACATTACTTGAGGACCTCGCAGCGGTCTCGGCGCGCCAGCGGGCCTATGATCTGCTGAGGGCCTGCGCTCTGTCGCCGAGCGACACGTCGACTTTCATTCGATCCCTGATGGAGGTACTACCCGATGAGTGCCATACCTGACCGATCCGGTACCGAGTGGGTGAAATCCAGCTACAGCGGCAACGGGGGCGGCAGTTGTGTCGTGTGGGCACCTAGCCTCGCGTCTGCTGGCATCGTCCCCGTACGGGACAGTAAGGATCCGCAGGGTCCGACGTTGACCTTCCCGGTGTCGTCCTGGTCATCATTCGTATCGGCAGTCAAGAGCGGGCAGTTGCCCGCAACCTGATCGGCCCTGACGGAACACCAGAACCACGGCCCCTGACTACTCGGCAGGGGCCGTTTGAGTTTCCCGCCGGTCCGGCGCGCATTCCACCGTACTGCACCTGCCCAGCGTGTGGCATGCCTTCTCGCGACCGCGAAGGAATCTCGTTCCAGACGGTGCGGCCCCTGCCGTCTGTATTTGGAAGTAATCCGGCCCGTTTCAAGGTTGCTGAGCTTGGTCTGAGATATGTTGCAGCGCTGAGCGAGCCAGACCTGAGTTCGGTTGGCTCGCTTGCGGAGCGTGCGGAGTGTTTCCGCTAGGTCGGCTTTCGACTGACCTAGCTGTTCCGGATCAAAGGTCAAGGCCCTTCACGTACTCCTTGAAGGGCACAGCGTGCTCCAGGGCGAGCCGCTGCCATTCCCGATAGGGAGCAGGGTCACCCTCGTATGCCTCGCGGTTGATCTGTGTACCGTCCGGCCGGAAGTTGAGACAGGCGATGCGGGTTCGGTCGAACATCCACCAGTCTTGGCCGGTAAGCGGCAGGCCGTAATCATCGTGAGTTACATCCAGGACGCGGATGTCCTCTCCGGCCTTGATGTTGCCCGGGATGCCCCAAGCGAATTGGTACCGCTGATAGTCGGTAAGCGGCTGGCGCACGACGCGAACACGGCCGATGCTGCGGCCTGAGTCAATATATATCTTGACTCGCTCATGCCAGCGCGCATTGTGATCCGCTGGCTTTGCTTCACCCGCCAGAAAGCGGGCCACGTTCTCCTGCTCCTTGGGCATGGTGTACGTGGGCTGTGCCTCGAACCGCCATGCTTCCCGCTCGAAGGCGTCGAAATACTCGCGCCAGCCATCACCATCCAAGAGCATGAACAGCCTCCCTCAGAACATGCTCGGGAATCTTCACCAGCGCCTCACCGGCCGGAGGTTGAAACGCCTTGCACTGGTCGCCTTGGACGACGATGCCGCCATCTGTCTCGTCTCGGTAGACGTTCGGGCAATCGTCGTCGTCGCAGTTAGGCCCGCCAGCATAGCCCGCGCATGGGGGGCAATGGTCGCCCGACAGGCGAGGGGCAGCCTGCTGGGCGAGGATTATGCGGCCACGGCTCTACCAATCAGGGTTCCGATATGGCCACGCGTCGGGGCTTCGAGAACCTGAACCGACGCTTCCGCGAAACCGGCCGTGCGCAAGTGGCTTTCCCACATTCGAGGCGGGTAGCTGTAGCGGTAGGTGAACATGGCTGGCCCCGCGAAGCCGCCCTTGTACATGCCCTGGGGGCCATACGCGCCAGGGATGGCTGGCGGTTGTGAGAAGACGAAGACGCCGCCACGGTTGAGCCGCTTCCACACAAGAGGGAAGAGCTTCTCCGGGTCACTGAACCAGGCGGCGCCGAAGATCGAGTAAATCGCGTCGTACGTCTCAGAGCTGCGCCGCAGGTGGTCAAGAATCTCGGCGCAGATGAACTGCGCCCCCATAGGACCCCATCGCTCCGTTGTGTTCCGCACCATCACAGGTGACAGATCGACGCCGGCTGCCTTGATGCCCCGCTTTGCGAGGTAGGCGAGCATGCGCCCGGTGCCGCATCCGATCTCAAGCACGCTTTCCGGCTCGCCGAGCAATTCGACACCGGGTCCGTGCTCGCTGTACTGCGTCCACCTGAACACCGGGTCACCCTCGAACACGTCCTTCTTAGCCGATTCGGCGAATGTGTCCCATAGCTGGCGCTCATGGTCGTAGTTGTGCTGGGCGGTCAACGTGCTTCCCTCTCATTGGTCGTTGGGGAGAGCACCCCGCCCTCGGACGGGACGGAGGCGGGGCACTCCAAGCGGCACCGGTCAGTGACTATCCGGAACCTTGTTGTCGCACGGGGAGCACTCGGACCCGTCCCGGCTCCACAGTTCTTCGTCCGCGTCGAAGCCGTTGTTCCGGAGGAAATCAGCTGTGCGGATGACCAGTCCGTCAGTGCGGCGCTGGATGAGTGGCGCGTGGTGCTTGTACCGCCCGTGGTTGTACACGTCACAGAACGCGAAGTACACGGGCGTGTCGAGAATGATCTGATGAACGCCGATGTCCACGACCTTGCCCACGCCCAGGTGCACGTTCGGGTGTTCCATGGCGGTGATC
Organism: Streptomyces hygroscopicus subsp. hygroscopicus; assembly: GCF_001553455.1. Taxonomy (GTDB): domain Bacteria; phylum Actinomycetota; class Actinomycetes; order Streptomycetales; family Streptomycetaceae; genus Streptomyces; species Streptomyces hygroscopicus. Next base: position 3,598 of record NZ_BBOX01000477.1, read on the forward strand.
AGGTAGGCCACGGCATTGCCGAGAATGCGTTCCGCCATGTCGCGAACCATGACGTTGTCTCGCATGAGAAGCGCGATCTCGCGGTCCCACAGGTCGAGCCCGACCGATCCGGGACTCTCCAGCACGTTGTACGTGCACTCCTTGACACGGGGGCGTACAGCGTTCAGTAACGCCCGAGGGGCGCGGTATGTAGTACCGCTCTGAGCTTCGACCATGACGGTCATCCGGTGGTTCCCCTTTCAATTGATGGGAGTGTGACCCGTCAATGCCGCGCGGTTGCACGGGAGACGGGAGCCGCGCTTTCTGCCCCTGCTTGGCCAACGCTGCGCAAACATCACACCCTGGCGGGGGTTTCGGAGGTCGACGCCGAAGCGACAGGTGTACCGGTTCCGCCGTCGCCGTGTTCGATGTTGCGCTCATTCCCTGGGGCCTCCCCGCGACTGGGTGTCGTCTCAGGGATAGTGCCGGGAGGCACCCGGCAATGCGAGCGTTATGGGCGTTGTCGGGTAAAGATCATGGACCACTCGGTCAGGAGTTCCCGGCAGTCATCGCCGAAGACTGCGTATCGCTCGTATTTCTCAAAGTCCCTGAGATATGCCGTTACGTCTCTGTGGTCCCGCAAGATCAATGCGCCCGTGCCGGTTTCCACGGTGGCTAGCCGGCGGTCATAGACCGTGAATGTGTTCAGCGGCCTCTCTGGAATGTGCCCGCCCAAAGGGATCACGCCTAGCTGCACATTTGGAATGCGGGAGACGGATGCAAGCCGGTCGAGCTGCAAGGCCATTGCCATAGGGGGGAGTAGTGGCCATCTGGCAGCCTGCTCGGTGAGAATGAACGTGAACGACTTTGAGGATTCGTAAAGCACCTGCTGCCGCTCTAGTTTCTTCGCAATGGTCTTCGACTGGTCGCCGGGAACGTCGGAAATGCTGGCACGCACATACTCCGGCGTGGCCAGCAATCCGGTAATCATAGAGAGCAGAAAGAATCGGAACTCTGTCGATACCGCTTCAATCCTTGCCAGCTCGTTCTGCTTCTTGTCCAAGCCTCTGCGGCGAGAGGACCAGTGGTCTTGCCACTCCGTATTTGCCGTCCTCGCCAGCGAAAGTATCTCGGCAGCAACAGGACTATCCACTCCGAGGGCTTCCAGGATCAGTTCAACATCGACTAGTGAGGGTGTGAGCTTTCCGCTCTCAATGTTGCTGACCTTGGTCTGAGACATGGTGCAGTGGCGAGCGAGCCAGGTTTGAGTTTTCCCGGCTCGCTTGCGCTGACCTCTCAAGGCTTCCGCTAGGTCTGATCTGGACTGACCTAGCCTCTCGGGCTCAAACGTCAATGCCCTTCACGTACTCCTCAAAGGGCACCGACTCAGCTACCGCGATGCGCTGGTATTCGATGTACTGAGCCACATCCCCTTCGTAGATTTCACGGTTGATCTGGCGCCCGTCCGGGTAGTAATTCATCAGCACCACTTCGGTACGGTCGAACATCCAGAAGTCCTGAACGCCTTCCAGCGGGTTATCCCGGTCGGTCACGTCAAGAATCCGGATGCGCTCGCCAGCCAGTGCGTGGGGTGCGTAATACTGGGAGAACTCGAATCGCAGGTAGTCCGAGAGCGGACGCGTCAGGACGTGCACACGCCCTTGGGGGCGCCCCTCTGCGACTTGTCGACGCAATCGGTCGGTGTACTCGTTTGAGACGGCGTGCGGGTCGATACGGGCCCCGGCTTTAAAGGCCGCGAACTCTTCTTCCTCCTGCGGCATGAGGTATTGGGGCAGGGTCTCAAGCCTCCACGCTTCCCGCCGGAAGACCTCGAAGCGCGCCGCCCATTCCTCACCAGCCAAGTACACGTACAGCCTCCCTCAGAACGTGCTCGGGGATCTTCACCAGTGCCTCACCGGCCGGAGGCTGGAACGCTTCGCACATGTCTCCCTGGACGACGATCCCGCCGTCGGCCTCGTCCCGGTAGATGTTCGGGCAGTCGTCCTTGCCGCAGGTGCCGTTTCCGTTACCGGTCAGGCGGGTCAGTTCCTCGCGCGCCATGCTGAAACCCCCTTGTGCTGGCCCCCGTTGGGACCTGGTGGCTACGACGGTACGAGGGACTGGCAGGCCCGGCTATGCGGCAACGCCAATATTCGCGTAGTCGGGTAAACGGGCCTGACGCCCTAGGCCAGGACGCCCCTGAGCGGCGCCGCATGCCTCTCCGCGTAGCAACAGACCCCCAGCCGGACGGCCGAGGGGTCTGGGAGGCTCCTAGGCGTGTATCGAATGTTCCGCAACTTCGTGAGCACTTCCGCCTGATCACGGGCAATTTCACGCGATCATGAACAGCGGTAACATTCAGTAGCTGTCGACGGTCGTGTGTTAGCGATCTTCCGGTTTGAGTGGCCTACCGCCGCCCGGTCAGGTCCGACTCCGTCTCCGCTGTGTACGCAGGCGGATCAGATGGTGACCACGATCTTTCCCTGCACGTGTCCGCGCTCGGAGTGAGCATGCGCCTTTGCGATCTCCTCCAGCGGGTAGGTCTGTTCAATACGCGGCGTGTAGCGGCCTTGCTCGCCGAGAGCGCCCGCTTCGGCCAGGAGCGTAGCGTCGTTGACCGCGTTGGCCACCCGGACGCCCAGACGCTGTGCGTTCACGTGGTCGGCGACCGTCACCACGCGGTCCGGGTCGCCGACGATGTCAACGAGATCGGCCAGGGAGCCGGAAGCGGCGGCATCGAGGACGAGGTCGACTCCGCTCGGGGTCAGGCTGGCGAGACGTTCCGCCAGGCCCGCACCGTAGGTCACGGGAAGGGCGCCCAAGGAGGTGAGGAACGCGTGGTTGCGCTCACTGGCCGTCCCGATCACGGTGGCCCCCAGGGCGCGGGCGATTTCGACCGCCGCGCCGCCGACTCCTCCGGCAGCCCCTTCTATCAGGAGGGTGCGACCCTCCAGCTGACCGAGTGCCTTGAGTCCGCCCAGCGCCGTCACGGATGCCAGGCCGGCCGCGGCGGCCTCCGTGTCGCTCCAGTTGGCGGGGGCGTGAGCCCAGGCCGAGAGGACCGCCAGCTCGGCCGTCGCACCCGTCACTCCGCCCAGACCGAAGACGCGGTCACCGATGTCGACCGAGCTGACCCCCTCGCCGGTCCTGTCCACCAGACCTGCGACGTCGCGCCCTGGGATCGCTGGCAGATCGATCGGGAGGAAGTCGCGCACCGATCCATTGCGCACCTTCCAGTCGACGGGGTTAACGCTGGCCGCCATGACACGGACGCGGATCTCTCCAGGACCGGGCAGCGGGTCCGGGGCCTGCTCGACGACGAGGGTGTCCGTGCCGCCGTACTCGTGGTAGCGGGCTGCGCGCATGATGACCTGCCTTGTTTGTCCAGATGCCTTGGTATGCCTTGACGTCGACTACGCTAAAACCTGACGTTGGCGTGAGGTGCAAGTCGACGCGTCAGCCGGGAGGGCGGAGGACACATGCGGATCGGTGAGGTGGCCCGCCAGGCCGGGGTGAGCGTGAGAGCTCTGCGCTACTACGAGGAGCAGGACCTGTTGCAGGCCGAGCGAAGCTCCGGCGGGCAGCGTCAGTATCCGGACTCTGCGGTCGACCGGGTCCACCTGATCCAGCAGCTGTTCGCCGCCGGGCTGCCGAGCAGGTCTGTGCGGGAGGTGCTGCGCTGCGTGTACTCCGGAACGGTGTCGCCGGGCCTGCTGGATCAGCTGGAGAGCGAGCGCGCGCGGATCAGCGGACGGATCAACGAACTCCTCGCTGCGCGTGACCGGCTCGACGGCGTGATCGCCACCACGCGCAACCCTCCACCCGAGTGCACCCACGCACAGGCGTTGGACGGCCCGGCTCTCAGCGCTGCACCAAGCAGCACCCACCGGCCCGCACCCAGAACGACGGACAGGTGAGAGCCGCTCGTGCACTCTGCGTATGATCGGCTGCCGAAGACGACGCCCATGGCGCACGGAAAGCCGGATCGCAGTAGAAGCCACTGCTCACGAAATCGCATTCCCTACGAATGTGCTGGTCACAGCCACTCGTTGATGGCAGCGACGAGGACAGTCGCTTCGTAGCGGACCGCGAGCTTGTCGTATCGCGTGGCGACAGCGCGGTGTCTCTTGAGGCGATTGATCCCGCACTCGACCGCATGGCGCTCGCGGTAGTCGACCGGGTCGAAATGCGGTGGCCGGCCGCCGTAGGAGCCGAGCTTCTGACGGTTGCGTGCCTGGTCGGCCTTGTCTGGGATGGTGCAGCGGATTCCGCGGCGGCGAAGGTAGGCGCGGTTCCTGCGGGAGGCGTACGCCTTGTCTGCGCGGACCCGATCGGGGCGGACACGTGGCCGGCCCGGTCCTATGTGGGGCACGCGGATTTTCTCCAGTACGGGTTCGAACTGCGGCGAGTCCCCGCGCTGCCCTGCCGTGATCACGATCGACATGGGCTTCTGGCCTTGCTCGACGGCCAAGTGCAGCTTGGTGGTGAACCCGCCGCGCGAGCGTCCCAGCCCACGATCGCCGGGCTCGGTGAAGACACCGCCTGGTAGTTCCTTCTGCAGGTCACCTTGCTTGCGAGCCCCGGCTGCATGCTGATGGGCACGGCACACGGTTGAGTCGACGCTCAGATCCCACGTGATCAAACCCTTCGCGTCGGCCAGGGACTGGAGCCGGGTAAGGATCCGCTGCCAGGTGCCGTCCCGCTGCCATCGGCGGAACAAGTCGTAGATCCGGCCCCACGGACCGTACTCGACGGGCACGTCCCGCCACGGCACACCGGTCCGGACCCGGAACCGTATGCCGTCGATCAGCAGCCGCCGAGACCAGACGGGCGGCCGCCCCGCCTTCGCCCCCTTCGGCAACAACGGCTCCAACACCGCCCACTGCTCATCCGTGAGATCTCCCCGACCCATGAACCGTGATCATTCACAGCTCAAGATCCACTTTCGATACACGGCCTAGATGGTGGCTCAGGACAGGCCGGGGCCCCGCACCGGGATGGTGGTGAACGTCGGCTGTGGCGCCGGGTCCGTGAAGAAGTCGTTCCCCTTGTCGTCCACCACGATGAACGCCGGGAAGTCCTCCACCTCGATCTTCCAGACCGCCTCCATGCCCAGCTCCTCGTACTCGAGGACCTCGACCTTCTTGATGCAGTCCTGGGCCAGCCGCGCGGCCGGGCCGCCGATCGAGCCGAGGTAGAAGCCGCCGTGCGCGGCGCAGGCGTCGGTGACCCGCTGGGAGCGGTTGCCCTTGGCCAGCATGACCATCGAGCCGCCGGCCGCCTGGAACTGCTCGACGTAGGCGTCCATCCGGCCCGCCGTCGTCGGCCCGAAGGAGCCGGAGGCGTAGCCCTCGGGGGTCTTGGCCGGGCCCGCGTAGTAGACCGCGTGGTCGCGCAGGTACTGCGGCATCTCCTCGCCCGCGTCCAGCCGCTCCTTGATCTTCGCGTGGGCGATGTCGCGCGCCACGACCAGCGGGCCGGTGAGCGAGAGCCGGGTCTTGACCGGGTGCTTGGTGAGTTCGGCGCGGATCTCGTCCATGGGCCGGGTGAGGTCGATCCGCACGACGTCGGTCTCGTCCAGCTGCTCGTCCGTCGTCTCCGGCAGGAAGCGCGCCGGGTCGGTCTCCAGCTGCTCCAGGAAGACGCCCTCCGGCGTGATCTTGGCGAGCGCCTGGCGGTCGGCGGAGCAGGAGACCGCGATGGCGACCGGGCAGGAGGCGCCGTGGCGCGGCAGCCGGACGACCCGGACGTCGTGGCAGAAGTACTTCCCGCCGAACTGCGCGCCGATCCCGATCTTCTGGGTCAGCTCGAAGACCTTCTCCTCCAGCTCCTTGTCGCGGAAGCCGTGGCCGGTCGGGGAGCCTTCGGTGGGCAGCTCGTCCAGGTAGTGGGCGGAGGCGTACTTGGCGGTCTTCAGCGCGTACTCGGCGCTGGTGCCGCCGACCACGATCGCCAGGTGGTACGGCGGGCAGGCGGCGGTGCCCAGCGAGCGGATCTTCTCCTCCAGGAACGTCATCATCGATGCCTCGTTCAGCACCGCCTTCGTCTCCTGGTAGAGGAAGGACTTGTTGGCCGAGCCGCCGCCCTTGGCCATGAAGAGGAACTTGTACGCGCCGCCGTCGGTCGCGTACAGCTCGATCTGCGCGGGCAGGTTGGAGCCGGTGTTCCGCTCCTCCCACATGGTCAGCGGGGCCATCTGGGAGTAGCGCAGGTTGAGTTTGGTGTACGCGTCGTAGACGCCGCGCGAGAGGGCCTCCTCGTCGCCGCCCTCGGTGAGCACGTTCTGCCCGCGCTTGCCCATGACGATCGCGGTGCCGGTGTCCTGGCACATGGGCAGCACCCCGGCCGCCGCGATGTTGGCGTTCTTCAGCAGGTCCAGCGCGACGAAGCGGTCGTTGGCGCTGGCCTCCGGGTCGTCGAGGATGCGGCGCAGCTGGGCGAGGTGGGCGGGCCGCAGGTAGTGGGAGATGTCGTGCATCGCCTCGGCCGCGAGCCTGCGCAGCGCCTCCGGTTCGACCTTCAGGAAGGTGCGCCCATCGGCCTCGAAGGTGCTCACGCCCTCGGAGGTCACCAGACGGTACGGCGTGGTGTCCTCTCCCAACGGCAGCAGGTCCGAATAGGTGAACACTGGGCGGGCGGGGCGGGAGACGGGGGACATCGCGGCCATTCCTCACTCGACAGGGCTTGGGCTGACTTCGTCGACAGCGCGTCCATAAGCGTAGAACGCGGCGGCCGGACGGGACCTGTGAGGTAGGGCTCAGTGGGGGGCCGAGGCCGGGGTGGCGCTCGGTGGCGGGAGGCCCCGCAGTAGGGGTGAGGATCAGGGAGACTCCAGGGTTCGTCCCCTAGTTGCGATCTATCGCGACTCAGTACGCTGAGTCCGTGGATGAGCAGCAGCCCGTGTCCCTGACCAAATCCGCCCCGGCGCCCGCGCCCGTGTCGGCCCGGCCC
>NZ_BBOX01000478.1 GCF_001553455.1 Streptomyces hygroscopicus subsp. hygroscopicus
CCCGGTGCCGGTGCGCCCGCCGAGCCCGCGCAGGTGCGGATCGCGGCGGTGCCGCTGCCCACCGCGGTGATCGCCGACGGCCGGACCGCCCTGGTGTGCACCGAGGACGCGGCAGGGCGGCAGACCTCGGTCGTCGAGGACCAGGTGGTGGTCGCCACGCTGGACGGGATGTTCGGTTCCATCTGGGGCGGCGCGGTGCCCGCCGCCCGCCCGCTCGACTTCGGCAACCGCGCCCGTACCGAGATGGTGCGCCGGGTGCTGGCCCGGCTGCGGGACGGGGTCACCGACGAGGCCGCCGCCCGGGATCTGGCGATCTCGGTGCGTACGTACCGCCGCTATGTCACCGGGATCCTGGAGCTGCTGGAGGCCAACTCCCGTTTCCAGGCGGGGGTACGCGCCACTGAGCTCGGCATCCTCGGAAATACATCCACATGATGATTTCGTTTCCCCCGGCGACATTGTGATCCGGAGCGTGCTGGCGATAGGTTGCCTGCGGGCGTGCCGAGATCGGGCAACTGCCGGTTATGCAAGGGGATTTGGAGATGACCGAGGGGCGCGGAAGGGGCACGGCCGCCATGGCGGCCGTGGACGGCGAGCCGGGTGCGGCGGAGCCGGAATCACCCCGCCCGGTACGTGCGCGAAAGATCGGCGACGGCGTCGGAAACGGTGAGAAATCACGATCCGGCGGCGGCAGTAAATTGACCGGCGGGACATCCGCGGGTTCTTCCGCCGACCGGCGGAGAACTCTGTTCCGGAGTGTGCTGCCGCCGCTCGTATTCGGGCTGCTGCTGCTTGTCGTCTGGGATCTCGTGACCCGGACCGGCGCCGTCGCCGAGTTCTACCTCCCGGCCCCGCTCGACCTCGCGCGGCATTTCCTCGACGACGTCCTGCACGGAGATCTCGTCGACTACACCAAGCAGACGGTGTGGGAGGCGCTGGCGGGCAGCGGCATCGGGATCGGGGTGGCGCTGCCGCTCGGCTACCTGATCGCGCGCAGTGAACTCGCCGCGGCGGCGCTCCAGCCGTACGTGGCCGCCTCGCAGGCGATGCCCGCGGTGGCGCTGGCCCCTCTGCTGGCCCTGTGGATCGGTTACGGCCTGCTGCCCATCGCGGTGCTCTGCGCGCTGCTGGTCTTCTTCCCCATCCTCGTCAACACCGTGCTGGGGCTGCGTTCGCTGGACCCCGATGTGATGGGGGCCGCACGGGTGGACGGGGTGGGGTGGTGGGGGATGCTCTGGTACATCGAGCTGCCGCTCGCCCTGCCCAGCGTCCTGGCCGGGGTGCGCAACGGCCTCACCCTCTCCGTCACCGGCGCGGTCGTCGGGGAGTTCGTGATGGGCGGCGACGGACTGGGGCAGCTGCTGTCCGTGCAGCGCCAGGAGGCCGACACCATCGGGCTGTTCTCCACCCTCGTCATGCTCGGCCTTCTCGCCGCCGTCCTGTACGGAGTGGTCCGCCTGGTCGAGCGGCTCGTTCAGCGCGACTGACAACTTTCATCCAGGAGGAGAAGTACGTGCGTTTCGTGCAGACGTCCAGGAGGCGTGCCCGCGGACACCGTGCCCTGGGGGCGGCCCTCGCGTCGGTGGTCGCGCTGGCCACCCTGACCTCATGTGCCGAGGAGCCGGGAGCGGCGGGAGGCAAGGACGGCGCAAGCATCACGGTGGGGCTGACCTACACCCCCAACATCCAGTTCTCCCCGTTCTACGTGGCCGCCGAAAAGGGCTACTACAAGGACGCCGGACTCAAGGTGACGCTGCGCCACCACGGAGCGGCTGAGAGCCTTTTCGGGGCCCTCTCCTCGGGCAAGGAAGACGTGATCTACGCGGGCGGCGACGAGATGCTCCAGGCCCGCGCCCAGAACGTCCCCGTGGTGGACATCGCCACGTTTTATCAGAAATACCCGGTGGGGCTGATCGTGCCCGAGGATTCCGAGATCCGGAAGCCCGCCGATCTCAAGGGCCGGAAGATCGGCACACCCGGTCCCTTCGGGGAGACCTATTTCGGTTTGCTGGCACTCCTCAAGGAAGGCGGCCTTTCCACCAAGGACGCCAGGATACAGAACATCGGCTTCACCCAGCAGGCGGCGCTGACCGGAAACAAGGTCGAGGGGGTAATGGGCTATGTGAACAATGACGCCGTCTCGTTCGAGGAGGCCGGTAAGGAAGTCCGGTCGATTACCCTCGACTCGGGCACGGCGGGGGATCCGCTGGTGGGCGTGGGGCTGGGCGCCAAGAAGAAGACGCTCGACAAACGCGGTGCCGACATCCGGAAGTTCGTCGACGCCTCCTTGCGCGGACTGCGCTATGCGATCGACCACCAGGACGAGGCCATCAAGCTCAGCGAGAAATACGTACCGGGGCTGCGCGGCGAGAAGCAGCGGAAGAACGCCCGCGCGGTGCTCCGGGCCAGCGCGCCGCTGATGCGGAACGACCAGGGCGAGCTGGGCACGATCGACCCGCAGACCTGGACCCGGATGGCGGACTTCATGTACGAGCAGGGGCTGCTGGAGAAGGCCGTCACCCCCGAGGACGCCTACGACACGTCCTATCTGCCCAAGTCGTAGTCGGAGCGCCGGCCGGGCCGCTTCCCACCGCTCAGCCGTCCGCCGCGCCGGAGCCGCCGGGCAGTGGGAAGCGGCCGTGCGGCGCGGCGGTCACGGCGAACGCGACTGCCGCGCCCGGCACGCCGCCGGACGCCCCGGCCCACAGCACCGGGCCCGCCGCAGGGCCCACGGCCTTTGGCCGCCGCTCCAGACGGCGGCGCAGCAGCGGTGCGGGGCGGTCGGGGCGAAGGAGCCGGCCGCCACCACCGTGCTCACCCAGCCCAGTGGACGCGATGGTCACGACGACCACGTCCGCCGGGGGCAGGTGGCCGATGCCCTCGGGGGCGACGCCCGGTTCCGCGCCCGCCGCCGCGGAGCCGTGCCGGGGCGACGGGGGCGGCACGGAAGAAGGATCACATGCCGGATCGGGCCGCGGACGCTGAACGGCGGAACGTCCACCAGATGACCAGGGCCCCGGCCGCGGCGGCGAGCGCGCCGACGACGGAGGCCACATGCATGGCGTGGACGAACCCCTCGTCGGCGATGTCCGACAGCCGGGGCAGCCGCAGCCGCGCGCCGAGCAGCCGGGTGGCCTCGGGCGACTCCGCCGCCGCGTCGGCGGCGCCGGACGGCAGTCCGTCCAGTTCGGGGGTGACCTGGTCGCGGTAGACGCTGACCAGGACGGAGCCGAGGACCGCGACCCCGAGCACACCGCCGATCTGCCGCAGCGAGTTGTTGACCGCGGAGCCCGCGCCGGTCCGGTCCGCGGGCAGGATCGCCATGATGGCCTCGGTGGTGGGGGCGACGGCGGCGCCCATGCCCAGGCCCTGGAGGACGAGGAAGACCCAGAACAGCGGCAGTCCGCTGTGCTCGTCCAGGAGGACGTAGGCGAGGAACCCGGTGGTGGCGATCAGCATGGCCGCGGTGACGACCGGACGTACCCCGTGGGCCCGGACCAGCCTGGCCGAGAGCGGGGCGCCCAGCAGCACGCCGAGGGCGACCGGGGCGATGGACAGCCCGCACTCCAGCGGTGTCTGGCCGTGGACGCCCTGGAGGTAGAAGCTGGTGTAGTACATCGAGCCGTTGAGCCCGAAGAACGTGAGCATGACGGCGACGCTGGCGCCGGTGAACCGGATGTCGCGGAACAGCCGCACGTCGAAGCTGGGGTTGGCGACGCGCAGTTCGACGAGGACGAAGACCACGACCAGCAGCACACCCCCGGCCAGCGAGCCGACGATGGCCGGATCGGTCCAGTCGTTGCGGTGGCCGCCCTCGATGATGCCCCAGACGATGGCGAAGAGCCCGGCGGTGGAGAGCACCACGCCCAGCGGGTCGAATTTCTGCCGCACCCGGGTGACGACCCCGGGCAGGAAGGCGAATGAGCCGGCCACGCACAGCACCACGATCGGCACATTGACCAGAAACACCGACCCCCACCAGAAGTGGTCGAGCAGCACTCCACTGAGCATCGGTCCGGTCGCGATCGCGATTCCACTGGAGCCCGACCAGATCGCGATGGCGGTGGCCCGGTGGCGTTCGTCGAAGACCTGGGCGATCAGGGCGAGGGTCGCGGGCATGATGAGGGCGCTGCCGACGCCCATCGCGCCGCGGGCCACGATGAGTTCGGTGGCCGAACCGGCGTAGGCGGCCCAGGCGGAGGTCGCGCCGAAGAGCACCATGCCGGTCAGGAGTAACCGGCGGTGGCCGTAGCGGTCGGCGAGCACACCGCCGGTGAACAGCAGCACCGCGAAGACCAGGGTGTAGGAGCTGATGGACCACTGCAGCTGATTGGGGGTGGCACCGAGCCCTTCGGCGGGATCGGCGAGGGTCTTGAGCGCGACGTTGAGCACGGTGTTGTCGAGCCACACCGCGAGTTGGGACAGGACCAGCACCGAAAGCGCGAGCCATTGGCGGCCGGTGGGAGAGTGCGAGGGGCCCGTCTGGGGGGTGTCGGTGGTCGCGGTGTTCTGTGCAGCCATATGGGCGGCGCCTTTCGGGACCCGGAGCACGGTGGGGGGTCCGCGTCGTACGGCAGGGGATGGCGTGCTGGCTCCAGAGGAAGTTACCAATCCGCCGAGCGGAGGCGCAGCCCCTTGCCGGTACGCGGAGGTGTCACGGCCGGAACGTGAGGGTATTTCCCGGCGGGAAGTGTCCCATAAGGAACGATCTTCCTTGCCGTGCGCCAGGTGGCTCGTTACTGTTCCCGGAAAGGGAACGGGGGTGTCCTTTGAGCCATTTGGGAATTCAACCAGACGGGCGACTGTCTATTGACGGATTTGACGGGGAGGTAGGCGCGGGGGGAGCGGTTCGCGTGGATCCGGACATGAGTGCGGACAGCCTGGAGGAAACGCTGGGTCAGGCGTTACGCCTCCTGGAGTCCGCCGTGCATCACCACCGCCGCTCCGCACTGGCTTCGGCCTCCGCCGAACTGCCGGTGGCCGGTGAGGCGGTGGCCGGCTGGGTGGCGCGGCTGGTGCTGCGCGCCGAGCGGGACGTGATCTGGAGCCTGCCCGAGGTGACCTGCGACGAGCACGGCCGGCTGGTCGCGCAGACGCTCGCCCAGCTGGCGGGCAAGGGGGTCAGGACCAGGATGCTCTGTCCGCCGGGCGTCATCCGGGGCGCCGTGTGGCAGCGCTCGGTGGGGACGGTGGCGCGGCTGGAGGTGCGCGTCTTCGAGGGGGTGCGGCAGGAGCTGGTGGTGGTGGACGGCGCGGCCGTCATCGCGCCCGACGCCTCGCCGGGTGACCCCGGCGGCTCCCGTGCCTCGATGATCCAGAACTCCACCGTGGCGGATATGCTGCACCAGCTGCTGTGCGGCATGTGGGACACGGCCCAGCGGCCGATGCGGCCGCTGTCCTTCGAGGGCGGTGCGCGCGGCCGGGTGCTGCGCGAGGTGCTGACGCTGATGGCGGAGGGCTACAAGGACGACGCCGCGGCTCGCAAACTGGGCCTTTCGGTGCGTACGTACCGCCGCTACGTGGCCGACATCATGCGGGACCTGAAGGTCGAATCGCGGTTCCAGGCCGGGGTGCGCGCCGTGCGCGCCGGGCTGATGGAGGCCGACCCCGAGTAGGGGATGGGCCGTGCGCCGGGGCGGCCGGTCTTCTGGCGGTTTGAACACTTCTGTCCGTTGCCCACCTGGCAACTTCCTGCAGATTCCATGTTCTGACTCCAGGGTAACCGGCTGCCCTCTGCAGCTTTATGACACGCGAACTAGTCGAACGCTCGTGTTCACCGTGTGTGTGACAGCTAGTGGACTCTGGGGTTGTCCCCTCCCGGACCGGGGCCTAGCGTCAGCGGGAGCTTCGTCGCTTTGCCCATGCCCGAAAATGGAGGTGCGCGGTAATGACCGCCATCGTCGAAGAGCGTCGTGAAACCATCAAGGAAATCGTCACCGATATCCTTGAGATCGACCCCGACGAGGTCACCGAGACCAGTCTCTTCAAGGAAGAGCATGACGCGGATTCACTGCGCGCCATTGAAATACTCGCGGCTTTGGAAAAGACCTTCAACGTCGTCATAGACCAGTCCGAACTCAGCCGGATGGTCAACCTCCGGGGCGTCTACGAGGTTGTGTCCGACGCGGCGGGCTGGTGACCGCCGGAGCTGGGCGGACCCATCGGAAGGCAGGGCGAAATGCGTGGTGAGCCGGGTCGCAGGGTCGTCATCACCGGCCTTGGGGCGGTGTCCGGCATCGGCGTCGGCGCGGCGGAATTCCTCGCCGGACTGCGCGCCGGGAAGAGCGCGGCGGGTCCCATCACCGCGTTCGGCACGGAGGGCTTCGACCGTTCCACGGCGTGTGAGGTCAAGAATTTCGAACCGGCCCGGTGGATTCGGAATCTCGACGTACGGACCCTGGGCCGGGCGAGCCGGTTCTCGGTCGCGGCGGCCCGTATGGCGGTGGCCGACGCCGGATTCCCCGAGCCGGAGAGCGCGCTGCGCGACACCCCCTGTCTGATCTCCGTCGGCACGACCGACGGCGAGTCCAGGGACCTGGACCGTCTGGTCGAGGAGGAAGTGGACCTGGGGCCCGAGCGGATGGACCCCTCGGTGGCCCGGCGGGTGCCCGCCGGACGGCTGTCGAGCGTGATCGCCCAGGAGTTCGGCCTCACCCGCGCCGAGGCGGTCACCCTCCCCACCGCGTGCGCCGCCGGGAACTACGCGATCGGCTACGGCTTCGACGCCATCCGCGGCGGGGACGTGGACCTCGCGCTGTGCGGCGGGGCCGACGCCCTGTGCCGCAAGACCTTCACCGGCTTCTACCGCCTCGGCACCATCGCCCCCGAGCGCTGCCAGCCCTTCGACAAGGACCGCAAGGGCATCCTCACCGGCGAGGGCGCGGGCGTCCTGGTGCTGGAGAGCCTGGAGTCGGCGCTGGCCCGGGGCGCCCGGATCTACGCCGAGGTGCTCGGCTACGGACTCAACTGCGACGCGGACCACCCCGTCGCGCCCAACCAGGACAGCGTGGTCCGCTGCATGCGGCTGGCCCTGGACAACGCCCGCGTCAAACCGGACGAGGTCGACTTCATCTCCGCGCACGGCACCGGCACCAGGGCCAACGACATCACCGAGGCCCGTGCCATCCGCCAGGTCTTCGGGGAGACCGCCCCGCCGCGCACGGTCTCCATCAAGTCGATGATCGGCCACTCCATGGGCGCCGCCGGCGCGCTGGCCTCGGTCGCCTGCGCGCTCGCGCTCACCGAGGGCTTCATCCCGCCGACCATCAACCATGTCGAGACCGACCCCGAATGCGGTCTGGACGTGGTGCCCAACCAGGCGGTGGCGGCCGATCTGAAGGTCGTCCAGAACAACGGCCTGGCCTTCGGCGGCAACAACGCTGTCGTCCTCTTCGGCAAGCGCCGAGTGGACTGGTCATGAGCCAGCTGGTGACCGGCGCGGGTGCCGTGGCGAGCGTGGGGGAGGGCGTCGACGAGGTCTTCCGGGCCCTGTGCGCGGGCACCAGCGGGCTCGGCGAACTGCGCGGCTTCGACCGGGAACGGTACCGGGCCCGCCACGCGTACGAGATCGACGACCGCCCGGTGCCCGGCGCCGACCTCCCCGGCCGCGCCACCGAATGGCTGCTGCGCGCGGTCGGGGAGGCCGCCGCCCAGGCGGGGCTCGGCGAGGACCTGAGCGAGGTGCCCGTCCTCGTCGGCACCGGGCTGCGCGAACTGCGCTCCGCCGAGCTGGCCTGGCGCGACGGCACGCCCTTCGACATCGGCCGGCTGCACTTCGGCACCGCACTGCGCGAACGTTTCCGCGCGGTCCGCACCCACACCTTCTCCGGGGCCTGTTCGGCCTCGCTCTACGCGCTGGCGCTCGCCGCCGACCTGCTGGCCTCGGGGGCCGAGGACACCGTGGTGGTGGCCGGTGTCGACACCCTGACCGAGTCGATGTACGGGCTGCTGGACCGGGTCAACGGCGAACCCCCCGACCGCGTCCGGCCGTTCGACCGGGAGCGCCGCGGGGTGCTGATGGGCGACGGCGCGGCGGCCGTCGTGCTGCGCCGCGAGGAGCCCGGCGCGGGAACCGGAGCGGGGCCCGGCGCGCTCGGCCGGGTGCGCGCCGTCAGCATGAACTGCGACGCGCGCCATGTGACCGCCCCCGACCCCCAGGGCATCGCGCGGGCGGTGCACGAGGCGCAGTGGCGGGCGGGCGTCAAACCCGGCGACATCGACCTGGTGCTGCTGCACGGCACCGGCACCCAGCTGAACGACACGGCCGAGGCGGCCGCCATCCGCGAGGTCTTCGGGCCCGAGGTGCGCGGGCCCCTGATGACCGCGATCAAGTCCATGACCGGCCACACCTCGGGCGGCTCCGGTCTGCTCAGCCTGATCGTCGCACTGGAGTCCCTGGCCTCCGGCCGGGTGCCGCCCACCCTGGGCCTGGCCGAACCGCTGCCCGAGGCCGAGGCGTTCCGGTTCGTCCGGGACGCGGCGCGGGACGGCGGGGACCTGCGGGTCGCGCAGATCGACGCGTTCGGCTTCGGCGGTGTCAACGCGGTCGCCATCGTGGAGAGGGCCGACCGATGACGCACCGCCCCGGCGACGTCGTCGTCACCGGCGTGGGCCTGGCCCTCCCCGGCGCCGCCACCCCCGGCGCACTGCTGCGCCGTGCCGCCGCCCCCGCCGCCGGGCCCGCCCCCGAACCGTTCGACACCGCCGTCCGGATCGGCCGCCGGGGCCACCGCTACAAGGACCGGGCGACCCGGCTGGCGCTGTGCGCCGCGCTCGACGCGCTGCGCGACGCCGCCCTGATCCCCGCGGACGGCGAGGAGGTGACGGTGCCCGGCGACACCGTCGGCGTGGTCGCCAGCTCCAACCTGGGCAACCTCGACACCGCGTGCCTCACCGCCGCCGCCATCGCCGAGCGTTCGGCCATGGACCTCAGCCCCATGAGCCTGCCGAACGCCTCCAGCAATGTGATCGCCTCCTGGGTGGCCATCCGCCACGGGCTGCGCGGTCCCAACCTGATGCTGTGCAACGGGGCGACGTCCGGCCTGGACGCCGTCCATTGGGGCGCCACGCTGGTCGCGGCGGGCCGGGTCCGGCGCGCGGTGGTGATCGGCGTGGAGACGCACAACGCCGTCGTCGAGGATCTGCTCGGCCGCCCCGCCGACGAGCTGCTGGACGGCGCGGCGGCTCTCGTCGTGGAGGGCGCCCGGTGGGCCGAGGCCCGGGGGGTGCCGGCCGCCGCCGCCCTCGGCCCGTACGAACGGCGGGCGGGGCTCACCGGCTGTATCGAGGCCCTGCTGCCCGGCGGCGCCGCACCCGGCGTCTGGTTCACTCCCGAGCGTTACGCTGAGCGGCCCGCCGGGGCCGTACCGGTGCCGGAGACCGTGCCGCGCTACGACGTCACCGACGCGGTGGGCCGGTCCTCCGGGGCCCTCGGGGTGCTGCAGTGCGCGGCGGCCGTCGGCTGGCTGACCCGCGCGGAGGCCGGAAAGCGGGCGGGGGGCGGGACCGGGTCCGGGGCCGGGGACGGTGCCGCCTTCGGGGACCGGGCCGCATCCGACGGCGGGGCACGAGCCGCGCCGGACCCGGCGGCGGTGCCCGACCCGGGGCCGGCGGCGGAGGCGTTGGCGTCGGTGCCCGTGTCGGCGGAGGCGTCCGCGTCGGCGTCCGCCTCGGTGCCCGTGTCCCGCCAGGCGCTGATCACCAGCGGTGACGACACCGCGGACGCCGTGGCCGGACTGCTGCTGCGCCCCACGCCCGCCCGGTGCCACCGGCCCCCCGCCGCACGTGCCCCCCTTTCAGCCATGGAGTGTTCCCGATGACCGCCGCCGCCCCGCCGATGTCCACGAAAGCCCTGCTGACGGACGTCACCACCGTCCGGATGCGCCCGCGCTACGAGGGCTCGAACATCTGCACCTGGATCGGCTTCAAACACGTCAACTACCTCGTCGAGGAAGCCGTGCTGGTGCACTTCGCGGACTCCGGGGCGCCCGCCCGCCGGCTGTACGAGGAGCACGGCCTCGGGCTGGACGTCGTCACGCTGGAGACCCGCATCCTGCACGCCTTCCACATGGACGACGTGGCCGAGGCCGAGGTGGTGCCGGACACCGCCGCCGACGACGCCACCCTCGGCTTCCGGGTGACCCTCCGCGTCGAGCGCGGCGGCTCGGTTCTGAAGGCCGTCACCGCCAAGGTGCGCATCTCGTTGCGCGCCGACACCTACCTGGCGGCGCCCGGCCAACCGCCCGCCGAATGGGCCCCCTTCGTGGTGGACCGGCTGGGGGTGGAGGCGCACCCGGACGAGTCCGCACCGGCCCGGATGCCGCTGCCGGACGGCGGCGAGCGGGCCGTCCTGGCCTCGCTGACCGAGGGCCGCAACGCCTACGCCTGGAAGTGGACCATCCCCTATCCGTACTGCCACTTCACCGAGCGGCTGCAGATGTCCGGCTATCTGCGGCTGATGGAGGAGGCCAAGGACCGCTTCGTCCTCGACCGCGGCATCTCCATCAAGACCCTGCTGGACGACCGCCGGTGGATACCGGTCGTTCCCCGGTCCTCGATACGCGTTGTCGGCGAGGCGGTGATGGAGGAGGACCTCTACACCGTCTACACGGTCGAGGAGATCTTCAAGGACCTCACCTACACCGCACGGATGGACTGTTACGTCATCCGCGACGGCGCGCTCGCGCTCACCGCGACCGGCCGGATCGTCCACGGCTACGCCGAGATCGAGAACCGCCGCGACTGGCGGCTGGTCCCCTTCGACCGTCGGGTGCTGGCCGCGCTCGGCGGGAAGCCGGGCGGCGCCTGATGGACGACGTACTGGTCACCGGTCTCGGCGCGCTGTCCCCGCTGGGCGCGGGCACGGACGCCTTCTGGCGGGGGATGCACGCGGCGGACACCGCGCCGCTGCGGGTCCCCGATCCGCTCGCGCACATGGACCATCCGCTGATGTACCTGGTCCCGGAGGCCGACGTGCCGGACGGGCCGGAGGAGCAGGACGGGCTGCCGCTGGGGCGTGGCTCGCGGTTCGCGCTCGCGGCGGCCCGCGAGGCGGTCCTCGACGCGGGGCTCGCCGGACCGCCGGCGCCGGACACCGGACGGGACAGGGGACGGGGCGCGGCACAGGACACGGGACGGGACGCGGGAGGGGACAGGCGACGGGACACCGGGCAGGGCGCGGAACGGGACACCGGGCAGGACGCGGGACGGGGCGGAGTGCGCGACGCGGGACGGGACGCGGGGCCGGACGCCCCGCGCGTCGGGCTCGATCCGCGCGCCGGGCTCGACCCGCGCCGGGTGGCCGTCGCCCTCAGCAGCGGTATGGGTGACACCGATCTGCACGAGGGCTGGTGGTCCGGACAGGCCCCGGCCTCCGGCCGCTGGGCGCCCGCCTTCCCGGTGGCCTCGGTGGTCGGCGGCTGGTTCGGCGCGCAGGGCGTCAACACCTGCGTCAGCAACGCGTGCGCCGCCAGCGGCTACGCCCTCTCGGTGGCCGCCGACCTGATCCGTTCCGGCGAGGCCGACGTGGTCATCGCGGGCGGCGCCGAGGCGTACTCCCGGGTCGCGCTCGGCTGTTTCAACCGGCTGGGTGCCATCGACCCCGAGCGCTGCCGCCCGTTCTCCGCAGAGCGGCGCGGCACCGTCTTCGGCGAGGGCGCCGCCGTGCTCGTCCTGGAGTCCGCCGCGCACGCCCGCGCACGCGGCGCGCGCACCGTCTACGGCCGCCTGGCGGGCGCCGGCTGGAGCTGCGACGCCTACCACGCGACCGCCCCCGAGCCCTCCGGCGCGCAGATCGAGCGCGCGATGCGCGAGGCGCTGCGGGAGGCGGGGGCCGGGGACGGGTCGGGACCCGGTGGGCTGGGATTCGTGATGCCGCACGGCACCGGCACCGAGCTGAACGACGTGGTGGAGAGCCGGGTGCTGGGCGCGCTGGCTCCCCGTACGCCCCTCTACAGCGTCAAGGCGCTCATCGGGCACACCGGTGGCGCGGCGGGCGCGTTCGCCGCGCTGGCCGCCGCGTTGGTGCTGCACCACAAGACGCTGCCGCCGAACGTGCCCATCGGCGAGCCGGACCCCGCGTGCGCGGTGCCGCTGCCGTCCGGCTCGGCGCCCATGACCGGGGGATACGGCCTGGTCAACGCCTACGCCTTCGGCGGCAACAACATCTCGCTCGTCTTCGGGGAGGCGGCCGCGTGACCGACGATCCGGCCGGCGGCCTGGTGGTGACGGGCATCGGCACCGTGAGCGCGGACGGTTTCGACTTCCGTACGGCGCTCGGCCGGCGCGGCTACAAGTACCTGCCCGCCGCCTCCCAGTACTTCCTGGCCGCGGCCAAAGGCGCACTGGCGCAGGCGGGCCCGGGCGCGCTGGAGGCGGTCGGGCCCGAGGAGCGGGGTGCCGCGGTGGGCACCAACAGCGCGGCCGTCGCGCTGCACCACATGATGGACCGCACGATCACCGCCACCGGTGCCGAGGATCTGTCCCCGGCCCTCGCGCCCTACTTCTCCGTCAACCTCTTCGGCAGCCGACTGGCCACCGAACACGACCTCAAGGGCTTCAACCTCACCTTCACCAGCCCCCGGGTCGCGGGCCTCGAAGCGCTCCAGGCGGGCCGGCGGGCCATCGCCGCGGGCCGGGCCCGGCGGCTGCTGGCCGGGGCCACCGAGGAGGCGCTGCCCGAGGGCGAACCGGGGGCCGACAGGCCGGAGTCCGGTGCCGTCGCGCTGGTGCTGGAGCCCGCGTCGGCCGCCCGGAGCCGGGGGGCCGCGGCGCTGGGCCGGGTGGCCGTCCGCTCGTTCTTCCTGCCGCCCCGGGTCGCGGCC
>NZ_BBOX01000479.1 GCF_001553455.1 Streptomyces hygroscopicus subsp. hygroscopicus
CGCCGTCCTCCACCGAGATCCCGTACTCCGTGGCCAGCCCGACCAGCCCCGACTCATAGCCCTGCCCCAGGGCCCGGAACTTCCAGCCGTCACCGCGCCGGTAGAGCTCACCGCAGATCAGCGCGGCCTCCTTGCCGGTCTCCGGCAGCACCGCGAAGATCGCGATCGGCTCGGCGTCCGTGGTGTCCGGCGCATCGGAGGAGGCGTCGTACAGCAGCAGGCTCAGATCCCGTACCTGCCCGAAGGTGCCGCCGTCCGCGGAGGCGGCGAGCACCACCCGGCGCACCTCCGGCCCCAGCCCGGAGAACTCGGCCTCGATGGTGTCCGTCAGCGCGTCCTGGACCGGCTTCTTGGGCAGGTGCCGGACCAGGCCCGAGGGGTGGTGCGGCTGGTTGTAGAAGACGAAGTCCTCGTCCGAGCGCACCCGGTCGTCCGTGCCCAGCAGCAGCGCCGAGGCATCGACATCGGGCACGCCCGTACCGGGGGTCCAGCGCAGCACCGCGCGTATGGCCGTGGCCTCCAGCGGGATGTTCGATCCCTTCAGCATCGCCTGGGTCATGGCCGCAATCCTGCCTTCCCGGGGGGTGCCGGGACAACGCAGGGTACGGGGCGGGTGGCTGAGCGGAGGTGGTACGGGGTGGCGGGGCGGGCATCCCGGACACTGGATGGACGCATATGGGTTACGTGATTTTCGCGCTCTTGGGGAACTTTTGACCCATGGCCGCACGTACGATTATCGGCCAACCGCGGGTCCGCGTGGCCGAGACGGTGTACCGGCAGTTCGGGGAGTTACATGCGGCATTTTGGACATCTGCCGGGCGAGGTGCGGGCGAGCCTCTTCCACCGGGAGCCCGGTGAGTTCACCGTGGACTCCCCGCCCCAGACACTGGCCGTCGCACTCGGCGCCACCCTCTACTGCCCGGCGACCCGGCCCCGGCTCGCCGAGGACATCGTCAAACAGGCGACTCAGGGCGTGGTGTCCATGGTGCTGTGCCTGGAGGACTCCATCGACGACGCCGACGTGCCGGGGGCGGAGGAGAACCTCGTACGGCAGTTCGCGGAGCTGTCCGGGCGCGGCCCCGGCACCCCGCTCCCGCTGCTCTTCATCCGGGTCCGCACCCCCGAGCAGATCACCGATCTGGTCACCCGGCTCGGCGCGGGCGTGCGGCTGCTGTCCGGATTCGTCCTGCCGAAGTTCACCGAGGAGCGCGGCGCGGCCTTCCTCGAGGCGCTGATATCGGCCGAAAATGCTGGGGCCGGAAGTGAGTTGGGCGGACGGCAGCTCTATGCGATGCCGGTCCTGGAATCGCCCGAGCTGATGCACCGCGAGACGCGCACCGAGACCCTGAGCGGCATCGGCCGGATCGTCGACAAATACCGGGAGCGGGTGCTCGCGCTGCGCCTGGGGGTCACCGACCTGTGCTCGGCGTACGGGCTGCGCAGGGCGCCGGACATGACCGCCTACGACGTCCAGATGATCGCGTCCGTGATCGCGGACGTGGTGAACATGCTGGGACGGGCCGACGGCACGGGCTTCACGGTCACCGGACCGGTGTGGGAGTACTTCCGACCCCATGAGCGGATGTTCAAACCGCAGCTGCGGATCAGCCCCTTCAGCAGCGGTCGCGCCGAGTCCCTGCGCACCGAGCTGATCGAGCACCACATGGACGGGCTGCTGCGCGAAATCGAGCTGGACCGGGCCAACGGCCTGCAGGGCAAGACCTGCATCCACCCCACCCACGTCGCCCCCGTGCACGCGCTCTCCGTCGTCAGCCACGAGGAGTTCAGCGACGCGGTGGACATCCTGGAACCCCAGCGCGGCGGGGGCGGTGTGCTGCGTTCGTCGTACACCAACAAAATGAACGAGGTGAAGCCGCACCGGGCATGGGCCGAGCGGACCCTGCGGCGCGCGGAGGTCTTCGGGGTGGCCCGGGAGGATGTGAGTTTCGTGGAGCTGCTGGCGGCGAGCCTGCGGACGTAGAACGGGGCCGGGGCCGGGAGCCGGGTCTGGATTCGGGTTCGGGTCAGGGAGCCGGGGCCGTCCCGGATTCGTGTCCGGGGTCCGGGTCCTGGAACCGGTTTCGGATTCGGGGCCGGGAGTCGGGTCTGGATTCGGGTCTGGATTCGGGTCCGGGTCCGGGAGCCGGGGCCGTCCCGGTCCGGGGTCCGGGGTCCGGGTCCTGGGGCCGGGTTCGGGTTCGGGGCCGGGAGCCGGGGCTGGGACCCGGGACGGCCCGAGGACGAGTGATGACGGAAACGAGGCGCGGCGGCGTGAGCGTGGGCAACGTGTGGTCGGGACAGTGGGTCGCGGACCGGCTGGGAGTACGGCTGGAGGGTGGCCAGGGCGGCTTTGGCGGCGGGGGTGACCGGGGCGGCCGGGGCGACTCCGACGGCTGGGACGGCGACGGCTCGGACCGCGATGGCTGGGACGGCGACGGGCCGGGCCAGGACGGCGTCGTGCGGGGCCAGGACGGCGACGGCGACGTGCGGGGCGAGGACGCCGACGGGCGGGGCCACGGTGGTCAGGCGCGCGGCGGTGAGGAGCGCGGCGGTGAGGGCCGTGGCGGTCGTCGCGGCGGTCAGGGGAGCGAGGGCGGTGGCGCGGAGCTGCGCGAGCTGCTCGGGCTCGCGCTGCGGCGCAACCCCAAGCGGGCGCATCTGCTGGTCTCCAACGTGCTCGGCAAGCATGTTCCGCAGCGGCCCGCCACCGTCTACGGCGCGGGCGTGCGGCTCGGCCGCCGGGTGCGGGAGCTGCTGGGGGACGAGGCGGCGGCCCGCGCGGTGGTGCTGGGGTACGCGGAGACGGCCACGGGCCTCGGCCACAGCGTCGCCGACGGGCTCGCCCTCGCGCCGTACCTCCACTCCACCCGCCGTCCGGTCCCGGGCGTCGCCACGGTGGGGGGCTTCGAGGAGGAGCACAGCCACGCCACCTCCCATCTGCTGCTCCCCGAGGACCCTGGGCTGCTCGGCTCCGAGGGCCCGCTGGTCCTCGTGGACGACGAGTTCTCCACCGGCCGGACGATCCTGAACACCATCGCCGCCCTCCACCGCCGCTTCCCCCGCGACCACTACGTGGTGGTCGCCCTGGTGGACATGCGCTCCCCCGAGGACCGCGCCCACCTGGACGCCTTCGCGGCCGACCTCGGCGCCCGCGTTGACCTGGTCGCCGCGGCGGCCGGATCGGTCCACCTCCCGGAGGACGTCCTGGAGCGCGGCGCGAGGCTGGTGGCCGCGCACGAGGCTGCCGCGGCGGGCGCCGGGGGTGCGGACGCGGGGCATGTCGGCGGTGGGGACGCCGCCGAGGCGGACGGTGGGGGCACGACCGGCCCCACGGTGGCGTCGGCGGGTGCCTTGCCGGTGGCTTCGGCGGGTGTCTCCGCAGCCTCCTCGGCGGGTGCCTGCGCTGCGTCCTCAGCGGGTGTTCCTTCGGCGGCGTCGGCGGGCGTCTCCCCGGCGTCCTCAGCAGGTGCCTCCACCGTGCCCTCGGCGGCCTCGGCGGCCTCGGCGGCTGCGGCAGGTGCCGCGTCCTCGGCGGGTGCCGCCTCTGGTGCGGGTTCGGCCGTCGCTCGTGTTGACCTCGGCTGGCCCGAAGGGCTCCCGGATGGGGGCCGTCACGGCTTCACCCCCGCCCACCGTGCCCGCCTGGAAGCGGCGCTTCCCGCCATGGCGGCCCGCATCGCTGACGCGCTGGCGAAGGCGCCGGACCACCCGGCCCCGCCCGCCGGGGCGACGCCCCAGCTCCGGGGCGATGCCCCGGCAGGGGCAACGGGCGGTCACGAGCCGTGTCCCGCCGCGCTCGCCGACGGCACCCCGGCGGTTCCGGGGGGACCCACCGCGCCCGACGGCACGGCCGCGCCCGCCGAGGCCGACGCCCCTCCGGCGACGGCAGCGAGGGCAGCGACGGCGACGGCAGCGACGGCGACGGTAGCGACGGAGACGACAGCGACGGAGACGACAGCGACGGCGACGACAGCGACGGCAGCGAGGGAGACGGCTGGGGCGAGGGCGGGGGAGACCGGTGGCCGGGCCGCTGGTCCCGCTGCGGTCCCGAGCCGCCCCGCCGCCCCGGGGCAATCCGACGCCCCCGGCACCCCGGCCGGGCAGGGCGGTGGCGCGCACGCCGCCTCCCCGGTCCGGCCCCTGCCGCCGTGCCCGTACCGCCGCGTCCTGGTCCTCGGGTTCGAGGAGTTGATGTACGCGCCGCTCCGGATCGCCCAAGCGCTCGACGAGGTCCTCGACGGCGTCGAGGTGCGGTACTCGACGACCACCCGCTCACCCGTGCTCGCCGTCGACGACCCCGGGTACGCCATCCGGACGCGGCTCACCTTCCCCGCGCACGACGAGCCCGCCGACGGCCCCGGGCCGCGCTACGCCTACAACGTGGCGCCCGGCGCCGATCCGGGCCGCCGCTTCGACGCCGTCGTCGCCGTCGTGGACTCGGTCGCCGACACCCCCGCGCTGCACGCCCCCGACGGGCTGCTCGCCGCCCTGAGCGCGCAGACGGACCGGCTGCTGCTGGCCGTCGTACCGTCCTACCGCCCCCAGGACCGACGAGCCGCCGCAGTTGCCGCAGTTGCCTCAACCACCCCAGCCACCCCAACCACCACTGCCACCCCGGGAACCCTGCTCGCCCCAGCAGCCACCCCGGCGGCCTCACTCACCCCAGCCACTCCAGCCACCCCAGCCACCCCGCCCACCCCCCGCACCGCCCCCGAACGGCAGGCCCAGCCCATGCACCGATCGCCGCACGAGCCCTCGCACGAGCCCTCGCACGGGCCGTTGCGTGGACCCGAGTTCTCCTCCTACGCCCCCGACGAGGTCGGCTGGCTGCTCCAGGACTTCTCCCACGTCACCCTCGAAGCGCCCACCGAGGAGCGGGAGGAGGCGATCCAGAGCGGGGGCGCGCACTACGCCGAGTCGCTGCCCGTGGAGTACCAGCCGAGCGAGCGGTACCAGGAGCTCTACCGGGCCGCCCTCGACGCCTCCGCCGCCCGGATCGCCCGCGCCGTCGGCGCGGTCACCGAGACGGTGCTCGCCGAGCGTTCCCCGCGCCCCGTACTGGTCTCGCTCGCCCGCGCCGGCACCCCCGTCGGCGTGCTGATGCGCCGCTGGGCGCGCCACGCCCACGCGCTCGACCTCCCGCACTACGCGGTGTCCATCGTGCGCGGACGCGGTATCGACACCGCCGCGCTGCGCTGGCTGGCCGACCACCACGACCCGTCCGACGTCGTCTTCGTCGACGGCTGGACCGGCAAGGGCGCCATCACCCGCGAGCTGTCGGACGCCCTCGCCCCGTACCCGGACTTCGATCCGCGGATCGCGGTCCTCGCCGACCCCGGCCGGTGTGTGGACACCTACGGCACCCGGGACGACTTCCTCGTCCCCTCCGCATGCCTCAACTCGACCGTCTCCGGGCTGATATCCCGCACCGTGCTCCGCGCCGACCTCGTCGGCCCGAACGACTTCCACGGCGCGAAGTACTACCGCGAACTCGCCGGCTCCGACGTCTCCGGCGACTTCCTGGACACCGTCTCGGCCCGCTTCGCCGAGGTCGCCGAGGACGCCGTGGCCGACGCCAAGCGGCTCGCGGTCACCGACCGGACCCCCACCTGGGAGGGGTGGGCCGCGGTCGAGCGGATCAGCCGGGAATACGGCATCCACGACGTCAACCTGGTCAAGCCGGGCGTCGGCGAGACCACCCGGGTGCTGCTGCGCCGCGTCCCGTGGAAGATCCTCGCCCAGCGCGGCGCGGGCCCGGACCTGGACCATGTGCGGCTGCTCGCCGAGCAGCGCGGCGTGCCGGTCGAGGAGACCGAGGGGCTCCCGTACACCTGCGTCGGGCTGATCCACCCGCGCTACACCCGGGGCGCCACCGGGGCCGACGGAAAAGCGGTCGGCAAGGCGAACAGGACCGACAGGGACGAGAGAACGGTGGCCACGGGATGAGCGTTCTGGTGGCGAGCGACCTCGACCGCACGCTGATCTACTCCGCGGCGGCGCTCGGCCTCGACATGCCGGACGCCGAGGCCCCGCGGCTGCTGTGCGTCGAGGTGTACCAGGGCCGGCCGCTGTCGTACCTCACCGAGACCGCGGCCGGGCTGCTCGCCGAGCTGGTCCGCACCTCCGTCTTCGTCCCCACGACCACCCGCACCGTCGAGCAGTACCGCCGCATCCGCCTCCCCGGCCCCGCCCCCCGCTTCGCGATCTGCGCGAACGGCGGCCAGCTGCTGGTGGACGGCGAGCCGGACCCCGACTGGCACGCGCGGGTGCGCGCCACCCTCGCCGACGCATGCGCCCCCCTGGAGGAGGTCCGCGCCCATCTCAGGGCCACCGCCGACCCCGCCTGGCTGCTCAAGGAGCGGGCGGCGGAGGAGCTGTTCGCCTATCTCGTGGTCGAACGGGAACTGCTGCCCGAGAGCTACGTCAAGCAACTCAGCCAGTGGGCCGAGCCGCGCGGCTGGACGGTCTCCCTCCAGGGGCGCAAGATCTACGCCGTGCCGGAACCGCTCACCAAGAGCGCGGCGGTCGCCGAGGTCAAGAGCCGGACCGGCGTGGACGAGGTGCTCGCGGCGGGCGATTCGCTGCTCGACGCCGATCTGCTGCTGGCCGCCGACCGCGCCTGGCGGCCCGGCCACGGCGAACTGGCCGCCGCAGGCTGGACGGCGCCCCACCTGACCGTGGTCGAGGAGAAGGGCGTCGCGGCGGGCGAGATCATCGTCCGGGCTCTGGGCGAACGCTCCTCGGTCAGCTGGGCGCGGGCCCGCAGCCAGGCCATCCGGGCCCTCTCCCGCGGCCGGGGCTGACCGGGGTGGCGGCGCCTGCGGCTGGGGGTGACCGGGGCGGCGGTGCCTGCGGCTGGGGGTGACCGGGGCGGCGGTGCCTGCGGCCGGGGCTGACCCGGCGCCCGCGCCCGGCGGGCGGTATGTTTCCCGCAGAGCCGTCGGAGCGAGCCGGAAGCCGAAAGCCGCCGAACGAGCCGGAAGCGTGGCCGTCGAACGGATCGGGAGCAGGGCCGTGGGAACGAGCCGGAAGCGGAGAGCCGCCGAATGAGCCGGAAGGAGGCCGTGATGGCCGAGAACAAGAGCACACCGGTCACGGCCGAGCTGTACGAGTACGTCCTGCGGCACAATCCGCCGCTCGACCCGGTGCAGCGCGAACTCGTCGAGGTCACCCATCGCACGCTTCCCGAGCAGGCCGGGATGCAGTCCGCCGAGGAGCAGGCCCCGCTGCTGGCCTTCCTAGTCCGGCTGACCGGCGCTCGCCACATCGTCGAGGTCGGCACCTTCACCGGCTTCTCCGCGCTGGCCATGGCCCAGGCGCTGCCCGCCGGCGGCCGGCTGATCGCCTGCGACGTGTCGGAGGAGTGGACGGCGTACGGGCGGAAGGCGTGGGCCAAGGCCGGGGTCGAGGACCGTATCGACCTGCGGATCGCGCCCGCCCTGGACACCCTGCGGGCGATGCCCGCCGAGCCCCGTATCGATCTTGCCTATCTGGACGCGGACAAGCAGAACTACATCGCGTACTGGGAGGAGCTGGTCCCGCGGATGAGCCCCGGCGGGCTGATCGTCGCGGACAACGTCTTCTACCACGGGCAGGTCACGGACACGGCGCCGTCGAGCGCGGGCGCCGCGATCCAGGCGTTCAACGACCATGTCGCGGCGGACGCCCGGACCGAGGCGGTCATGCTCACCGTCGCGGACGGCCTGACGATCGCGCGCCGGCGCGGCTGAGCCGGTCGCCCAGCCGACCACCCAGCCGGTCGCCGAGCCGCCGGGCGCGGGCCCAGCGCCGGGGGGCCGGGTGCTCGGGGGCGCGCGCCGTCTCGCCGGTGGGTTCGGCGGCACCGCCGGGCTGGTCCAGCTTCCCCCACTTACCGGGCGGCTGACCGGCCCGTCCCCCCGGCTCCTCGCCGGGCCCGCGGCGCTCGGCGGCGCCACCGGGCTCGGCGGGTCCGGGCGCACCGGCCCTGAGAAGCCAGCCCGGGGTGTCAGGGGCGCTCGGGGCACCGGGGGTGAGCGGGGTGCCCGGGGCGAGCGGGGTGCCGGGCGCGGCCCCCGCACCGGTCTGCTCGGCGGCGCGACCGCGTGCGGCGATCAGCTCACGGGCGCGGGCCTCGCGTTCGGCCTGCTCGGGGTGGCGGGCCAGCCAGTACGGATTGTCATGCGGCAGCCCGCCGCTGACCCGTCCGTACATGCCGAACCACATCAGCAGCAGCCCCACCACAAAGCTGAACAGGACGTTCTGGAGCCGGAACGCCAGGAAGTTGAACGGGGTCTCCAGCAGCGCCAGATTGACGAAGCCGCTCAGCAGGAAGAGCAGCCCGAGCACCATATTGAGCGACGAGGCGAAGTTGCCCCCGATGACCATGCCGACGAACAGCAACAGCCCGATGACGATGGACAGCACGCTCAACGTGCCGTTGGTGTTCAGACCGGCGACCGTGTGGCCGCCGATGTCGAAGAACCCGACCCGGTTGATGAGCCCCAGGATGCCGAACGCGACGAGCACCAGCCCCATGAGCCCGGCGCCGATGCGATAAACCCTGCTCAACCGGTGATCGACCGGCAGGTGTTCATCGAGTTTGATGTGCCCGCCGATGCGCTCGGGGAAGTGCCGGGCGACTCCGGCAGGGTGAGGACCGATGGGGGAGGGGCGGCCGACGGCCATCTCCGGCCTCCTTCCGCAGCGCCGGACCCCGGCTTCGCGCTCGTCGCGGCCGAGGCCGTACCCGCGGGCCACTTCACCGCCACGTACGTCCGGTACCTCGGGAGGCGCAGCGCGGGTACGCACCTCCCAGGATCCGCCTCCGTCCCCCTAGGCTCAACTCAGCCGCTCAGCCGCTCAGCCGCTCAGCCGCTCAGCCGCTCAGCCGCAGCAGCCGCCCCCGCAGCAGCCGCCGCCGTCACCGCCGCCGGACGGGGGCCGGGACGAGGCGGCGGACGAGGAGGAGGCACCGGTGACGGCCACGGTGGACAGCAGCTTCACCGTGTCGTCGTGCCCGTCGGGGCAGGACGCGGGAGCGGAGGACTCGGCCATGGGCCGGTTCAGCTCAAAGGTGGTGCCGCAGGCGCGGCAGCGGTACTCATAGCGAGGCATGGCAGGAGCATAACCACCGATACGCAGGTCAGCCCCCCGAATGAGCCCCTGAATCAGCGCGTCAGCCCGCGAACCGGCGCGCCGAACGCCCCGGGCTCAGTGCCCGCCGCCCCGCTCCTCCCGGATCTCCTGGACGACCCGGGCGACGGTCTGCCGTACGGCCTCCGTCTCGGAGAGGAAGTGCCACCAGTCCGGATGCCGCCCCTCCAGCCCCGCGACGGCCCGCTCAAGGCGCTCCACGGCATCGTCCAGCGGGCGTGCGTGGCGCGGATCGGGCGTGCTGCGCCCGGCCATGGCCAGCCGCTGGGCGTCGCGGACCGCGAACCGGGTGCGCTCGATCTCCTTCTGCTGGTCGTACGACACCTCGTCCAGCCGCCGCAGCCGGTCCCCGGCCGCCGAGACGGCCTCGTCCGTGGTGTTCAGCAGCGCCCGTACGGTGGTCAGCAGCGCGGTGGCGTCCGGCCAGCGCTGCTCCTCGCGGGCCGCCTGCGCCTCCTTGAGCTTCTCCTCGGCCCGCGCCACGTCCCGGGCCGCCTGCGCCGGGACCGGCTGCAGGTCCTGCCAGCAGGCCGCGCTGTAGCGGCGGCGCAGCTCGCTGAGGACGGGCTCGACCCCGGCGGCCCGGGTGGTGATCGCCTGCGCTCGGGTACGCAGCGACACCAGCCGCCGGTCGATCTCGGCCGCCCGCTCCGGTAGCCGCTCGGCCTCCCCGCGCACCGCCTCGGCCCTGCGCAGCACGTCATCGGCGCGCCGCAGGGTCTCCTGCACGCCGTGCTGCCCGGCGCCCTGGTTGAGCTTGGTCAACTCGGGCGACAGGGCCGCCAGCCGGGCCGCCAGATCGTCCGCCCGCAGCCCCGAGGCACGCACCGCGTCCAGCGCGTTGCTCGCCGCGAGCAACGCCTGCCGCGCCCGCTCCACCGCAGGCACCAGCCGCGCCAGCCGCGTCTCGGCCTGCTCCAGCAGCGGCCCCAGCCCCTGCGCGAACCGGTCCAGATCCGCCTTGGTGCGCTCCAGGGCCTCCTTCGCCCGGGTCAGATCGGCCCGAGCCCGGGAGGCCGTCGCCGCGTCCAGGTCGTCCCGGTCCAGATCGTGCGCGTCCACGGCCGTGATGTAGTCCCGGCTGACCTGGTCGATCCGCTGCCCCAGCGCCGCGAAGTCGGACGCCGTCCGGCGCGCGGCGGGCGAATCGTCCACGGCGGTGATGGTCTCGATGGAGATGCGCAGGTCCCGCTGGGCGGTGTCCAGCTCGTAGAACGCCGCCGCGGCGGCGTCCTTCGCCGCCTGCGCCTCCGCCCGCTGACTTTCCCCCCGCCCGCCGAACCACCGCCGCGCCCCGTGCCCGCCGGCGAACGACAGCGACCCCACCACCGCCAACAGCGGCACCGGCAGCAGCACCAGCCCGAGCACGGAGGGACGGCGCGGCCGGCGCACCCGCGCCACCGGGCGGTACGGGGCGGCGGCCGGACGGCTCGGACGGCGCGCTGGACGCGCAGGCTCTGCAGATGTCGCCGCCACTTCCCGCTCCCGTTGGATCGCCCAGGTCCGAATGTCATTCTCCCACCCGTCACTGACGAGCACAGTGCTCGGTCCGGTTCGCGATCCGCGGCCCTCTCCAGGGCACGGCACCCTCCCGTCGATTGCGGCACCACCCCGGTGACCCTGTAGGCTGACAGCTCCCCCGGGGCGCATAGCTCAGCGGTAGAGCGCTGCCCTTACAAGGCAGATGTCGGCGGTTCGAACCCGTCTGCGCCCACCGGCGAAAAGACCCCCAGCCGATCCCGGTTGGGGGTCTTTGACATCCGCGGATGACATCAACGTCGGCGGCGGCCGAGCATCCGGTCCATGTGGGCGATCGCTTCCCGCTTCAGGGGTCGGGTACGTACGTGCCGACATCCATCGTGACGCTGATCTTGCTGGGGGATGTCCACGGCCGGACCACACGTCGCTCGTCAGCCCGGCCCGCCTGGTTCCATGAGCGACGTATTCAGCGTGCCTGGGAGCGAACCGTCTCACACGACAACGGCCCTGCCCCATACTCTGGCGGTGACGAGCTGGACAGAGAGGGGCAAGGCCATGTCATCTGATGCCACCTCGGACCCACTGGACCACCCGCTGGTCTTCGGCCAGCGCATGCACGTTCTCCGCACACGCCGAGGCATGAGCCGCACCGTCCTCGCAGGTCTCCTCGGCAAGTCGCCGAGCTGGGTGAAGCAGATCGAAAACGGCACTCTCCACACACCCGGGCTTCCCATGATCTTGCGCATCGCGGAGGTGCTACGCGTCCGCGACCTCTCCGACCTCACCGGCGACCAGACCATGCCCATCGAGCTCTTCACCGGGCCCGGCCACGCGAAGCTGCCCGCCGTACGTGCCGCGGTCGACACCTACCCGCTCCCCGCCGACCGCCGAGCGCCCTCCCCCGCGCACCTGCGCGCACGACTCGACAGCGCGTGGGCCGCCCGCCACTCCGCCCCCAACCACCGCGAGGTGATCGGCGGCCTCCTGCCGGGCCTCATCCGAGACGCGCAACTCGCCGTACGCCAGGCCGATCGCGCTCCCGAGCGGCGAGCGGCTCAAGCAGTACTTTCCGAGGTCTACGGCCTCAGCCAGTTCTTCATCGCCTACCAGCCCGACCCCGCCCTTCTCTGGCGTGTGGCCGAGCGCGGCATGGTCGCCGCCCAGGAGAGCGAGGACCCGCACGCCATCGGTGTAGCGGCATGGCTCGCTGCTCAGGCCCACCGTGACAGTGGGCCCGCCCACTTCGACGCGGCCGACGCTGTCACCCTGGAGACGCTGCGCTACCTCGCGCCGCTGTTGCCGGACGCGTCGGACGATGTACGCGCCATCGCCGGCGCCCTCCAGTTCGAGGCCGGGTACACCGCCGCCCGGCGAGGGGACACCGGCACTGCGTGGGGCTACTGGGACACCGCCGGCAAGATGGCCAAACGGCTGCCAGAGGACTATTACCACCCCATCACCTCGTTCTCCCGGGCCATCATGGGTGCGCACGCCGTGACGGTCGCCGTGGAATTGCGAGCGGGCGGTGAATCTGTGCGGCAGGCCGCGAAAGCGGATGCGAAGTCGATCCGGTCACGGCCGCGGCGAGCCCGCCACCGGATCGAGGAGGCGCGTGGCTATCAGCTGAACGGGCAGGCGGAGACCGCGCTGGCGACGCTGGACAAGGCGTACGAGGCCGCGCCGGAGACAATCCGGTACAACGGCTACGCGCGCCGCATCATCTTGGAGGAGACGGAGGCGAAGGCTCCCGCGCATCGTCGTCGTGCTGCCGAGTTGGCGGTGAAGATCGGCATGTTGGCCGCTTGAATCGGTGTTCGAGGGGCAGAATCTCTGCCCCTTCTCCGCCCCCGGCGCTCTTACGGTCGGTTACCACCTGATCGCCGATGATGCCGGGGGCTACCGTGCCGACGAATCCCCAAGTCCTGCCGTGGACACCACCGCCCGCTGTGGACGTCGAGGCGTTACCGGTCGGCACGTGGTGGGATGCCGTCAGGGCAGCCTCGATCGTCGGGGAACGTGCCCTGAAGACGCTCGGTGACGAGACCGGTGCCGTGATCCAGGACAGGTACGGCACCCTGTACTGGCTGGTGGCCGTGGGGTCCGCGACGAGCTGGCACCTGCGGCAGGTCCGCGTCCTGGCAGAACTCGCCGACGAGCGGACCTACCTCGGCGTACCGCCCGTCTCCTGGACGACGGGCCCTG
>NZ_BBOX01000480.1 GCF_001553455.1 Streptomyces hygroscopicus subsp. hygroscopicus
TTAGGGCGTATTCGTCTGTGTCCTGGCTCCAGGGCCGGTGGCTGCTTCCGGGGGCTTGTCCGGCGCTTTGCGAAGTCGCTCGCCGGGCAAGCCATACTCCGGGCGCCGGGTTTTCCCCAGTGCAGAGGGAGGGCTGGCCTCACCATCGACCGGCCCGCTGCCGGGATGGTCCGGCAGGCATCCGACGACGAGGCTGCATGCATACGGATCCACCAAGCCCAAAGGGGACCCCCTTCTGTGTTCAGCTTCAAGCCGCTGCGCCGCCGTACCGCCCGCACCGCTGCCGTCGGCGCTTTCGCTGCTGCGGCCTGCGTCACCGTCATGGCCGGCAGTGCCGGAGCCATCGTCAACGGATCGGACTCCACCGAGCGGTACCCGTTCATGGCGACCATCCCCGAGTCGGCCCCGGACCAGGGACTGATCGACGGGAACTGTGGAGCGTCGCTGATCGATCAGCAGTGGGTGCTGACGGCGGCTCACTGCCTGACGGTCGAGGGCATCAAGCTGGACGGCATCGTGCGGGTCGGCAGCGACTACCGCAAGTCCGGCGGCACCGTCCGGAAGATCGACCGGACCTTCGTCCATCCCGGCTATGTGAACGGCGACAACAAGGCCGCCAACAAGAACGACATCGCGCTGATACGCCTGGACCGCCCGGTCGCCCAGCAACCGATCAAGATCGCCGAGCAGGCAGGGCGGCCCGGCACGCCGACCCGGCTCCTGGGCTTCGGCACCACCGCCGACACCGAGTTGAAGTTCCCGGACCGGCTGCAGGAGCTGAACACCCGCAGGGGCGCCGAGTCCGAGTGCGCGCCCGGCTACGCGGACCGGACCCGGCTGTGCACGATCACCACCGTGCCCAAGGCCATGGCGTGCTTCGGGGACTCCGGCGGACCGCAGGTCCAAAAGGGCCGGAACGGCCGCTGGGAGCTGATCGGCGTCACCTCGGGGCCCGGCGCCCCGAAAGTGCCGTGCTCGCAGGGCCCCGGCCTCTACACCAGCGCGCCCGCCTACGCGGGCTGGATCGACACGACCATGAAGACCAACAGCGCTCCGTCGACTGTGGCCAAGGGCTCCGACCTCGCCGAGACCGGCACGAACGACAACACCGCGGCGATTGCCGGCGTGGCCGCCACGCTGATCGCCGCCGGTGGCGGCACTGCCCTCGCCGTACGCCGCCGTAAGACCCGCCACGCCGCCTGAGTGCACCCGCCGCAACCCAAGACGGCGGCCCCCTCACCAAAGGGCTGCCGTCCTTCACCCTCTCCGACACGCTCACCCCCCAAGAGCGCACCGCGCCCCGCCCCGCCCGCAAGACCGCTGTCCGTCGCAGCCGTCCCCGTACCGTCGCCGCCGCGTCGCTGATCGCCGCTGCCGCGCTCTCGCTCACCGCCTGCGGGGGTGGCGGCTCCGGGAACGACGCCAAGGGGAGCCCGTCCGCGGCCGCCTCGGCCATCGCCCCGGGCGGTTCCGGGGGTTCCTCCGGCGGCTCCGGCAGGTCCACGGGCGGTTCCGGCGCCGAGGTCGGCACCAAGGTGGGTATCGCGGCCGATGTCTCCGCGTCGGCGAGG
>NZ_BBOX01000481.1 GCF_001553455.1 Streptomyces hygroscopicus subsp. hygroscopicus
CTTGCGGCGGGACAACGAGAAGCCCAGGCCCGTGACGGTCAGCCCCGGCGAGCAGGTCGCTTTCGACATCACATTCCTGGCCTCGACCCGCGACGACGACCGGAAGTTCGCGCCGGACCAGGTGGTCATCACCCCGCCGAACGAGCGCAGGAACCTCGTGCTGGACTGGCCCTACGGCGGCGCGCTGCTGGACCAGTCGGGCGCCACCCGCCCGGGGACCTTCATCGGCCCGGTCAACGCGGCGATGTAAGCCCGGGGGCGGAGGGCCGCCTCACCGGAAGACATGCTCGCGTACACGGGCGGATCGCCGGGGACACCCCGGGCCTGACCGGTGAGCCATGTGCCCGATGGCCTCGTACGAGGCCAAAGGAAACCGTCCCGCCTCGGGCAGAGCGTGGCCAGAGGTACCTCCTTCGATTCCCCCGGAGCTGGCTCCCGCCCAGAGGGATCGCCGAGGGATCATTCGGCGCACCCTGCACCCTCTGATCCGAACCAGAATCCCCAATCATGGGGTGCAGAGCAGTGGCGCGCGGACATCGGCCTGTGGGCGAGGTGCGGCGGCGCCGGACAGCCAAGTACTTGACGTCATCCTTACTCAAGGGACCCGTACTGCTGACGGCCGCTGGTGGGCCGACTGCGAAGCCATCCTCCCGACCCGCTACGAGCACGCCGACGGCCGCTCCCACGCCACCGGCGCGCCCACTGCGATCAGCGCCCTCAGCGAGCGGATCACCCCATTCCCGGCGAGGACTACAGCGAAGTCCCCGTCGACGGCGCGATCACCCGGCAGTGGGTGGTGGAACAATTCCACCAGCACACCGAGGACGCCCCCTCCCGCCGTCTTCACCGCCGCGACTGCGGGCAGGCCCGCAACGAGCACACCCTCGTCACCACCGGGAAACGGCCGAACTCCTGGCCCACCCGGAGAATCGCGAGATGCGACGTCTGCTCACCTGGCAAGGTCCTGCCCCGCTATAACCCGCCCCCTCTTCCGGGGGCTGTGCGGTCTTCTTCACTGTCCGCTCCGTCTCGAAGCGGTTCGGCCCGGCCGACGTGGTGGTGTGTTCGGTCACCGCCGCGTGCACCCGCTCGGCCGCCGCGTGCCACTGTTCCCGGCGGGTCCGGGGTGCTCTTCACTGTCGAGTGCGGTGAGTCCCGCGCATTCTTGATGCGGATTTTTACGGGTCAATCAGCTCATCAGTCGCCAGGTCAGATATGGGTGCGATTGTGTGTGGAGGCCAATAACTGCCCCGGGCTTTCGGCGCGTGGCCTCTCGCGGTGAAGGGTGAGCGTTGTCGTGGAAGGTCGGTGACCGGTCGTTTTCCCACCGACGGTTGAGTGATCGTTTTAGGGCTGGTTGTCTGGGGAGACGGTGAGGGGGCCGTACGTGCGTACGGCGACCCTCGATCGGGTCGTTCCCCGGGGCGAACGGGGCCGGACAGCACAGTCTGTGAGCGGGCTGCGAGCAATTCGTTTTGCCGTTGTCGCGGCGGCCCTGCAAGGCTATGCGGATGATCGATACAGGCTTGGCCGGAGCGGTCGTTGCGGTCACGGGGGCGGACGGTGGGATCGGCCGCGCTGTGGCCGAGGCGTTCGCCCGTGAAGGGGCCCGCATCGGGTTGCACTTTTTCTTCGGCCGCGGTGAACTGCCCTACACATCGGGCATCGAACACCGGATCGGCAGTCGAGTCGATGCGGAGGCGACAGCCGAACGGGTCCGTGAACTCGGCGCAGAGGCGGTTGCGATAGCCGAAACCGACCTTGTCGCAGCAGACGCGGCGCCGGTCCTGTTCAACGCCATCGAGTCACGACTCGGCCCGGTGGACGTCCTGGTGAACAACGCAGCCCACTGCGAAACCCCTGACGGCGCCCTGACGCTGACCCACGCAGGCCTGCGCCGCACCTACGACGTCAACGTCACCGCCCCTGCACTCCTGACCGCCGAACTCGCCCGACGCGCCGCAGGCACACGGGACACCGTCGTCGTCAACATCTCCACGGACGCCGCGCGAGCCTTCCCCGGACAAATCGGCTACGGCACATCCAAGGCCGCACTGGAAGCTTTCACGTGCGCCGCCGCCATCGACCTCGGGCCGTCGCGCGTCCGCGTCAACACCGTCGCGCCTGGGCCGGTGCAGACCGGCTGGATGTCAGATGACCTGGTACGCGGCATTGAACCGTCCATCCCGCTGCGCCGGGTCGGCACCCCGGGCGATATCGCCGACGCCGTGGTGTTTCCTCGCCTCCGCGCAAGCCCGCTGGATCACCGGCCAGATCGTGCAAGTAGCAGGCGGGCACGCACTGTAGGAGTCCGGGCGAGGACGCGGAGGCGAGGCGGCACGGCGTCGGCGCCGGCGTGCGCCGAAGCGCGCTGGGCTGGTACCGGCCGGGTCTTCCGGTAGCGGCCGCACCTGACACCACTCGCGCTTTGCTGAGAATGCTCAGCCTTCGCTGCGAAAGAACAGCGCGTGGTGTCGCGGCGGCCCAGGGGCCGGGAGATGTCACGGGCCGCTGCTCGCCGGTGGGAGTGCCTCATGATGCTGTTCTCGAGACGATGGCCACGTGGCGGACTCTCCATGGCGGAGCGAGCGCCTACCTGCGAGAGAAGCGCACTTCGCCACGGCCGGTCACCGCGCAACCGCCAGCACCCCGCGCGGTGACGAGATGGATCCTCAGCCGACCCGAAACTCTGACCGAGATCGAACAGCTCCGGCTCAAGACCATCCTGGCCAACTGCCTTAAACTCGATGCCCTGACCGGTCACGTCCGATCCTTCGCCCAAAATGCCGTCCCGCAGCCGCACGCGGTGCACGGGGCCCTGCGCGCGCAACGTCTCGTAGAGGGGGTAGGGATCGCGTTGCGAAGTCCTCGCTGAGCGCTCCCGGATCCAGCGGTGCGTCCGTGGTCATACGCGGTACCCCTCACCGATGCGGCGTCAGACGGTCTGTGTGGTGGGTGTGTCGTCTGAGAAGGCCACGGCGGAAGCCGTGGGAGGTCAGGGACGGGTTGTGGGCGGTGATGGCGGTGATCGAGCCGCTGCTGCCGAGGTGTGAACGGCGGTTCCGGTATCCGAGGCGCAAGCGATCGAGGACGTAAGGCGCTGCAGGGTGTGCTGTTCGTGCTGTACACCACAATCCAGTGGGGGTATATGCCGCAGGAGTTGGGCTTCGGCTTAGGGCTTTCCTGGTGGCGGCGGCTGGCCGCGTGGCAGGAGGCTGGGGTGGGGGAGGGGCTCCAGCGGGTGCTGGATCGGCTGCGGGGTGGCGGACGGTCTGGGCTTCTCCCGCGTCACTGTCGATGCCTGGGATGTGCAGGCTAAGCGGGGGCGGGGCGGCCCGGGGGTCGGTCGGAGTCCGGCCGAGTCGTGCGCGGTCCGCGGCGGGGCTCGAGAGATCACGTGCTGGCCGGCGCGTATGGCAGCCCTGCTGCGGGTGTCGCGTACCGGTGGGTACCGCGACGACGTCGCGCCGTTCCTGCCGTTGGTTGACGGTTTGCCGCCGGTGCGGGGCATGCGGGGTCGGCCGCGGTGCAGGTCCCGCACCTTGGTGTGCCGACTGTGGCTATGACCTACGGCAGCTGTCGCCGCCGTCTGCATGAGCGTGTGGCATCGTCCCGGGGAGTGCCCGGCGCGGTGAGAGCTGCACGGCTCGGGTCTGGGGCGGGTGTGGTGGGTTGCGGAGTGAGCTATCGCCTGGCTCCACGGCCCTCGCCGTTGACGGACCCGCTGGGTAGCCCGAGAGGACATTCCGCAGGACCGGCTCCTGCAGACCGTTTGACGATCTGTAGGAGCTTCCAGTTCAGATTCACATCAATAGAAGAGGACAGGCATGACGCCTTCCTTGAGCTCGCGCAGCACTGCATGATCCTCGCCCGCGGGATCCGGGCTTTTGGAAAGGATCCCTCAGCGGGTTCCCGCAGGGGCGCGGAGCTGTTCGGCCAGCCGCTCGAGTTCGGCCGCTGTGGCGGGTGAGGGGGCGTTGAGTGCGCTGTGCGCGGCTGTCGGGCTCTTCAGGAAGCGCCGGAGCGCGGCCACGAGGAGCCCTTGCGGCAGGGCCCGCAGCGCGGTGAACGCGCGGGGCACCGGCGGCGTGTCCAGCGCGGCGAGGTTCTGCCGTATGAGGTGGAGCATGCCGCGGACCGCGTCCGGGGTGTCGGCCAGCGCTGCCGGGCCGCCTGCCGCGTGTATCGCCTGTCCGAGCGGGACTTCGAACGCGGCGTGCGTCCTGAGCCAGGCGTCCATCCGCGGCTCGGTCTTGGCGTTGATCCCGGCGGTACGGAACGTCTCCACGATCCGTTCCAGTCGCGGGGTGGTACGGCCGTCGGGCTCGCCGATCGGCATCGCGACCCGGCGGGTGATGACATTGCTCATGCGGTAGCGGACCACGTCGCCGTCCATCGTGCCGCCAGTGGTGGGGAAGCCGAGCAGTACCCGCTGCTGGCCGATCACCGCGCCCAGCGTCTGCGGGCCGGCTGCCCAGTTGAGCAGGAACAGCACGTCACCTGGGACACCGGCGAGTGTTTCCAGCACGGTGTCCACCTGGTGGGTGCGGACGAAGACGGTGATCAGGTCGTACCCGGCGCCCGGGTGCTCGATCACCGGTACCGGCACCCGCTTGACAGCCGGGCCGTCTTCCTCGGCGAGCCGCACCCCTTGCCGGCGCAGGGCGGTCAGGCGCTCGCCCCGGGCGAGGAGCGAGACGTCGTGGCCGGCCTGGTGCATGCGGGCGGCGAACAGGCTGCCGCACACCCCGGCGCCGTATACGAGCAGCTTCACGGTAGACCTTTTCCATACGTCCGTTTGATTCATACGTTCGTTTCATTCAAGCATGGGTAGAGTCCCTCGTGTGGCGACCCCAGACACCCGCACCCAGATCCTCGACGCGGCCGAGCGCCTCTTCGCCGAGCACGGATACCGCGGCACCTCGGTCCGCGCGATCACCGCACTCGCCGGAGCGAACCTGGCCGCCGTCGGCTACCACTTCGGCTCGAAGGCGGAGCTGATGGCCGCGGTCGCCCGCCGCGTGATCGAGCCCATCAACGCTGCTCAGTGCGCCGGGCTCGACGCCTTGCTCGCCCGGACCCCCGACCCGCCGGTCAGTGCACTGGTGGAGGCATTCGCGGGGCCGCTGTTCGACGAGGTGCCGGCCGGCGACGAGGGCGGCGCCCGGAGGGCCCGGCTGATCGTGATGATCCTCAGCGACCCGGCCGGGGAGGCACGCACCTGGACCGGCCCGGCCGAGGACTTCGTCCGCGAGCGCTACTTCGCGGCCTTCGCACGCGTACTGCCCGGCCTTTCCCCGCAGGAGCTGCGGTTCCGGATGCGGGGGATCCTTGCCGTGACGGCCGTCGACCGCCTCGAGGCCCACCAGCAGCCCTCCCCTGGCTGCGTGTCCCCGGTGGCGGGCGAGGCGGCCCGGCGATGGGCGATCACGTTCCTGACGGCAGCGATGAGTGCGCCACCGACCCGGACCTGACGGAGCCACGACAGACGGTGGCGGCGCGGGTCAGGCGGAGTCCGCCCTGGGGGCGAGGGCGGCGAGGCGCTTCCTCGGCGGCGTCTTTGCGTGGCCATCGTCGACCGGCTCACTTTCAACGGCACCATCATCGAGACCGGAACCCTCGCCACTCGAGCGCGGGCCGCAGAACCCGCCAAGGCCAGCTGGCACATCCGCGGGCCACGCCTCTCGACGGCTCACCGCCCTCACAGGCGGCGAGCCGCCATCAGAAGACAATGAGCTGCTCGCGAGGCCATCACTGGTGAGGCCATCAATGGTGTTGCATTCCGAGCTGGTTCGCGGCGGCTTCCACGGTCTGCGCGAGCAGGACGGCAATGGTCATCGGCCCGACGCCGCCGGGAACCGGAGTGATCAGACGAGCTCGGGTGAGGGCGGTGTCGTAGTCCACGTCGCCGACGTTGCCTGGGTTGTAGCCGGCGTCGATCACGACCGCGCCGGGCTTGATGTCCTCACCGCGGATCAGCCGGGGCCGTCCCACGGCTGCTACCACGACGTCTGCTTCCCGGACGATCGCTGACAGGTCGGTTGTCCGGGAGTGGCAGTATGTCACCGTTGCGTCCTTGGCGAGCAGGAGCATCCCGGCCGGTTTGCCGAGAATCGCGCTGCGACCCACCACGACGGCGTGCTTGCCGGCGAGTTCGACGTCGTATGCTTCCAGCAACCGCATGATCCCGCTCGGGGTGCAGGACACGAAGCCCGGTAGCGCGAAGCTCATCGCGGCGAAGGAGTGCATCGTGACCCCGTCGACATCCTTCTCCGGAGCGATGAACTCGAACGCCGCTCGCTCGTCGATGTGCGGGCCGCAGGGGTGCTGGAGCAGGATGCCGTGCACTTCCGGATCGCAGGACAGGTCCGCGAGGGTGTCGATCAGTTCGGCGGTCGTGGTGGTGGCGGGCAGACCGATATGCCGGGACTGGATTCCTGCCTTCGCGCACCGCGCTCGTTTCATGCGGACGTACGTGGTCGACGCGGGGTCCTCTCCCACCAACACCGTCGCCAGACAGGGGCTGGTACCCGTGCGTCGTGAGATCTCCGCCGCCTTGGCAGCGGCCTCGTCAACGATACGTTTGGCGAGGCTGGTGCCCTCCATGAGCTGGGCCGTCTGAGTCGGGGACATCGTTGCCCTCCAGGCGTTGCTGACCACTCGCCCAGGCGCACGGCATCGACGTCTCGTCAGACCGCTCCCCGGTGGTGCTCCACCTCAGCGCCAGTCACGGCCCACGCCGAACTGTAGTAGACGCAGCACGCTCACACGGATCAGCACCCTCGGGTGGTAGCGACTTGCGAAGGGCCATCCCCTCTGCAGTGACGTCACTTCACGTGAACATTCCTGACGCGTCCACACGCCAGATGCCTCCCAAACTCACAGATAAATACTGCTGCTGGAAGTGAACGAGGCCACCGGAATATCCGTGTGCGCGTCGACAGCGCCCGGTGCTAGCTTCCGACACGGCAGTTCGCAGTAATTTCCTCTGACGGAGTTGGTCGGCAGACGTGACGCGCCGTTGGCCCGGTGCCGGTTGCGCCTGCACATCGGCCTGCCGCTCATACGCCTCTTGCGGACGAGCTGACCTCCGAGTCGAGAAATGAGCCCCAGCTGTGCCTGTTCAGCCTGCTTCCCGTACCGTGCTTGCCGATTGGGTCCGCGAGCACTCCACCACACTGACCACCCTGGACCCGCACCAGCCCCTCGACGACCTCGAAGTGTTCCGCCAGGTCGTCGGCGATGCCCGGGTTGTCGCGATCGGTGAGGGCGCCCACTTCGTCGA
The DNA here is from genome assembly GCF_001553455.1 of Streptomyces hygroscopicus subsp. hygroscopicus. Classification (GTDB taxonomy): domain Bacteria; phylum Actinomycetota; class Actinomycetes; order Streptomycetales; family Streptomycetaceae; genus Streptomyces; species Streptomyces hygroscopicus. The sequence continues at coordinate 7,286 of NZ_BBOX01000481.1, forward strand.
AGAGTTCTCGCGCGCACGCCAGCGGGTGCTGCGCTTCCTCGCCGAGCGCTGCGGATTCACCGTTCTCGCGATGGAGTTCGGCTTCAGCGAAGCCTTCCCGCTCGACCGGTGGCTGCAGGGGGAGGGGGACGACGGCGATCTGGCGAAGGTGGGCCGGTTCGCCACCACGTGGGGTGCCGCAGACCTCATGCGCTGGCTGCGCTACCACAACCGCACCAGCGCCCATCCCTTACGCTTCGCCGGCATCGATGTCCCCGAAGCCGGCGGGGCGCTACGGCCCGCGCTTGAGCCGGTGGCCGAATACCTGCGCGAAGTCGACCCCGACGCACTCCGCCTCGTCGACACGGTCCTGGAGATCAGCGATCGGTTCCTCAAGGACTGCAGATCCGGCGCCGCTGCCGGGCCCGCTTGGGCCGGGCTTCAGCCAGCAGAACAGAACGAACTGACCGCCACACTGGCACGGCTGCTGCTACGGCTGCGCGCCGCCGAGCCGCTCTACGTCCCCCGCAGCAGTCAGAGCCGCTTCGACATCGCCCGACGCCGGGTGGAAGCGGCCTGCCACACCGACTACATGTTCCAGCGATGAATGCCCTGATGTCTGGTCGGGGCTCGGCCGCGGACCTGGCCGTGCGTGAGGTCTACATGGCCGAATCAGTGCGCTGGCACCTGGAGCGGGCCGCACCAGGAACCCGGATCGTCCTCGCCGCACACAACAGCCATATCCACAAGACGGAGCTGGAGCTCGGAGGCGGCCTCACCGCGCTGCCCATGGGCCGGCACTTGCAGCGGATGCTTGGCCAGGACTACCGCGCCGTGGCCCTCGTCCACACATCTGACCACGTGCCGGAGATGTACCCCAACCAGAGCGCTGCCGTCGGTTTCACCCTCGCCGAAGCCCGCCTCCAGCCCGCCGAGCCCGGCAGCGTCGAAGCCGCCCTCACCGACGCCGGCCTCGCCGACCGGATCACCCTGACCAACCTGCGCCACGCACCACGCGACGCCCAGGGAGCACCACTGCTGAACAACATCCGGTCCCAGAGCTCCGTGCTGAGCACTCCCGTCTCCGAGGCGTTCGATGCCGTGCTCGCCGTCCCAACGGTCACCCGGGACCGCACCGTGCACTTCTGACCATCCCGATTCCAGGCAAGAGGGACCTCCGTCCAGGAGGCCCCTGTTGCCTGCCCAGGGGCAGCGGGCAGCCCCTGGCCGCCGGCGAGTAGGTCACGGGGGGACTTGCGGCGGGACGTCAGCGGTGAACTTCGACTTTTTCGACCAGCGGTGGGGCCCGTGCGTGTCAGACGCTTCGTCATCGTCCCGGGTGCGGCACTCCACCGCCTGGCTGTGGTGACGATGCCGGGCGTCGCCCACCGAGTGGAACCCGCGATGTTCCGCGTCCAAGCGATGCACGGCATCGGGTGGACTCCACTGAGCCTTCGCCAACTTGAAGTCGCAGTTCAAAGGGCTGGTGTGACCGATTCTCTGCATGCTCACGCTGGTCGTGGGCGGGAGTCCGCGAAGAAGATCATCTGTCAGCGGTATTTCGAGGTTCGTCAGGACGAGCAGAGCGCGCAGGAGGTGGGTGGCGCGGGCGGGGTCGGTGCGGAGCTTGATGAGGATCCGCCAGTTCTTGAGGTGGACGAAGCCGTGCTCGACCGGAGCCCGTCCGATCGCGAGGACGCGGTTGGCTTCCTTCTGACCTGGGGTGAGCTTGTGGGTGCGGCTGGCGGTGTAGCCGGTGACGATCAAGGGGTCGAGGATGTCGTTGTCCAGGCCGCGGAAGCCGAGGTCCGCCAGTGCCCCGAGGCCGGCGGCGCGCAGGTGGGTCAGGAGGTGGTCGTGGCGGGCGGCGGTGTTGTCGTGGGTGCGGCCGGGCCGGGCGGCGGATATCCAGATCAGGCGGCCCTTCTCGTCGGTCAGGGCGAGGAAGTGCAGTCCGTGGCTACGGTGCTTGCCGGAGTAGTTCCGCCGGTCGGCCTTGCCGGTGCGGCGCTGGGTGCGGATGAGGTTGCCGTCGATCAGGACCACCTCTCCGCCCTGCCTGGCGATCTTCTTCAGGGCGCGGTCCAGGCGCGGTGCCTGGGCGGCGAGCAGTCCGATTAGCTCGTCGCGCCAGCGACGGACGGTGGACTCGGACACGTTGTTGCCGCCGGCCATGTCGGCGAGGCGCTGGTCGTGCCGCAGTACGGCCAGGACGATCATCGCGATCTTTCCTGGTGGCAGGATCCGCCACTGGGACCGGATCACCTTCAGATGGCGCCTGAGCAGGTCGGCGAGGTGGTTGACGGTGCGCGTGGATAGCGGCAGGCGGCACTGGTAGACAAGCGGGCAGGTGTCCTCGGCGCGTTCTTCGGTATTCGTCACACAATTCCAACGGCCGCCGAGGGCACACCGGTTACGCCCGTTCCGAGCCGCTCGGCGTGGCGCTACTGCTAGTCACAGACGGGTGGTGAACCGGCCGTCAGGCAGTTTCCGTAGCGAGCCGCGATCGACGAGTCTGACCAGCTTGCTGCGTAACGGTTCCAGCTTGGACCGCACGCTGACGTCCACCCCCACCACCTCGCCGACCTCGCGGGCCATGACGGGCCCAGCGGCCTGCCGCAGGGCGGCGATAATGCGCTGGTAGTCCCACGGGAGCGAGTCCTCCTCCACGCCCGGTTCGCGGTGCGGGATCAGCATCACCGCCCGTCCGGCCACCTGCCCAGGCACACGGACGGCCGAGGCCCGTTCCCCGGCGAGCTGCCCGGCCATCCGTTCGAGGACACGTTCGACGACGGCGAGTTCGTCTCGCTCAGCCCGCACTTCCGCCAGCTGTTTGGCCAGCTTTTCTTCGAGTTCGTCCAGTTCCGCGCGACGCCCGGTGATCCGTTCCAGCAGCTCGGGTGGATCGGATCGTAGAGAGCTGCCCGGTCGCAGTGAGCGGGAACCGACAAGCTGGCCCCTGTCAAAGCACGTGCTGGTAGCGGAGCTCAGTGAGCGTGATCCCGTCGTAGACATCGTCCTGAGCCGCACCGTCAGCCTGGTAGCCGGCCTGCTCGTAGAAGCGCCGGGCTCGCTGGTTGTCGCACAACACCCACAAAGCTGATGTCTCGAATCCCTGGCCCTTCATCTGAGCATGAGCCTCACCCAGGAGAGTCCGGCCGATGCCCTGGCCGATCAGATCCGGCGAGATGTACAGGGCGTAGACCTCACCGACCCGTTCCAGACCGGGCATCTCACTTCGATACGGCCCGAAGCAGATCCACCCCACCGGGCCACGGTCCCCGAGCGCCACAACGTCTTTAGACTTTCGTCCGGGTTGAGAAAACCACTGCCGCCGTTGACCGGCATCGCCTTCCACCGTCATTGCATCCAGATACGTCTGGGGAACAATACGCCGCCTGCCATCCTCGGACTCGGATCGTCGAAACGGCCTCGATGTCGGCCTCATCCATCTCCCGTACGCGCACCATCGCGCCACCGTAGTAGCCCAGGCACCGGAGAACGAACTGCTTTACCCCTCTGCCGACGCCCCCTCTCACGAGAACGGCTCCTGACGAACGATCTCCTCTGCGGACACCTGCCTACGACCAGCGTGAGCATGCTGAGAATCGGTCACACCAGCCGTTTGAACTGCGACTTCAAGTTGTCGAAGGCTCACTCC
>NZ_BBOX01000482.1 GCF_001553455.1 Streptomyces hygroscopicus subsp. hygroscopicus
GCGCGGTGTGGTGTCGGGGTCATGAGGATCCTTCGGCTGGTCGTGATGCGGACGGGAAAGTGCGGTCATGAAGGTGCGGGGATGACGTCCTGTCATGGGGTTCGGCCCGGGAGCCGGACGTTGGGAGCGCTCCCATACGCGCGCACTGTAGCCCGTACATGACAAACCCGGAAGGGAGTGCCCCGGCCTGACAGGCCGTCGCCCCGGTGCCGTCCGTTCCGCCGGGCGCGCGGGCGATGGCCCCTCCCCGGCCGAACGCCCCGGGGCCCGGCGGTCCCGGCAGCCACGGCGGTCCGGCCCGCTCCAGGCGGTGGCGAACGGTGACCGGACGGCCCGAGCGGCGGCGCACCGGTCCGGGCCGGCCCCTCCCCCGGACCCCCTGACACACAACTGTCATACCCGCACGGAAATGTGCGGCCGGCCCCGCGGGTTGGCGCTGACATGACTGTGGGAGTAGCACTCAACGCGGCGGACGCCGACAACCAGATCGACGCCACGGTGGACCTGGCCAGGGAGGCCTCGGCCGCGGGGCTGCGGTCCGCCTGGTTCGGGCAGACCTTCGGCGCCGACTCGCCCCAGCTCGCGGCGATCGTCGGACGCGAGGTACCGGGCCTGCAGGTGGGCACCTCCGCGATCCCGGTCTTCGGGCGTCATCCGCTGCTCGTCTCCAGCCAGGCCCAGACCGCCCAGGCGGCCACCCACGGCCGGTATCACCTCGGACTCGCGCTCGGCACCAAACTCCTGACCGAGGCGGGCTTCGGCATCCCGTTCGAACGGCCCGTCGCCCGGCTGCGGGAATTCCTCACCGCCCTGCGGCAGTTGACCGAGACCGGCACCGCCGACTTCCACGGCGAACTGCTCACGGCGGCCACGCCGGTGTCCGCGCGGGTGCCGGGCGCCGGATCCGGTGTGCCGCTGCTCGTCGCCGCCATGGGCCCACAGGCGCTGAAGGCCAGCGGTGAACTGGCGGACGGGATCCTGCCCTATCTGGCCGGGTCCCGCGCCCTGGCCGAGCACATCGTCCCCGCCGTCACCGCGGCGGCGGAGGCCGCCGGGCGCCCCGCGCCCCGCGTCGTGGCGCTGGTGCACGGTGTGGTCACCGACGACGCCGACGCCGTGCGCGAGACGGCGGCCGAGCAGCTCGCGTTCTACGAGCGGATCCCCTCCTACGCACGGGTCATCGGGCTCTCCGGCGCCGCCCGGGCCGCCGATGTCGCCGTGATCGGGGACGAGAAGGCCGTGGCCGCCGAGGTGCGGCGCTATCGGGACGCCGGGGCGACGGAGGTGGTGTTCTCGGGGACGGAGATCGCGGGCGAGGCCGCCCGGCGCCGCACCTGGGCGCTCCTGGGGGAACTGGCGGCCTGACGCACCGGTCCGTCGGTCCCCGCGGGCGGTGCCGGATCAGGCCACGGCCTCGTCACACACCGGTGGCGGGCCCGGATGGTGCCGGGCCCGCCACGCACGCGCGCCCGGCCGCCCCCGTCGGGTTGCGGGCCCCGCGGCCGTGGGGCCCCGGCCGTGACCGGCGCCCGCCGTGTCCGCGGCCTCACCGCCTCGCCCGGCGGACACTCCTCTGGCGGACCCGCGGACGCATCGCCTTGCGCGCGTCGATGGCCACGACCTCGAAGTTCTCCCCGGTGCAGGTCACCCGGCCGAAGAGGTTGTCCGGGCCCGCGATGCAGACCTTGGTGATACCGCGCCCCCGCATCGTCTCCACCATGTCCGGCCAGCGGATCGGGTGGTCGAAGGTGTCGAGCAGCATGGTGCGCACACCGTCCGCGGCGGTCAGCAGCGCGCCGTTCTGGTCGGCGACGATCGGAAGCTCGGGGTCGGCCACCTGGAAGGAGCCGAGGACCTCTTCCTCCGCCTTGCGGCGCAGCGCGGAGAACGCCGGGGCGTGCACCGGCGGCCACATCGTGTACATGTTGTAGCCGCCGAGCTCACCGATCCGCTTCTTGAACCGGTCGAGCACGGGCTCACGCAACGACACCAGGTAGAAACCCCGGTCGATGTAGCCGGAGATGTCATGCCACTCGCCCTCGTCGTCCAGTTCGGCCAGCGCCTCGCGGAGCCGCTCCTCGGGGGTGTGGATCACGCAGTGGGTGACCGCGTCGCGGTGCTCCTGCCGGAAGTACTCCTCCTCGCAGCGGGCCAGTTCGGCGGTGAGCCGCACGGTCTCCTCGAACGGCAGGGAGCCCGCGTAGGTCACCGCGGCGCGCTGGCCGAAACTGGGGCCGGCGCACAGCTCGGGCCGTTCTCCCAGCGTCTCCTCCGCCCAGTCGGCGAGGGAGAGACAGACGGTCAGGAAGGCGATCTGGGTGTGCTCGGCATACTGGCCCTCCTCCTCGGCGTCCGACTGGCGGTACCGGTCGAACACGGAGTACCCCACCACCTCGTCGGCGATCGCCAGCCGCCGCCGGGCGTGGGGGTTGGTCAGCAGGAACTCGCCCACGTCGGTGAAGCGGAACGGCCCCATACCGGGGAAGACGACGGCCGTGCCGCCCTGCCGCGGCTCCGGCTGTGCTTCCGGCTGTGTCTCGGTCATGCCTTTGCTCCCGGTGCCAGGTCCAGGGCGAGCCGCTCGAGTTCGCGCTTGTCGGGCTTGCCGTTGCGGTTCAGGGGGAATCTCTCCACGACGTGAATGCGGTTGGGGTGCTCGAAGGCCGGCAGCAGGGAAGCGATCGGCTCCCGCCAGAACCGCGGCTCCCGCCGCTGCTCGTCCTCCACGAAGAAGACCAGCTGGCAGCCGCGCTGCTGGTCGGGGACGGGCACGACCTTGGTAAGGCAGCCGCCCGCGGCCAGCTTGTGCTCGATGATCTCGGGGTAGAGGGTGTGGCCGTTGCGGTGCACCGCGGACTTGCGGCCGAGGACGAAGAGGTTCTCCCCGCTGTCGAGGTAGCCGAAGTCGCCGGTGGGGTACCAGTCGACCTTGTTGGCGTCGACCGGGGTCACGGTGCCGTCGTCCCCCAGGTAGCCCTCCATCAGATCCGGCGAGTGGACCTGTATCTCCCCGACCTCGCCCGAGGGCAGGACGGTTCCCTCGTCGTCGACGATCCGCAGCTCCAGGCCCTCCACGGCGCGCCCGCAGGCGACCGCGTTGTCCTCGGTGGCGAAGGACACGTTGCCGGCCTCGGTGCTGCCGTAACTGTCGAGCAGGGGAAGGCCGAACCGCTTGACGTAGTCGCCGACCAGGCCGGGGTCGAGCGGGGCCGCCCCGCTGCAGAACATGCGGACGCCGGACAGCTGGTCCGCCAGGGCGGGCTTGCGGCCGATCATGTTCAGCATGCTGCGGTAGCTGGCCGGGGTGGCGTCGACCACGGTGGCGCCGCACGCGCCCGCCATGGTCATCGCCCGGTCCAGCCGCCGGTAGGGCGCGATGACCAGCGAGCACTTGACCAGCCAGGCGATGAGCACCATGGACAGCCCGTACTGGTGGGAGAAGGGGAGCAGCGGCAGCAGGACGTCGTCGGGGCGGTGGCCCACCTGCCGGGCGTTGCGCTCCAGGTTCTTCAGGAACTTCGCGCCGGTCTTGACGACGCCCTTGGGCTCCCCGGTGGACCCGGATGACCACATGATCAGGCCGTCGGGCAGTGCGCACCAGGTGTCGAAGGACAGCCGCTGCTCGGCGGGGGACTGCTCCAGGGCCGCCACCAGCAGTTCGTAGATGGTGACCCGGACCGGGCCGCCCTCGAGGACCGGGGTGTCGTCGTCGACCACGCTGATCTTGACACCGGCCTGGTCGCAGATGCGCTGCGTCGCCTCGGCCCGCTCCTGGTGGTCGACCATCACGATGGACGCGCCGACGTGCATCAGGGCGAGGAGGGCCCCGACGTAGCCGGCGGAGTTGCCCGCCTTGAGCATGACCCGGGTGCCGTCGCTGACGCCGCGTTCGCGGAGCGCGTCGGCGATGGCCACGGCGTTCCGCTCGAAGTCGGGAAGCGTCTGTACCGCTTCCGCCGCAAAGAGCTTTGCGGTCATCGGGTGTCACTCTGCCTTTCTCTTCTTGAAGTCCGAGGTGAGGAAACGCCCGTCACGCCGGCGGATCATGCAGGGCGGTGGTGCGGCGGTCCCGGGGGCCGCCGAGAGGCCGAGTCCCCCCGGAGGTTTCCGGGGGGACTCGGCCTTCCGTCAGGAGTCGAGATCTTCGAGCATCATGTCGATCAGGTCGTCGTCGTCCATCGCGTCGATGGAGTCCGTCTCCTTCTCCGTGGCGTCCGCCTCCGCGGTGTCCTTGCCGCTCGCCAGCTCCGTGAGCGTGTCCAGCAGACCGGCGCGGCGCAGCCGCTCCAGCGGGATCGACGCCAGCAGCGCGCGGATCCTGGCCTCTTCCGGATCGACGTCCGGTTCGGCCGGGCTGTCGGTCGCCACCCGGCCGCGCAGGTACTCGGCGAGCGCGGCGGGCGTGGGGTTGTCGAAGATCAGCGTGGAGGGCAGGCGCAGCCCGGTGGCCGAGTTCAGCCGGTTGCGGAACTCCACCCCCGCCAGCGAGTCGAAGCCGAGGTTCTGGAACGAGCGGTCGGGCTCGATGGACTGGGCTCCGCTGTGACCGAGCACCATGGCCGCACTGCCGCGGACCAGGTCGAGCAGCGCGCGGTCGAGTTCGGCCCCGGACAGACCGGCCAGCTTCACCCGGGCCGACTCGGGGGCTGCCGCCTTGCCGTCGGCCGCCGCCTTGCTCCGTACCCGGACCACGCCGCGCAGCAGGGTGGGGATGTCGGCCTGGTTGCTCAGCGCCGCCGTCTCCAGCCGCATCGGCACGAACAGGGCGTCCTCGCCCGTCCGGCCGGCGTCCAGCAGGCGCATGCCGCCCGCCATGGACAGGGCGGCCATGCCCTCCCGGGCCATGCGCACCATGTCGGCCTGGCTGAGCGTGCCGGTCATACCGCCGGCCTGCTCCCACGGGCCCCAGGCCAGCGACACGGCGGGGAGGCCGAGGGCGCGCCGGTGTGCGGCGAGCGCGTCCAGGAAGGTGTTGGCCGCGGCGTAGTTGCCCTGTCCGGGGCTGCCGAACACACCGGCGGCGGACGAGAACATCACGAACTCCGCCAGGTCCAGATCCCGGGTCAGCTCGTGCAGGTTCCACGCCGCGTCGACCTTCGGCTCGAAGACCGCGTCGATCCGCTTCGGCGACAGGGTGTCGATGACGCCGTCGTCGAGGACGCCCGCCGCGTGCACGACCGCGGTCAGCGGGTGGTCGGCGGGCACGGCGGACAGCACCCGCTCCAGCGACGCGCGGTCGGCGACGTCGCAGGCGGCCAGCGTCACCGACGCGCCCGCCTCGGTCAGCTCGGCCTTGAGGCCGGCCGCGCCGTCCGCGTCCGGCCCGCGCCGGGAGACCAGCACCAGGTTCCGCACTCCGTACTCGGCCACCAGGTGGCGGGCCACCTCGCTGCCCAGGCCGCCGGTGCCGCCGGTCACCAGCACCGTCCCCGCGGGGTCCAGGGTGCGGCCCATGGTGAACACGTTCTTCCCGATATGCCGGGCCTGGCTGATGTGCCGCACCGCGTCCGGGGCCCGGCGCACGTCCCAGGCGGTCAGCGGGATCGGGCGCAGCGCGCCCTGGTCGAAGAGGGCGACCAGGTCGACCAGCATCCTCTGGACCCAGTCGTAGTCGGCGATGACCAGGTCGTACGCCTCGTACTTCACCCCGGGGTGCTGTGCGGCGACCTCTTCGGGGTCCCGCACGTCGATCTTGCCCATCTCCAGGAAGCGCCCGCCCCTGGGCATCAGCCGCAGGGAGGCGTCGACGAACTCCCGGGCGAGCGAGTCCAGCACCACGTCCATGCCCCGGCCGTCGGTGGCCTCCATGAAGCGCCGCTCGAACTCCAGGTCACGCGAGGAGGCGATGTGCTTGTCGTCGAATCCCATGGCCCGCAGGGTGTCCCACTTGCCGGGGCTCGCCGTCGCGTACACCTCGGCACCGAGGTGCCGGGCCAGCTGCACGGCCGCCATGCCGACGCCGCCGGTGGCGGTGTGCACGAGCACGGACTCGCCCGCCCGCACCTTGCCCAGCTCCACCAGACCGATGTAGGCCGTCAGGAACACCACCGGCACCGACGCGCCCTGGGCGAACGTCCAGCCGCGCGGCATGGGGACGATCTGCCGCCGGTCGGCGACCGCGACCGGCCCGAACGAGGCGTTGATCATGCCCATGACGCGGTCGCCGGGGGCCAGGTCGGTGACTCCCGGGCCGACCTCCAGGACCACACCGGCGCCCTCGCCGCCCATCGTGGCGTGGTCGTCGGGGTACATGCCGATGGCGATCAGCGCGTCACGGAAGTTGAGGCCGGCGGCGCGCACCGCGATCCGCACGTATCCGGGCGCCAGCGGCGCCTGGGCCGCCGGGTCGGGCAGCAGCGAGAGGTTGTCCAGGGTGCCTCCGCCGGTGGTGCCGAGCTTCCACGCCGAGGTCCCGGCGGGGGCCTCGAGCACCCGGCCGGCCGCGTTCCTGGACAGCCGGGGGATCAGTCCCTGGCCCAGGCGGAGCGCCACCTCGCGCTCGCCCGCCGCGATCGCGGCGGTCACCACCCCGACGGCCGCGGCGGCCGACTCGGCGTGGCGGTCGATGTCCACCAGCTGGATCCGGCCCGGGTTCTCGGTGGCCGCCGAGCGCACCAGGCCCCATACGGCGGCGTTGGCCAGTCCGGCGACGCCCTCGCCCGGCCCGGTCGCCACCGCGTCGCTGGTCACCACCACCAGCCGGGACCCGGCGAACCGGTCCTCGGCGAGCCACGACTGGACCAGGGACAGCGCCCGGTGGGCCGCCTTGCGGACGGTGCCGGCGAGGTCCCCGGTGTCCGGCCCGGCGGGCTCGGCGCCGCACCACGCCCAGACCGCCTCCGGCACCGCGGCGCCCTCCTCGACGGCGGCGACGAGCCCGTCCACCCCGGGGTATTCGGTGTACTCGACGCCCGCGGCGGCGAGCAGCGCGCCCGCCCGCGCCCGGTCGGCGCCGATCACCGCCGAGGACGCACCGGTCCCGCTGCCGTTCCGCGCGGCGGCGAACACCTCCCAGTTCACCCGGAACAGCGTGCCGTCGCCGCCGGTGGCGCGCGGCCCCGACGCGAACCGCTCGGCCGCCACCTCCCGCACCACCAGCGACTCCACCGAGGCGACGGGCGCGCCCGTGGCGTCGGTCACCAGCAGCGAGACGGTGTCCTTGCCCTCCGGGCGCAGCCGCACCCGCACCCGGCCGGCGCCCACCGCGTGCAGGGTCACCCCGGTGAAGGAGAACGGCAGCGTGACCCGTCCGCTCTCGCCGCCGAAGTCGCCCATCTCCATGGCGTGCAGGGCGGCGTCGAGCAGGGCGGGGTGCAGGCCGAACCGTCCCGCTTCCTGGGCGGCCGAGTCCGGCAGCGCCACCTCGGCGTAGACGTCGTCGTCCAGCCGCCAGACCGACTCCAGCCCCTGGAAGACCGGCCCGTAGCCGTAACCGACCTGGGCGAGGCCCTCGTAGAAGCCGTCCATCGGCACCTGCTGGGCGCCCGGGACGGGCCACTGCAGCAGGCTGTCGGTGGCCGCCGCGCCGCTGTCCGTTTCGAGGACGCCCTGGGCGTGGCGCACCCACTCCTCGCCCGGCTCGTCGCTGTCGGAGCGCGAGTACACGCCCAGCGGCCGCACCCCGGACTCGTCCGCGGGGCCGACCACGACCTGGACCCGGACACCGCCCTGCTCCGGCAGGAGGAGCGGCGTCTCCAGGGTGAGTTCGCCGAGCCGCCCCGCCCCGGTCTCGGTGCCGGCGAGCAGGCCCAGCTCCACGAACCCGGTGCCCGGGAAGAGCACTCCCCCGGCCACGGCGTGGTCGGCGAGCCACGGGTGCGTCTGCAGCGACAGCCGCCCGGTGAGCACCGTGCGGTCGCCCTCGGCCAGCTCGGTGAGGCCGCCGAGCAGCGGGTGGTCCACCCGGCCCAGCCCGACGCTGCGGGCGTCGCCGGTCACGGCCCCGCCCGCCTCGAGCCAGAACCGCTTGTGCTGGAAGGCGTAGGTCGGCAGGCCGACCCGGCGGGCGCCACGCCCGGCGTACACCGCGTCCCAGTCCACGCCGACGCCGTTCACGTAGAGGGTGGCGACGGCCTCGGCCAGCGTCTGCGCCTCGGGGCGCCCGGCGCGGGCCAGGGGCACGAACGCGGCGTCGGCGTCGATGGCGTCCAGGCAGTCCTGGCCCATCGCGGTCAGCACGGCGTCGGGGCCGAGCTCCACACAGGTGGTCACCCCCTGGGCCGCGAGCCGGCGCATGCCGTCGTCGAAGCGGACCGCTTCGCGCACATGGCGGACCCAGTACTCGGGGGTGGCCAGTTCGGCACCCGCCACCTCACCGGTGACGTTGGAGATGACCGGGATGCCGGGGGCCGCGTACGACAGGCAGGCGGCGAGCTGGCCGAACTCCTCCAGCATGGCGTCCATCCGGGGGGAGTGGAACGCGTGGCTCACCCGCAGCCGCTTGGTCTTGCGGCCCTGGGCCTCCCAGTGTCCGGCCAGTTCGAGCACCGCGTCCTCGTCGCCGGAGAGCACCACCGAGGTGGGGCCGTTGAGCGCCGCCAGCGACACCTGGTGCTCGCGGCCCTGCAGGCTGCCGGCCACCTCCTCCTCCGAAGCCTGGACGGCCACCATTGCGCCGCCCTCGGGGAGTTCCTGCATCAGCCGGCCACGGGCCGCCACCAGAGCGGACGCGTCCTCCAGGGACAGCACCCCGGCCACGTGCGCCGCCGCGATCTCGCCCACCGAATGCCCCATCAGGAAGTCGGGGCGCACGCCCCAGGACTCCAGCAGGCGGAACAGGGCCACCTCGAAGGCGAACAGCCCGGCCTGGGTGAACATCGTCCGGTTCAGCTCGTCACCGGCCGCGCCACGGTCGGCCGCGTCGTCGTCCGCGGGGCCGAACACCACGTCGAGCACGGAGGTGCCGAGCCGCACCTCCAGGTAGTCGCACGCCTCGTCGAAGACGTCGGCGAACAGCGGGTAGGTCTCGTAGAGCTCCCGGCCCATGCCCAGGCGCTGGGCGCCCTGCCCGGTGAACAGGAACGCCACCCGCTGGGCGGTGGACCTGCCCAGCACCAGGCCCGGCGCGTCGGTGTCCTCGGCGAGCGCCGCGAGTCCCCGCAGCAGCCCGTCGCGGTCGGACGCCACCACCACGCCCCGGTGCTCGAGCGCGGCGCGGGTCACGGCGGAGGACCATCCGATGTCGACCGGCCGCATGTCGCGGTCGCGCACCACGTGTTCCCGCAGCCGCGCGGCCTGCGCCCGCAGCGCCTCCTCGCTCCTGGCGGACACCAGCCACGACACGGGCTGGGACGCGGTGTCCGGGTCCTCGGTGTCATCGGCCGCGGGGGCGGCCTCCAGCGGCGGCGCCTGCTCGATGATGGCGTGCGCGTTGGTGCCGCTCATGCCGAACGAGGAGATACCGGCACGGCGTGGCCGCCCGGTCTCCGGCCAGGGGATCTGCTCGGTGAGCAGCGCCACGCCCCCGGACTCCCAGTCCACGTGCGGGGTGGGCACCTCCACGTGCAGCGTCTTGGGCAGGATGCCGTGGCGCATCGCCATCACCATCTTGATGACGGCGCCCACACCGGCCGCCGCCTGGGTGTGCCCGATGTTCGACTTGAGGGACCCCAGCCACACCGGCTGCCCCTCCGGGCGGCTCTCACCGTAGGTGGCGATCAGCGCCTGCGCCTCGATGGGGTCGCCGAGCGAGGTTCCGGTGCCGTGCGCCTCGATCACGTCGATCTGGTCCGCGGTCAGCTCGGCGTTGGCCAGCGCCTGCCGGATGACGCGCTGCTGGGAGCGGCCGTTGGGGGCGGTCAGACCGTTGCTGGCGCCGTCCTGGTTGACGGCGGAACCGCGCACGATCGCCAGCACCTCGTGGCCGTTGCGCCGGGCGTCCGAGAGCCGCTCCACCAGCAGCACGCCGACGCCCTCGGCCCACGACGTACCGTCGGCCTCGGCGCCGAACGCCTTGCAGCGCCCGTTGGAGGAGAGTCCGCGCTGACGGCTGAAGAGGATGAAGTCGCCCGGGGTCGGCATCGTGGCGACACCGGTGGCGAGCGCCAGATCGCATTCGCCCTGGCGCAGCGAGTGCGCCGCCTGGTGCAGGGAGACCAGCGACGAGGAGCACGCGGTGTCCACGGTCCACGCGGGGCCTTCGAACCCGAAGGTGTAGGAGATGCGCCCGGAGGCGACGCTGCCGGCGATCCCGGTCAGCGCGTAGCCCTCCAGGCCGCTCTTGGTGCTCTGCAGGTGGGGCCCGTAGTCGTGGTGCTCGGCACCGGTGAAGACGGCGGTCCTGCTCCCCCTCAGCTTGGTCACATCGATGCCGGCCCGCTCGAAGACCTCCCAGCTCGTCTCCAGCAGCAGCCGCTGCTGCGGGTCCATGGCCAGCGCCTCGCGCGGCGAGATGCCGAAGAACTCCGCGTCGAACTCGGGCGCGTCGTGGATGAACCCGCCCTCGGTGGCGTAGCTGGTGCCGGGGCGGTCCGGGTCCGGGCTGTAGAGCGCCTCGAGGTCCCAGCCACGGTCGGTGGGGAACGGGGTGATGGCGTCCACCCCCTCGGAGACGACCCGCCACAGGTCCTCGGGGCTGTTCACGCCTCCGGGGAACCGGCAGCTCATCCCGACGATGGCGATCGGGTCGTCCGAGCCCACCACGGCCCGTGCGGGGGCGGCCTCGTCCGTGGCGGCGGGGAAGATCTGCCGGTGGAGGTGGTCCACCAGCTCGTTGGGCGTCGGGTAGTCGTAGGCGAGCGACACATCGAGGGTGAGCCCGGTGGCGGCGACCAGTCCGCGGTGCAGATTGACCGCCGCGAGCGAGTCCAGTCCCAGGTCGAGGAAGGAGCTCTCGGCGTCGAGCGTGCGCGGCGACTCCGACCGCAGCGCCGCGGCGACGTGTGCGCGCACCAGGTCGAACAGGACCCTGCGCTGTTCGAGGTCCGGCAGTTCTTGGAAGTCCGGACCGAGTGACGGCAGTTCACCGGGGTTCTCGTCGGGACCCGGCCCAGCCTGCCTGATGGACTCGCCCGAGTCGCTGGACCCGTTCAACATGGTGCTCACCTAGCTCCTGCCTTGTGGAAGACCCTGCGTCAAAGCTGTGTGCCGCCCCGAGTGCGGCTTCGGCGTGGGCGCCCGCCCGCGGTCGTCGCCTGCGGGCGGGCGCGTGGCCGCTAGAGGTTGGCCACCCAGTCCTCGACGGCCTGGGCGGTGGTGTCCGCGTGCTTCTCCATCATGGAGAAGTGGTTTCCGGGCACGTCGATGGCGGAGTCGGCGGGCCAGTCGGCCTGCCAGCTCTGTGCCCCCGCGTCCGGGTTCGTCCGGAGCACCGTCTCCGTCGCCCGGATGTGGAGGCTGGGAACCGAGATCTCCGGCGGCTCCCAGCCCTCCATCAGATGCGAGTACCAGCCCATGGCGGACATCCGGACACTGTCCATGGAGACGAGCTCGTCCCGCTCGTACATCTCGTCCAGCCAGGCGTCCTCGAACTGGACGAGCTTCGTGGTGTACGGAAGGTAGGTGTCCATCAGGACGACCCCCGCGGGCGGTGTGCCCTGGCTCTCCAGAGCGGCGGCCACCGAGTGGGCGAACATTCCTCCGGCCGAGGAGCCGCACAGGACGACCGGCGCGCCTTCGGCGTACTCGGCGACGGCCCGCGCCTGCAACCGGAAGAGCGCGTCCAGGGTGGCCGGAAGGCTCTCGCCCTGGACGGACCCCACGGTGCCGAGCGCCGCCACGTCCCGGTTGCCGCGGAACGGCGCGGCGAACCGCACGTACTGGTGGACGCCGCCCAGTGCGACGTGGGAGGAGAAGCACATCAGCAGGGGACGCTCCGTGCCCCGGGCCAGCCGCGCGGGCCTGATGTTCCCCTCGAAGCCGGCCGGGTCCTCGAAGGTCGGACGGAGCCTTGCCGCGTTCACCAGCAGCGCCATGCCGACCTTGGGCTTGCCCTGCCGCGCCGCCTGCCGGTACAGGGAGCTGAGGGTGTCGTCGGTGTTCGCCTGCGGCACCGGGGAAACGGGCCCGGTCACGGGCGAGGCGGCCGGAGCCGCCGGGTCGGCCTGGGCGGCCGGAGCGGTCTGCTCCCGGCCCTGGCGGCCGGCCGGGGCGGACGCGATCTCGGCAGCGATCCGGGGGCGCAGATGGGCCACCATCTCGCGCGGGCTCGGGTGGTCGAAGACGACCGTGGTGTTCAGCCGCAGACCGGTGAGGGCAGCCATCTGATTACGGAACTCGACCGCCGTAAGAGAGGTGAAGCCCATCTCCATGAACTCGTGGTCGGCGTCGATGTCATCGGGTGACGCGAACCCGAGCACCGCGGCAGCGACGGTACGCACCAGTTCGAGCAGCGCCTCGTCCGTCTCGGCCCGCGACAGCCCGGCCAGCCGCTGCCGCAGCTGGGTGGGCCGGTCCGCCTCGGGCTCCGCCGACCGGGCCGCACGCCGGACGGGGGCGTCCGGGACGACGGAACGGAACACGGCGGGCATCGCGGCGCCCTGGGCGCGCAGCGCGGCCACGTCCAGCCGGGCGGACATCACCACGGCCGTGCCGGAGGTGACTCCCGCGTCGAAGAGTTCCACAGCCTCTTCGGAGGAGACTGGCGCAAGACCGGTGCGCGCCGCGTCGTTCCACGCCGCCTCCAGCCGCCGGACCTCGTAGAGG
>NZ_BBOX01000483.1 GCF_001553455.1 Streptomyces hygroscopicus subsp. hygroscopicus
ACGGCACGGCGGGCACGGACGGCACGGCGGGCACGGACGGCACGGCGGGCACGTCCGGCGCCGCGTCCTCCGTCAGCAGATTCCGGTACAGGGCGCTGCGCGCCCGCAGCTCCGCGTCCGTGCCCACGTCCACGACCCGGCCCCGCTCCATGACCGCTATGCGGTCGGCGAGGGCGAGGGTGGAGGGGCGGTGGGCGATCAGCAGGGTGGTACGGCCCGCCATGACGCCCCGGAGCGCCTCGTGGATCTCGTGCTCGACGCGTGCGTCCACCGCCGAGGTGGCGTCGTCCAGGATGAGCAGCCGGGGGTCGGTGAGGATCGCGCGGGCCAGGGCCAGCCGCTGGCGCTGGCCGCCGGAGAGGGTCAGCCCCTGCTCGCCGACCTCGGTGTCGTAGCCGTCCGGCAGCGCGGAGATGAAGCCGTCGGCCTGCGCGGCGCGGGCGGCGGCCCGGATCCGCTCCTCGGACGCGTCCGGCAGCCCGTACGCGAGGTTGGCGCGCACCGTGTCGGAGAAGAGGAAGCTGTCCTCCGGCACCAGCCCGATCGCCCCGCGCAGCGAGTCGTAGGTCAGCTCCCGCACATCGTGGCCCCCGATCCGCACCGCCCCCGACGACACGTCGTAGAAGCGCGGCAGCAGCATGGACAGCGTGGACTTGCCGCTTCCGGATGCGCCCACGACGGCCAGGGTCTCGCCCGGTTCGATCCGCAGGGACACCTCGGACAGCACCGGGCGCTCGGGGTCGTAACCGAAGCTCACCCGGTCGAACTCGACCGTCGCGGGGGCGTCCTCGGGAAGCTCCCGGGCGTCGGGGCGCTCGTGGATGACCGGCTCGGTGTCGATGAGTTCGAAGACCCGCTCGACCCCGGCCCGCGCCTGCTGCCCGATGGTCAGGACCATGGTGAGCATCCGCACCGGGCCCACGAGCTGGGCGAGGTACGTCGAGAAGGCCACGAAGGTGCCGAGGCTGATCTGACCGCGGGTGGCCATCCAGCCGCCGAGCGCCAGCATCGCGACCTGGCCGAGGGCGGGGACGGCCTGGAGGGCGGGGGTGTAGCGGGAGTTCAGCCGTACGGTGCGCAGCCGGGCGGCGAACAGCCGGCGGCCGGCCTCCCGCAGCTTGTCGGTCTCCTGCGCCTCCTGCCCGAACCCCTTGACCACCCGGACACCGGTCACGGCGCCGTCGACCACACCCGCGACGGCCGCCGCCTGCCCCTGGGCGTACCAGGTGGCGGGGAAGAGCCGGGTGCGGCTGCGCGAGGCGAGGATCCACAGGGCGGGGGCGACGGCGAGGGCGACGACGGTGAGCAGCGGCGACAGCACCGCCATCACCACGAGCGAGACCAGGAACAGCAGGATGTTGCCGATCAGCATCGGCACCATGAAGAGCAGGCCCTGGATCAGCTGGAGGTCACTGGTGCCCCGGCCGATGACCTGGCCAGTGGAGAGGTTGTCCTGCCGCCTGCCGTCGAGGCGGGTGATCGCCGCGTACATGTCGGTACGCAGCGCGTGCTGGACGTCGAGCGCGAGCCGTCCGCCGTAGAAGCGGCGGACGTAGGTGAGGACGTACACCACGAGCGCGGCGACGATCAGCAGCGTGGCCCAGGGGGCGAGCGACCGTTCGTGCCGGACGATCACATCGTCGATGATCAGCTTCGGCACCAGCGGGACGAGCGCCATGACGGCCATCCCGGCGAGCGAGGCACCCAGGGCGAGCAGCACATCGCCGCGGTACCGCCAGCAGTAGCGGAACAGCCGCCGGAGCCAGCCCTGACCCTTGTCCGCACCGCCGGTCTCGGCGCCGCCGGTCTCCGCCCCGCCGGCCTTGGCACCGCCGGTCTCGGCACCGCCAGCGCCGGTCTCGGCCCCACCGCCGTCCGTCCCGGCTGTTTCGCCCGCCGCGTCCGCCGCCGCGTCCGCCACCTGTGAACCTTCCGCCACCTGTGAACCTTCCGCCACCCGTGAACCTCCCGATCCGCACACTCTTCCGGAAGGCGGCAACACACTGAGGTGCGGATTTCATCCTTCCGCAACAAACGGACCGGGGTCCGGGCAGGTGACAGGGATCACCCGTGACGGGCAAGGGAAAGGAATCACCCGTGGCGGGCGGGGTGCAACCGATCACCATCGCGGGCGGGGTGAAACGGATCACCGTGGCGAAGACGACGGCCCACGGGTGCCGACCGCGCTCCGAGGCCCGGCGCAGCGCGCGGAATCGCCGAAAAGCGGACTGTTCAATACCGGACCGTTCATCAAACACTTATGCAGGCTGACTAGGGTCGCACCGGCGAAAATCCACCACCGCGCACGGAAGGGTGATGATCGCAATGGGATTCCCGCTCGACGACATCCCACCCGCGGAGCGGTTCGCCGCCTGGCGTGCCCTGTGCGAGCTGACTCCGATCCCGATGGAGCTGCGCAGCGACCACGAGCACGACTTCCGCGCGACCGTACGGGGCGGGGTGCCCCTCGGCGAGCTGACGCTGACCCACACCTCCGTCCCCTCGCTGCGGAACGAGCGGACCGCGGCCCACATCCGGCGCTCCGATCCGGAGCTCTACCACCTGCGGCTCACCCTGCGCGGGGAGACCGATGTGCGCCACGGGGACGCGGAGACCACGCTCGGCGCCCGGCAGTTCATGCTCACCTCCACCTCCGTGCCGTATCTGGCGGTGTGCGAGCGCGGCAGGGTCGACGGGATGACGCTCGCCGTCCGCCCCTCCCTGCTGCCGTTCCCGGCGGCCGACCTGCACCGGCTGCTCGGGCGGCGGCTGTCCGGCCAGTCCGGGATCGGGGGCATGCTCGCCGATTTCCTCACCCGGCTGCTCGCCGACTCCGACCGCTACCGCCCGGCCGACGCACCGCGCCTCGGCACCGTCGCCGTCGATCT
Organism: Streptomyces hygroscopicus subsp. hygroscopicus; assembly: GCF_001553455.1. Lineage (GTDB taxonomy): Bacteria > Actinomycetota > Actinomycetes > Streptomycetales > Streptomycetaceae > Streptomyces > Streptomyces hygroscopicus. The sequence goes on from NZ_BBOX01000483.1 coordinate 2,889, forward strand.
GCTCCATGCGCTGCTCGCACACGAACTGGACGCCGGTGCCGAGGCACGCGCCGAGCGATGGCTCACCCCCGAGAGCCGTCGGCGCGCCCTGTTGCTGCGCGTCCAGGAGTTCGCCCGGCAGAACCTGCACCACCCGGGGCTCACCCCGGCGTCGATCGCCGCAACCCACCACATCTCGCTCCGGTACCTCTACCGCCTCTTCGAGGACCAGGGGCACACCGTCTCCGCGTGGATCCGCGCCCAGCGCCTGGAGCGCTGCCGCCGCGACCTCGCCGATCCCGCGCTGGGAGACACCCCCATCCACGCCATCGCCGCCCGCTGGGGTTTCCGCCACGCCGCGGACTTCAGCCGTGCCTTCCGCAGCGCGTATGGCGTCCCTCCGCGTGACTTCCGCCAGGTGGCACTGCGGACGAACAGGTGAGCGGGGCTCCCCCCGTGCCGCCCCTCTCACCCGTCCTGATCAGCATGGCCCCCTGGGCACGGGGATGTCGTTGGCCCGCCGTGCACAGTTGCTTGATCCTCCGTGCACGGACCGCGTCGTCGAGGCCGCCGGTGCGCCACCCGGCCCGTGTCACCGCCGGCCGGGTCGTCGTTCTGCGCTTGCCTGAACCGGCGTCCACCCGCGAGAACGGACGGGAGCGGCAACCGGGTCGGCGGGAATCGCGTCAGAACGCGGACCCGGGGCAGACGGGAACCGGGCCAGAACGCGGAGCCGAAACGGAACGCGCAACCAGTTCAGAACGCCGACGGGCGCACCAGCCCCGTCTCGTAGGCGAAGACCGCCGCCTGGGTCCGGTCACGCAGCTCCAGCTTGAACAGGATCCGGCTCACATGGGTCTTCACGGTCTGCTCGGCCACCACCAGCCGTTCAGCGATCTCCGCGTTCGACAGCCCCTGGGCGATCAGGGTGAGCACCTCGGTCTCGCGCTCCGTGAGGTTCCCCACGCGCTCCTTGTGCGGGGCGCGGCGCCCGGCCGTCACCCGGGAGAACTCGCCGATCAGGCGCTTGGTGATGTTGGGCGCCAGCAGCGCGTCACCGGCCGCCACCACCCGCACCGCCTGGGCCAGTTCGTCGGCCGAGGCGTCCTTCAGCAGAAACCCGGACGCGCCCGCGCGCAGCGCCTCGTAGACGTACTCGTCGAGGTCGAAGGTGGTGAGGACCAGGACCTTGACGGTGGCGCCGCCCGGTTCGGTGAGCCGGCGGGTGGCCTCGATACCGCCGACACCGGGCATCCGTATGTCCATCAGGACGACGTCGGGGGAGAGTTCGGCGACCTTGTCGACGGCGTCGGCACCGTCCACGGCCTGGCCGACGACCTCGATGTCCGGTTCGGCGTTGAGCAGCACGGAGAACCCCTGACGGACCATCACCTGGTCGTCGGCGATCAGCACGCGGATGGTCGTCGTCATACGGGGTCCTCGGCGGTCTCGGCCGCGGCGGTCTGGGTCGCGGCGGCGGGCGGGGCGGGGTCGTGCGCGGGCAGCACGGCGGTCACCTCGTAACCGCCGTCCGGCCTCGGGCCGGTGGTCAGCTCACCCCCTAGCATCGCAGCGCGTTCGCGCATCCCGAGCAACCCGTGCCCGGCACCCGGCGAGGGCGGGGCGGGCCGGTCCGGCGGGGTGTTGATGATCCGTACGGTGAGCCCGCGCCGCTGGTACCCCAGCTCCACCCGTGCCCCGGCCCCCGGCGCGTGCCGCATCACATTGCTCAGCGCCTCCTGCACGATGCGGAACGCCGACAGCTCGACGCCCGGCGGCAGCGGGCGCCGCTCGCCGGTGACCTCGATGAGGACCTCGATCCCGGTCCCCCGCACCGAGCCCACCAGCTCGTCCAGCCGGTCCAGGGTGGGCTGCGGGGCGTGCCGGGCGCCGTCGGCCAGTGCGTCCTCGGAACGCAGCACGCCCAGCACCCGGCGCAGTTCGGCCAGCGCCTCCACCGCGTTGTGGCGGATGCCCGCGAGGTTCTCCTTCAGCTCCTCCGAAGGGTTCTCGACCAGGTGCGGGGCGACCTGTGCCTGGATGGAGATCACCGACATGTGATGGGCCACCACGTCGTGCAGTTCGCGGGCGATCCGGTTGCGCTCCTCCAGCAGGGTGCGCCGGGCCCGTTCCTCCGCGGTCAGTTCCTCCTGCTCGACCAGCCGGGTCCTGGCCACCCGGCGGCCCCGCAGCGCGGCGCCGACCACGACGGCGATCACGAACCACAGGGCGCCCGTGTTGAGGACCGCGGTGTGGTAGGCCAGGTGGTCCTCGGTGTGGCGCCGCAGGCCGAGGAGCACATTGAGCCCCCCCGTCAGCAGGGTCAGCACCAGCGCCTCGATCACGATCCGCGGGCGGACCCGCAGCGCGAGGAGGAACAGCAGGAGGGTGTGCAGCGCCATCTGCCCGTCGTTCCAGGGCCAGTGCGCGGGATTCTCGCTGAACACCGCCGCCAGGAAGAGCACGGCGGTCGACAGCCACCAGGCGGCTATGGGCCGGGTCAGCGCGAGGAGGACGGCCACCGACTGGAGCAGCACGAACAGCATCGGGTCGGGCCCCGGCAGGCGCTCGACGCGGGGCCCGTCCAACTCGATCGCGTTGAGCTGGCCCATGAGCACGGCGCAGAGCACCACCAGCACATGGGGTGTCCAGGCCAGCCAGCGCATCCGCGGCAGCGGGTCGCGCGCCAGCGTGCACAGGTCCTCGCGCAGGATGCGCGGCACCGCCCGCAGCCCCGCCCTCAGCCGCCCCGGTGCCTTACTCGCCGTCATGCCCTCGACCCTAGACACTCCGCTCTTCCGCCTGCCGGGCCCCCCGCGGGGGCCACCCCTCGCCGGCGCCCCGGCCGCCGCGCCGGACGACCCGCCCGTCGGCCAGGCCGCCGCCCCGGCCGCCGCTCCTCCGCGGCCGTCCCGTCTCATAGGTGTGGAACGCCGCCCGGCAGATCACCAGCGCCCCCGCGAACACCGGCAGCCACAGCAGCCGCGCGAGCACCCAACCGGGGCCGTCGGGCACGGTGTGCAGTCCGGGCAGCGGTCCGGCCGCCCCCAAGGCGGTCTCGCTGACCGCCATCATCGCGGTCTGGTGCCACAGGAACACCGTCATCGCGGAGAGGTTCACCAGCGCTACCCCCGCCCAGACGACGGGCCGCGCCAGCGCCCGGCGCAGCGGGCCGCGCAGCAGCAGGGCCGCGCCGCACTGGGCCAGGCCGAAGGTGACGGCGGCCAGGGTGGGCGGGTTGAGGTTGGAGACCGGGGCGCCGGGCACCCCGACCATGGCCGCCGGATAGCCGCCGACCAGGACCAGCCCGGCGGTGACGACCGTGCCCCCGATCAGCAGCACCCACCCGGCCATCCGCCCGCGCAGCCGCCCCTGACCCCACACGGCGCCCAGGCAGTACGGGACCAGCCAGCCCGCCGCCAGGTTGACCCAGCCGAGCCAGTCCGGGCCGCCGAAGCCGAAGCGGACCAGGTCCACGTGGAGCACGACGGCGAGCGGCCACAGCGGATGCAGCCGGGCCACCAGCGGGGTCGCGGCCGTGAGCGCCGCGTACACCAGCAGGAACCACAGGGGGGACAGGACGAGCTTGAGCAGTGTGTGCAGGGTCAGCAGGCTCACCCCGGAGCCGAGCATCACCCCCGCCGCCACGGCCCACACGGTGAGCACGGCGGCGACGGGCCGGAACAGCCGGACCATCCGGGCCCGCAGCCACTGCCGGTAGCCGATGCCCAGGGCCTGGGCGCAGCCGTAACTCTTGGCCCCCATCTGCCCACCGACCAGGAAGAACAGCGCGAGGGTCTGGAACACCCAGGAGACCGGGGTGAGTTCGGGCTGGTACCGCAGCGGGCTGGCCGCGCGCAGGGTGCCGGTGTCGGCGACCAGGGCGGTCACCAGCCAGTGGCCGAGCACGACGCCGAGGATGGCGACGGCCCGCAGTCCGTCCACGGCGCGGTCGCGGTCGGGCGGGGTGGCGGCGTCGATCCGCCGGACGAGGGCACGCACCCGCGTGAGGCCGGGAATCCGGGCGGGGCGGCGCGTACGGTCGCGGTCACACATGACGGCCCTCCACGATCCGGCTCATGCTCGCCAGGGCGACGGACCCGGGCTTCAGATAGTCGCTGTGCCCGGCGTCCCCCGCGTCGAAGATCCGTGCGCCGAACCGCCGGGAGACCGGATCGGTACCGAAGCCGACGGTGGTGACCAGCAGCGGAACCCGCACATGCGGCACCCCGCCGATCCAGTCGCCCCGGCCCCGCCCGGCCCAGACGGTGGCCCGGGTGTGCAACTGCCCGGCGTCGTCGTACCCGGTGCCGGGGCTGCCGTACAGGACGATGTCCTCGGCCTCCAGCCCCCGCGCGGCCCGCGCGCAGACCACGGAACCGTAGGAGTGGCACAGCAGCGAGATCCGGGCCCGGGGCTTGGCCGCGTGCAACTCCCGTACGAACGCGTCCAGCCGGGGCGCCGCGCCGGCGGCCCGCCCCGTGGTCAGCACCTCGGGCCCCACGGTGCCCGGCGTCTTGTACCCGAGCCAGCTGACGACGGCGGCCTCCTCCCCCAGCCGCTGCCGCAGCGCGAGGGCCCCGTTCCGAAGCCGTGCGTACGTCTCCATGCCGGTGTCCGACCCCGGCACCAGCACCGCGATCCGCCGGGCGCGCCCCAGATCCCCGTACACCTCGACGGCACGTCCCCCGTCCCGCCCGTCGAAGGACAGGAAGTGCCGCCCCGGCTCCCGCATCTTCCGCAGGGCTGCCGCCCGCCGCCGGTCCCCGTGCCGGGCGGCCATCCGCTCGGCGGCCCGGATCCCCTCCCGGTTGACCGCGTACCGCTCCTGGAGCCCCCCGACGCTCACCGGCCCCAGCGCCACCGGCTTCGGCGCCGGCACCTCACCGGGACCGGCGGCCCCCACCAGGGGTACGACCACCGAGGCGGTGACGAGCGCCGCGAGCAGGGCGCGGCGAAGACGGGACGCCATGACTGTTCCTTCCGTACCAACGGGTTTCCTGCGTACGGAAGTTATGGGTCCGACCGTGTCGTCGGCGTCCCGCCGGGGAGTGCATCTGCCGGGTAGCTCTCAGGTATGACGGGTACGAGGATGCGCTCCGATGCGCCGTTGACGTACCGTCACACGCCGCGCGATGGTCATGCGGCCAAACCAACTCCAGTGCCGAGGACAGTTACATGACTGGTGATACCGCCTCACTGCGCCGCGCTCTCGCGGCAAAGATCGGCGGCGGTTCGCTGAAGGACCCCGCCTGGCGAGCCGCCGTCGGGTCCGTACCCCGGGAGCTCTTCCTCGGCGCGGGCCTCTTCCGCCCCCATGGGTCGCTGTGGGAACCGGTTCGTCGCGCCACGGTCGGAGAGGAGGAGTGGCACCGATTGGCCTACGCCGACACCACGTGGGTGACCCAGGTGGAGGGTGTTGACGCCACCGAGGCGGTCGGTCCGCTGACGGGCCGGCCGACATCCTCCTCGACGCTGCCCTCCCTCGTCGTCCGCACGCTTGAAGTGGCCGGCATCCACGACGGCGACAAGGTGTTGGAAATCGGTACCGGAACCGGTTACTCGACCGCGGTCATCTGCCACAGGCTGGGCGACGCCAACGTCACCTCCGTCGAGTACGACAGTCGTCTGGCGGAGAGCGCCGCGGCCAGCCTTCACACGGCCGGTTACGCCCCGACCCTGGTGACCGGCGATGGCCTGCACGGATACCGGGATGGCGCCGAGTACGACGCCGTGGTCGCCACCTGCGCGGTACGGCACATCCCCCGCTCCTGGCGCTGGCAGCTCCGCGACGGCGGATCACCGCACCCCTCGGCGGCTGGATGGTGGCGTCCGGCCTGATCCGCCTCACGCTGGGCGACGACGGCGTTGCCGAGGGCCGCTTCTCCGGGGACCGTGTCTCCTACATGCTGGCCCGCCCCGCCCGACGTTCTACCCGCTTCCTGGCGAAGCCAGGCGGTCCCGTGTCAACCCCGGCCTCCTGCAGGACTGGACAGCACACTTCGTCGCCCAGCTTGCAGCTCCCTCGGCAGAGCTGGGGATGTCGGGCGAGGAGGTGATCCTGGTCGACGTGGCGACCGGCTCCCAAGCGTGGACCGAGCCCGCGGGAGACGGCTGGTCGGTTCACCAGGACGGCCCGCTCCGCCTCTGGGAGGTTGAGGACGCGCTCGCGACGTGGCAGACCGTCGGCTCTCCGGACCAGACCGCCTTCGGAATGACGGTCACCGACGAGACGCAGCGGGTATGGCTCGGCGACCCGGCCGGTCCGAGTTGGAGGCTCCCGACCTGATTCCGGAGCGGTCAGGGGATGAGGTGGTCGAGGCCGCCCGCCCGCCTGGACGGCGGCGACGAAGGCGGAGAGGCGGTCACGCCTTGGATATTCGGCCCGCGAACGCGTCGAACTCCCCCGCCTTCGCGGCGGCGAGGAACATCGCGAAACGGCTCGGGTCGAGAGAGAGCACAGCTCGGGGATCATCACTCTCCCGCAGCAGGACCCCATCGGACCCGCGCGCCACTTCGACGCAGTCCGGCCCTTGGGCACCCGAGAAGCTCGACTTCCGCCACTGAATCGGAGTACTCATGACCACACCTCTCACAGTTCACGCGCGATGTGATGGATGAGCTGCCGCGATTCCTCCGTGCCGAGCGCCGCGCCCTCAGCCTTGTCAAGCAGCTCTCGAAACCTCTGAAGCTCGGCCTCGGCGTCCAGAAAGCGGCCTCCGACCACGCTGTCCACCTGAACCGTGTCCAATTGGGGAACCGCCGCGCCAGCGTACAAAATTGGATGAGTGGTCTCAACGAATTGCTCGTTGGTGAAGGGGACGACCCTCAAGGTGATCGATGGGCTGCCGGAGACTTCCATCAAACGCTCAAGCTGCTTACGGGCCACCTTCCGGCCCCCGAACCGCATGCGCAGCGCCGCCTCATGAATCGTCGCCGTCAGGCGGACCGGCTCCTCCCGCTCCAGAACCACCTGCCTCTTCATCCTGTGCTCAACACGCGTGTCGATCTCGTCCGCAGGCAGTGGTGGAGCGCCGCCCTGGAAGAGGACACGTGCGTAGTCCTCGGTCTGCAGCAGCCCCGGGATGACCATCGCCTGCATGGAGCGCAGGTACACCGCGTGGTGCTCCATCTCCGCCACATCCAGAAACCCGGGTGCAAGGATGCCGCGATACTCGTCCCACCAGAACTGCCCACGCCGTTCCTCGGCGATGGCGCACAGGGCGTCGACCAACGCGGTGTCCGCGCACGCGTAGAACGTGGCGAGACGGCGGATGCGCTCACCGCTCACGCCGATGCGCCCGGCTTCGATGTTGCTCACCCTGGCCTGGTCAACGCCCAGCAAGCCAGCGGTCTCGCGAGCAGTCCTGCCCGCGCGTTCACGCATCCTGCGTAACTCGGTGCCGAGGCGTACCTGTCGGGCCGTAGGGGTGTCCCTTGGCGGCATGGTTACGTCAGCCCTCCCTTGATTCGCCACCCACATGAGTGAGACGGCACGGTAAACGTTGTTACGGTGCAACCGTGGGTCGTACCGTCTGTGATCGTACCGCTACACAAACCACCCAGGTGCACTCCCAAGGGAGGACATCCATGTACGCACTCCACGACGAACCCGACCGCCGCTACACGATGCGCGCACCCAACATCCCCGAAACCGCCAAGGTCGCACGGGAGATGGTCTCGGGGCTGCTCTCGGCCACCGGGCATTGCTCCCTCATCGACCCCGCCCGCCTCCTCGTCTCCGAGCTGGTGTCGAACGTGCACCTGCACACCAAGGTGCCGCTCCTGATGCTGGAGGCCACGGTCCGCGCGGGCCAACTCCTCGTATCCGTACGGGACGAGGAACCCACCAGGATGCCCGACACGACAACGCGGCCTACCCCACACGCCGAACACGGCCGCGGCTTACTCCTGGTCCAGGCGTACGCGGACGCATGGGGCACCATCTGGCATGGCGGGCTGCACCCGCGCGGCAAGAGCGTGTGGTTCGAGCTGGCCGACCAGCCGCGATCACCCTCCGGTGGGTCCGGCGCCTGACCCATCGGACAGACAGGGTCCGGCGTGACGCCCGGCCACCGCAGCGATCGGGTCCGGCGTGACTCCCGGCCACCGGACAGACTAGGCCCCGGGGTGACGCCCGGTCGCCGGACCTCGGGAGAAAACCCATGGCTGACGTACCGCGCGTATGGCAATGTCCCTCGCCGTGGCAGACATCGACGGCATCACCATCACCCGGCTCTCCGAGCGCCCGGCGCCGATCGACCGCGTCTATGACATCGACGAGACGTGGCCCGCCTTCATCCCCCATGAGCTGGTCGGGAACGCCCTGCTGAACCAGGTGCCGGAGGACTTCCCCGAGATCGACGTGCTTCTTGGCGTCCAGCTCCGAACCCTTCATGGTCACCTCGACCAGCAGGGTTCCGCCGTCCTTCGACGTACGGGGCGGGGCGACCGCCAGGACCTCGGGCAGCCGCGCCATCCGGGCGGCGACATCCCGCGCGGCGGCGCCGGCCGCCGCCGTGTCCAGGGCGCCCGACCTGGCCGAGATCAGCACCTGTTCGGTGGGGCGGCGCTGCAGATGTCCTTCGGCGGCCATGGCCTCGGCACGGCCGGCCTCGCCGACCCGGTAGTCCTCGGTGGTCGCGCTGTGGGTGCCGACCGCGCTCCCGATGCCCAGGCACAGCACCACGAACACCAGCCATCCGACGATCGCGCGCCAGGGGTGCAGAGCGCTCCACCGAGCGGCGCGCACAGGTAGCTCTTTCATGCGGACCAGCCTTGTTGACCAGGCACGTGGTCCGACAGCATCATCCGGTGGGACCTGCCGTCCACCGGTCGGTGTACTCCCCCGGTGGGGATATCCCCCCTCCGGCCCCCGACCGCGCCGCATCAGGGGCCGGTCCGACCGATGAGTTCCGCGCGGCGCGGCGGTCTCCATTGCCGTAACCCCTGCGGTACACCCCTGCCGTGATTCCGGCACGAGGAACACGAGGAACCCGAGGAAGTGGAGCACGTCCCATGCGCATCGTGATCAGCACGTTCATCAGCCTGGACGGCGTCGTGCAGGCCCCCGGCGGCCCCGACGAGGACACGGACGGCGGTTTCGCCCACGGCGGCTGGTCGCACCCGTTCTTCGACCCCGAGGTGGTGGGCGGTGCCTTCAGCGACGCGATGAGCACAGCCGAGGCGCTGCTGTTCGGGCGGCGTACGTGGCGGACGATGGCCGCGGCGTGGCCCGAGCGGGCCGGTGATCCGTTCGCCGACCGGATGAACGCGATCCCCAAGTACGTGGTGTCCGACACCCTGGGCGACGATGAGCTGACGTGGCACAACACCACCCGTCTCCCCGGCGGTGAGGCCCTCGGCCGCATCCAGGGGCTGCGCGCGGCCGAGGGCGGCGATCTGCTGGTCATGGGCAGCCCCACCCTGGTGCGCACCCTGCTGAGCGAGGGCCTGGTCGACGAGTTGCGGCTGATGCTCATGCCGGTACTTCTCGGCGGCGGCAAGACGATCTTCCCCGAGGACGGTGCGCTCCGCCCGCTCGAGCTGGTCTCCGCCGTCACCAGCGAGAAGGGAGTACAGGTGTGCACCTACCGGCCGGCCGCCGGGGGGTGAGCCGGGGCAGCGGCCCGCGACGGGGCAGCGGTCCGCGACGGGACGGCGGCCCGCGACGGGACGGCGGCCGCGACCGGGCGGCGTCCGCTACGGGGCAGCATCCGCTACGGGGCAGCATCCGCGGC
>NZ_BBOX01000484.1 GCF_001553455.1 Streptomyces hygroscopicus subsp. hygroscopicus
GTTCGGGGCCGTGGGCGCCGCGCTGCGCGCCGCCGGGCACCGGGTCGTCGTCACCGCGGGCGCGGGGGAGGCGGCGCTGGCCCACGACGTGGCACGGCGCGCCGGACTGCCCGGGGACGCCGTGCTGGGCGGCGACACCGACCCGCCGTTCACCGCACTGGCCGCGCTGGTCGCGTGGGCGCGGGCGGTGGTCGTCGGCGACACCGGCCTGGCCCATCTGGCGACCGCCCTGGGCACACCGTCCGTGGTGCTGTTCGGCCCGGTCGCCCCCCGCCTGTGGGGGCCGCCGCCCGGCGCGCTCCACCGGGCGCTGTGGCACCCGGACGACGATTCGGCCCGGCCGGGGGACGCCCATGGGGCCGCCCCGGACGAGCGGCTGCTGCGGATCACGGTGACCGAGGTCCTCCAGGCGCTGCACCGGCTCCCCGAGCCCAGCCCCCGCCCCTGGGCGACCGCGGTCGGACCGCGATCCGGCGCACACCGGGCCCCGCGGGGTCAGCCCACATAGCGCCGGGCGGCCCCGAGGGGTCAGCCCACATAGCGCCGGGCCGTCGACACCCGCTGGGCCTCGTCCAGCAGCCGCAGCCCGTGCTCGACCCGCGGGGGGACCACGGCCCGGCGGGCGACAGTGCCGGGCAGCCCCACGAACGCCTGCGCGAAGGCCCGCAGGCTCGCCCGGTCCCGGGGCACCGTACGCGCCAGGAACAGGGTGCGGCGCGCGGCGGAGGTGAGCGGGCGGCGCTGCCAGGTGAACCACAGCGTGTTCCGCAGCCCGCGCACCCGCCGGGCCGTGGCATCGCGGGCGACCGACGGCGCGTGGTGGATGGCCAGCTCGGGCGCGAACACCAGCCACCAGCCCAGGGCGGCGAGATCGGCGGCGAGCAGCTCCTCCTCCCCGCCGAGCCACAGCCGGGGCGAGAAGCCGCCCACCGAACGGAACGCGGAGGTGCGCACGCAGGTCGCGGCGGCGAGCACGGAGCCCAGCGCCGGGCCCGGCAGCCACCGCGGGCCCGGCACCGGCGAGGAGCGCAGCTCCGCCACGATGGGGTCCTCGGCGCCCTGGGGCTCGACCAGGATCCGGGCGGTCACCGACGCCAGCCCGGGATGGCGGTCCAGCAGGTCCGCGGCCGTCGACAAGGACCCCGGCGCCCACCAGGAGTCGTCGTCGCAGAAGGCGACGTAGGGCGTGTGCACCTGGCGTACCGCGACGTTCCGGCCCAGGGCGCCGAGGTTGCGGCCGGGCCGCAGCAGCCGTACCCGCGGGTGGAGCCGGGACACCGCCTCGGCGGTGCCGTCCGTGGAGCCGTTGTCGGTGACGATCACGGGCGGCCGCTCGGGCAGTTCGGCCAGCCGGTCCAGGGTGTGCAGCAACTCCGTCCGCCGGTCGCGGGTGATGACGACGACCGTCGTGCGGTCGTCCGCGGTTCCGGTGGCGCGGTCACCGGTCATGGGCGACGGTCCCCTTCCCACGCCCCTTCTCGTGCCGCTTCTCGTGCCGTCTCCCGTGCCGCGTCCGCGCGGGCCGCTGCCCGGCGGGCTCGTCCGCCCGCTGCCCGTCCACGCGCCGGGCGGCCTCCTCGACCCACGGTGGCAGCGGCCGGCGCTGCCACAGCGCGGTCGGCAGCCGGGCGAGCACCCCGCGCAGCGCGGCCCGCGCCTCCGGGTCCCGCCCGGCCTCGGCAAGGAGTGCGGCGGTGCGCCGGACCGCGAGCGGCAGGGGGCGGCGCAGCCAGCAGCCGAGCAGATCATTGCGCCGCACCACGGCGGTGCGGTCCCCGCGCGGTGCGGGGTCCGGGTGGTGGTGGGCGACCACCTCGGGGCAGTACGAGACCCCCCATCCCATCGCGGCGAGGTCATAGGCGAGCAGCGTCTCCTCACCGCCGAAGAAGATCAGCGGATGGAAGCCGCCCGCCTCCAGGAAGGCGCCACGGCGCACCACGGCCGCACAGGCGAGGAAGCCGAGGACCTCCGGTCCGGGAAGGTCCCCGGCCCGGCCGATGGGGGAGGCGGTCAGCGTGGCGTTCAGCGGGTCGGGCCGCTCCGCCGGGCCGACCCGCACCTGGGCCGCCAGCAGCCCCAGCCGCGGATGGGCGTTCAGCAGGTCGGCGGCCGTCGACAGGGACCCCGGCGCCCACCAGGAGTCATCGTCGCTGAAGGCCACGTAGGGGGTGCCGATGGCGCGTACGCCGTCGTTGCGGGCGAGCGCCCCGCGATTGACCGGCTGCCCCAGGACCCGCACCTGTGGGAACCGCTCCGCGACCATGGCCCTGGTGTGGTCCGTCGAGCCGTTGTCGACGACCACGACCGGTGGCCGCTCCGGCAGGGCGGTGAGGTGTTCGAGGGTCGTGGCGAGTCGCTCGGCACGATCGCGGGTGGCGACGACCACACCGACGGCGGGGCCTGGCGCGTTCATGGTCACCAGGTACCCGGTGCGGTGCCCGCTAAGCGGTGGCTGCTGAGCGGTGCCCGCTGAGCGGTGGCTGCGGAGGCGCCGCACGGTCCCCGTGCGATACGCGCCCGGCGACCCCGGGGCCCGGAGGGCGGCGGGGGGACCGGCGACCCCGAGGCCCGGCGGCGGGGGGACCGGGGCCCGGGCGCGGTGCCCGATCCCGAGGCGCGGTAACCGACACCGTGGCGCGGTACCGCCGGGGCGGCGCGGGCCTGCCCCCGTGGCGCGGTGGGGTACCCCACAGCGGCTTGACGGCCTGTGGCGCGGTGCGGCGCCCGGCCCCGCCCGATCCCGAGGCGCGGTAACCGGCACCGATGCGCGGTAACCGACGCCGAGGTGCGGCACCGCCGGGGCGGCGCGGGCCCAGTGGCGCGGCGCCGGACCTGTGGCGCGGTGCCAGGCCCGTGGCGCGGTGGGGTACCCCATAGCGGCTTGACGGCCTGTGGCGGGTGCGGCGCCCGGCCCCGTCCGATCCCGAGGCGCGGTAACCG
>NZ_BBOX01000485.1 GCF_001553455.1 Streptomyces hygroscopicus subsp. hygroscopicus
GTCCGATCCCGAGGCGCGGTAACCGACGCCGAGGTGCGGTACCCCCGGGGGCGGCGCGGGCCTGCCCCCGAGGCGCGCGGGCCCCGTGGCGCGGTGCCAGACCCGTGGCGCGGCGCCAGTCCGGTGGCGCGGCGCTGGACCCGTGGCCCGGTGGGGTACCCGATACCCCACAGCGGCGTGATGGCCTGTGGCGCGGTGCGGCACCCGGCCCCGGCACCCGGCCCCGGCACCCGGCCCCGGCGCCCGGCCGCGGCATCCGGCCGCACGGGACCGGCGGCGGCCCCCATGCCCGGCATGTTTTTCCGCACACCGTGATCTGCGTCATGTCGGACACCGCCGTTCCGCGGGTACGGTACTGACAGCGATCGGCGTAACAAGGAGCGGCTTCGTTTGTCCCTGGACCTGTCAACCGTCATCACGGCGACCACGCAGTGGCTGGTCAGGGCCTATCCGGCGGCGGATGGGGCGATGAACGCGTCGCTCGCCGAGGCGCAGGCGCGACAGGCCGTGACGGTGGCCGCCTGGCTGCGCTACCCGACCCCCACCGACGCCGCCCTGGTGGCCCTTGCCGGACCGGGCGGCTCCTACCGGCTGGACTGGCTCGTGGACGCGCAGCCGTACGAGCTCGGCGGCCCCGACTGCGCCTGGCGCACCTGGGTGGACGAGGTCGTGGCGAGCTGGGCGGCGGCCCTGCTCACCTCCCCGGAGCTGGCGTCCGAGGCCGTGGCGGCGCTCGCCCACTGTGAGCACGCCGCCGCGTCCCCCAGGGAGTTCCGGCGGCTCACCGAGCCCGACGTGTACGACCGCCGGGCCGCGCCGTTGCTGCGCCACCCGGACCTGATGGCCCGCGTCGCCCAGCTGCACCACCCGCAGCTGTTGGAACGTCTGCGGCGGCTGCACAGCGACCGGACGCCCACCAGTGCGGCCTGACGCCACGGCCGTCGGTCGGCCTCATCAGGGCGCCGGGACCGCCCCTCGCGCGTTCACGGTGACCCGCTCCCCCCGGGCGCAGTGGATGACCGTGGACGGGAAGTCCGGGCGCCGGGCCTCCTCCAGGAACGCGGAGAGCGGGGAGCTGAAGGCGGCATAGTCGTCGTAGTGCACCGGCAGTACCCGCTCCGGCCGCACCGCCTTGACCAGACCGGCCCCCTGGAGCGCGTCCATGGTCACGATCAGCCCTCCCGGAAGCCGGGTGCCGCCCAGGTGGACCACGGCGAGGTGCACCTCCGGATAGCGCCGGGCGATCTCGTGGACGCCCGGGAACATCAACGTGTCACCGGTGAGGTACACCCGCAGCCGAGGGGGCCGTCCCGGTTCGCCGAAGTCCAGCAGACTCCCCATCACCGGCGGCAGCAGCCTCTGCCACCGGCCGGGGGCGTGCCTGCCCGGCAGCGCGGTGACCCGGACCTGGCTGTGGTCATGGACCAGGACGTGGTCGTGCCAGGTGGGCAGCCCGGTCGCCCGGCTGAACCCGTGGATGCCCTGGAGCCGCCGGGAGGCGTGCGGGGTGGTGATGATGGGCAGCGAGCGGTCCAGCCGCCGGCGCGCCACCCGGTCCCAGTGGTCGCCGTGCAGGTGCGAGAGGACCACGGCGTCGAGGTCGGCCGGGATGTCCCGGGCGGCCAGGGCGGGCTCGGTCAGCCGCCGGGACACCAGTCCCTTGCCCAGATAGGCGTACTGGCCCCGGTGCAGGAAGTTCGGGTCGGTGAGCAGGGTCAGCGCGCCGTAGCGGATGAGGAGCGTGGCGTTGCCGACGAAGAGGAACTCGGCGGCGCCCTCCGGAGGTGACGTCATGGCCCGACCACCGCCTCCCGCGGTTCCGGCCGGCCGGGGGTGAACAGACGGGGGCGGGGCCTGGGCTCGCTCATGATCGTCCTTCCGGCTGCGGCAGGTTGTATCGGCAACGCGCGCCCCCACGGAGTGCCCAGCCCCGTCCTCCTCAACCACCCCACGCTCCTGTAGGCCCGCGCCCTGACGGCCCAACGCCTGACGGCCCAACGCCTGATGGCCCAACGCCTGATGGCCCTGCGCCTTGACGGCTCCGCGTCGCGGGCTGGTCGTCGAGGAAGGCGCGCAGTGTTTCGCGTTCGTCGCCGAAGTGGGGCGGTGCTGTGCGGCTGTCGGCGGTCGTCGTCGTTGGCCTTCCGCGACCGTCGTCGTTGGCCCTCCGCGACGGGCTGGTCCGGCACCGGCGCGGCTGCCGGTACCGGACCAGCACCGACGGGGCTGCCGCCGCGGTCCATGGGACCACGACCGGTGGACCGCCCCGGAAGCCGGGAGGGGCGAGAACGCGGATCGGGCTCCTCGCCCGGGCTCGGGCCGTTCCGCCCCTGGCCGGGGGGTTGGGCCGTTCCGCTCCTGACCCGGGGCTGGGCTGTTCCGGGCCTGGCCGGGGGTCGGGCCGTTCCGGGCCTCGCCCGGGACGGGCGTTCCCGGCCCCCGCCCCGGTCCTGGCCCGGGACCGGGCCGCGCCGGGCCCGGTCCCGGGCCGGGGGCCGTCAGTCGTCGTCCTCCTCGAAGGCGTCGCCGATCTCGTCGACGATCTCCGCGGCGACCATTCCGCCGACGACGCCGACCGCGACACCCGCCGCCACGCCTCCGACGACCGCGGCGGTGCTGGGACCGGAGCGCCGCTGACCGTCGTGGTGCCCGTCGTGGTGGTGGTCCGCGTGTCCGTAGCCGTGACCGGGCGGGTAGGGCTCGCCGTGGCCGTAGGAGCCGTACGAGCCGTGGGTGGCGCGCTGCTCGACGAGCTGACGGATCCAGGCGTCGACCTCGGCGTTCCAGTCGCGGTGCTCGACGCCCTCATGGCCGACGGTGAAGAGCGTGAGGGCGTCATGCCCCGCGGAGAAGAGCCCGCCGCGCTTGTCGGCCTCCAGGACGACGTCCATGCCGCCCGGGTTCGCCAGGAAGGTCACCTCGAGCTCGTTGATGGCGTGGGCGTACTGCGGGGCCGGGGTGAGCTCGATCTCCTGGTAGAACGGCAGCCGCTGGCCGGTGCCGCCCACATGGCCCAGCTCCAGATCGGCGGACTTGAAGCCGAAGCCGAGCTGCCCCAGCGCCTCCAGAACGGCCTCCTGGACCGGCAGCGGCCCTACGGTCAGCTGGTCCAGATCGCTCTTGTCCTTCGCACCCGCGATCTCCAGCCCGGTGCGGACGCCGAGGATGATGCCCAGCGGCTGCCCGTACAGCTCGGTGATCGGCGTCTCCCAGGGGAGGTGGGCCGTGAACGGGAGGCTGCGGTGCTCGCCCTCGGCGAGCCGGAAACCGCCGCCGACGGTGAAGCGGTCGAAGAGGACGACCCCTTCGCGCTCCTCGTCGCCGCGCTCGTCCTCCACCCGGGCCACGAGTTCCAGCGTGATCTGCTCGATCTCGAAGTCCGCCTTGCCGCCCTCCAGATGGACCTGGCCGGTCAGCGGCCCGCCGGGCAGAACCGGGCCGGGGTCCAGCACCGTGTCCACGGTGGGACCGCCGACACCGAGCGAGCCGAGCAGTCGTTTGAACACCATAGCGGCGTTCACTCCTTCACGTATGCGTACTGTCGCGTGTGCGTGTGCGTGTGCGTGTGCGTGTGCGGTTGCTTGCCCGGCGGAGGACGGCGGTCGCGCGACAGCGGGCCCGGCGTCGCGGAACAATCGCGTTCCGGTGGCACGTTGACAGTTCGCCCTGCCTCCGCCCTGCCTCCGCGCTTCTACACGCATGTAAAAGCATAGGGTGTGCGCGCCCTCGAGTCGGCCCATGTCCCCGCGTTGGCCGGGGAAGTCCGAAAAAGATCATTCAGGCGGTCCGGCGGGGCGTCGCGCGGCAGGGCGTCGCGCGGCGCGTTGCCGCGCGGCGGGGACGTCCCCGCGCAGGCTGCGGGCCACGGTGTCGGCGAAGGCCCGGGCCAGCGGCGGAAGCGCGTCCCAGCGGCGCACGGCCCAGCCGACCGGCAGCGGCGGCAGGGCGGGGATCGGCACCAGCCGCAGTGGCCCCCGGTCACCGGGCACCGGCAGCCCCGGAAGCGCGGGCACCACGGCGCGTCCCAGGCCGAGTTCGGCCAGCAGCAGGGCCGTGTCCCAGTCGGCGACGCTGGTGTCGGAGCCGGCTCGTACGCCCAGTTCGGCCAGGGCCGCGTCGAGCCGCCCGCCGGACGTGGAGTTCGGCGGCAGCCGCACCAGACGGACATCGGCGAGGTCGGACACCTCCACGCGCGACCGGGCCGCGAGCGGATCCCCGGCCCGTACGGCGAGCACCCAGGGCAGTTCGACCACGGGCCGCTGCTCGATCCCGCGCACCGGACCGCCCAGGGTGATCCAGGCCAGGTCCAGATTGCTGGCGGTCAGGGCGTCGAAGCAGCCACGGCTGGAGCTCTCGGTCTGGAACTCCAGGCTCACCTTGGGGTAGCGCCGGCGGAAGGAGACGATCGCCTCGGCCATGAAGTGCCGCACGGTGGTGCCGCCGGTGGTGATCCGTACCGCACCGCTCTCCCCGTTGACCAGGTCGCCGAGGCGGCGCAGCGCCAGATCGAGCCCGGCGATCCCGTCGGCGGCGGCCTCGCACAGGAGGCGTCCCGCCGCGGTGGGCACGACTCCGCGCGGCTGACGCTCCAGCAGGCTGACGCCGGTCTCGCGCTCCAGCCGCTTCACCCGCTGGCTCACCGCCGACTGAGTGCAGGTCAGGTCCCGGGCCACGGCGCTGAGGCTTCCGGCGCGGCACACGGCCACGAACACCCGCAGATCATCCAGTGTCATGACCCCCAAAGTAGGCTGACTTCCAAGGCGAAGCTTGGGCTTGAGGAGCAAATCCCAGGATTGACTGGGGTGGTCATGGGTCGCGACGATCGTGGCAGGGCTCAGGCGGCAACCCGTACGGCGCCGGCACGAGGATCCGGACCGGGTGGCGGCGCGGTACGGGTGCCGACCTGCCCAGCACCGAAAGGACACGGACCAGTGCCTGCTGCTCCCCCTCCTGCCGCGGCCGACCACCGCGCCGTCACCCTGCTGCGCCGACTCGGCGCCGCGGGCATCGCCCACTCCGGCGGCACCCTCCTCACCCACCTCCAGCGCGTACGGGCCCGGCTCGCCGCCTGGGGAGCCCGCCCGGAACTCCAACTCGCGGGCCTGTGCCACCTGTGCTATGGAACCGACGGCTTCCCGGTCACCCTGCTGCCGCTCGGCCGCCGTGGTGAGCTGGTGGCGGTGATCGGCGCGGAGGCCGAAGCCATCGTGTACCTCTACGCGAGCTGTGACCGGAAGGCCGCCTGCCCGGCCCACGGGGGCGCCGAGGCGGTCTTCCACGACCGCTTCACCGGCCGTACCCACACCCCCGGACCCCGGCTGCTCCGGGACTTCGCCGAGCTGTCGGCCGCCCACGCGCTGGACCTCGCCCGCCTCGACCCCGTCCTCCGGGAGAGCCGGGGCTCCGAACTGCTCGCCCTGGCCGACCGCTTCCGCCCGCTGCTCAGCCGGTCCGCCTGGCTGGACTGCCACGCGGTCCTCGCGCCGTCCCCCCTGGCGCGCGACTGAGACCGTCTCCGCCGAGCCCCGCTCGTCCCGCTCGCCTCTCTCGTCCCGCTCGTCTCTTTCCCCCTCTCGCCCGGGCACGCGGTGCGCGGGCGCGGGCGCGGGCGTTTGATATCGCCGCAGGCGCGAGATCGCGAAACGGCGCGCCGAATCGTTTGCCTTTTCGGCTCGTTCTCGTCGGCGAAGCGCTCCGGGCGGAATTTTTTGATCACGATTTCTCGGAAGTGTTCGCGCACGGCAATAGCTTGGTCAACTTCATGAAGACAGTGAAACGATCTAGAATTCCGGCGTGAAGCAGATGACCAAATCAATGCCTTGACCGGGATCGCGCCCGGCACGGAAACTCAGATCGCACTCACGCATCAGGGGCCGCAAGCGACGTTCCGAGCCCTGCGATACCGATTTCGCGGGGGCGTGCGACCGGGGGAAGCGTACGGAGAAAGTGTGTGCGTGGCGGGAATCCGCGCGGGCGATCTTCACCTTCCCTCCTCATCTCTTGATGCGCTGAAGAGAATGGAGGGGGAATGCCGACGCACGCGGGCTATCCCGGTGTCTACATCGAAGAGCTTCCCAGCAGTGTCCGTACCATCGCCCCGGTCACCACCTCGGTGACCGCGTTCGTGGGCCACACCCGGCGGGGCCCGCTGAACACCCCGGTGCGCATCACCAGCTTCACCGACTTCGAGCGCCGTTTCGGCGGGCTCACCTCGCAGAGCGCGGTCGGCTACGCGGTACACCAGTTCTTCGGCAACGGCGGCACCGTGGCGGTCGTCGTCCGCGTGACCAAGGCCGGCACCGGCAAGGCCGCCCGCGTCACCCTCGACTCCACCGAGGGCCACAGCCAGTGCCCGGTGCTGGAGGTGCACGCCAAGGAGCCCGGCCACTGGGGCTCGGGCCTGCGACTGGCCGTCGACCACGACACCCCGTGCCCGCAGGAGACCTTCAACCTCCACGTGCTCGACGCGCGAGGCACCTCCCGGGAGTCCTTCACCAACCTGTCCATGGACCCCGCCCACGGCCGCCACGCCGAGACCGTGATCAACGCCGGGTCGGCGCTGATCCGGGTCAAGGCGGTCGGCGAGGGCCGGCCGGACCCCTCCGGGACGGTCTCCAAGCCGTTCGCCGGTGAACTCCCGGACCTGAACGTCGAGCTGACGGTGAAGATCGGCGAGGTGGAGCGCGCCTTCACCCTGTACGACCCGGACTGTGACGGCGAGGCTCCGTGCGACGTCACCGAACTGGCTCTGCTCCTGGAGCGCAAGCTGCGCGCACTGCCCGACGCGCCCGGCAAGCACGCCTTCGCGGGCACCGAGGTCACCGCGTTCGGCCGCCGCCTCCAGGTCGTCGCCGGCTCCATCGACCCCGGCGACGTGGTCCGCTTCCTCGGCGAATGCGCCAATGACCTCGGCCTGGAGGCATCGGTCAACCCGCCCGTCTTCGCGCTGTCCGGCGGCGAGGACGGCGCCCCGCCCGGCCCCCGCGACCTCATCGGCAGCGAGGCGGACAAGACCGGCCTCCAGGCGCTGCGCGACATCGAGGACGTCAATCTGCTGTCGCTGCCGGAACTGGCCGGGTACGACTCCGTGGGCGACATGGTCACCGTGCTGTCGGCGGCCGACCGGCTGTGCCGGGAGCGGCGGATCTTCCTGCTCGTGGACGCGCCCTCCGCCTGGGGCGGCGTGGACGCGGCCCGCGCCGGCATCGGCGCCTTCGAGCCGGTCCGCAGCGACCACGCGGCGCTGTACTTCCCGCACTTGCGGATCACCGACCCGCTCACCGGGCGGCTGCGCTCCTTCCCGCCCTCCGGGGCGCTCGCGGGCGTCATCGCCCGCACCGACGGCGAGCGCGGCGTGTGGAAGGCACCGGCCGGGACCGAGGCGCGGCTGGCCGGGGTGTACTCACTCGGCGTCCAGCTGACCGACCGGGAGAACGGACTGCTCAACCCCCTGGGCATCAACTGCCTCCGCACCTTCCCGGTGGTCGGCCCGCTGGTCTGGGGCGCCCGCACACTGAGCGGCGCGGACGCGCTGGACAGCGAATGGAAGTACGTACCGGTGCGGCGGCTGGCGCTCCATATCGAGGAGAGCCTGCGCCGCGGACTGCAATGGGTCGTTTTCGAACCCAATACCGAGCAGTTGTGGCAGCAGATCCGACTGAGCGCCTCCGGTTATCTGCACACCCTGTTCGAGAAGGGCGCGTTCAAGGGCGGCACTCCGCGTCAGGCGTACTTCGTCAAGTGCGACAAGGACACCACGACGGACGAGGACATCGCGAGCGGCATCGTGAATGTCGTGGTCGGTATCGCGCCGGTCAAGCCCGCGGAGTTCGTGATCGTCAAGATCCAGCAGATGGCCGGACAGTTCGAGATTTAGGAATGTGATGGCTGAGTTCCAGGTCAACGCCCATCGCTTCGACCCGTACAAGAACTTCAAGTTCCTGGTCCTCTGGGACGGTCGTACGGTCGCGGGCATCAGCAAGATCAGTCCGCTCAAGCGCACCACCGAGGTCGTCAAGCACCGCAACGGCGGCGACCCCAGCTCGCCACGCAAGTCCCCGGGCCGGTCCGAGTTCGAGGGGATCACCCTGGAGCGCGGCGTCACCCACGACCCCGAATTCGACCGCTGGGCCAACAAGGTCTGGCAGGTCGGCGCGGGGCTCGGGTCCGAGGTCTCGCTCGCCGACTTCCGCAAGGACATCATCATCCAGGTCCTCAACGAGGCGGGCCAGGTGGCCGTCTCGCACAAGCTCTACCGGACCTGGCCGAGCGAGTACCAGGTGCTCGGCGAGCTGGACGCCAACGCCAACGCGGTCGCGATCCAGAGCCTGAAGCTGGAGTGCGAGGGCTGGGAGCGGGACTACGAGGTGCCGGAGCCGGAAGAGCCCTCGTTCACGCACCCCGCGTAGGCGCGGTACGGACGGCACGGTCAACGGCACGGCACGTTACGGCGCACGGTTCGGCACGCGTCACGTCACGGCACACGGCGCGGCACGGTACGGCACGCGTCACGGCACACGTCAGGGCGCGGCACGGTACAGCACGCGTCACGGTACGGGGAGCGGACGGCCTGGAGATGGGGAACACGGGGCCCGCGGAGCTGCTGGCCATCTGGGAGGCGGGGCTGGCGCACCACGGCCCCGGCCGCGCCCTGCTGCTGCACCGGGCGGCCCGCCCGGAGACCGGCGCGGACGAACTGCTGTCGCTGCCGGTGGGTGAGCGCGAGGCGGACCTGTACGCCCTGCGGCGCGCGCTCTTCGGCGAGCGGATGCAGGTCCGGGCCGAATGCGGCGCGTGCGGCGAGGCCATGGAGTTCGACCTCGACACACGCGACCTGACACGTGACCTGACAAGCGACCTGGCGGCGCGCCCACGGGGACAGGACGGCGGGCAGGACGGCCCGCTCCGGGTGGAGGAGGGCGAGTGGACGGTCGAGTTCCGGCTGCCCACCGTCGCCGACCTCGAAGCGGCGGCGCGGGCGGCGACCGAAGGAGGCGGGGACACGGGGGCGCGGACGGCGGCCGAAGCGGGCGGGCGCGGCGTTTCGGGCGCGGACGGGGACGGTTACCCGGGCGCGGGCGGGCCTCCGGGTGCGGGCGGCCCGCTGGGCGCGGGCGGGCCCTCGGGCGCGGGCGGCCTGCTGGGCGCGGGTGGGGGCGGTGCCGCGGGCGGGGAGCACGCTGCGGGTGGAGACCACGCCATGGGCGGAGGCGGTGCCGTGGCCGGGGACCACGCCGTGGGCGGAGAGGATGCCATGGGCGGAGAGGCTGCCGTCGCCGGAGGCGATGCCACGGGGGCGTCCACCGCCGCGGACCGCGCCCGGCGGGCCCTGCTCGCCCGTTGCGTCGTCTCCGTGCACCGTTCGGGGCAGCCCGTACCCGCCGACCGCCTCCCGGCCGCCGAACTGCCCGAGCCGGTGCAGCGGCGGCTCGCGGAGGCCGCCGAACGCGCCGACCCGGCGGCCGATGTGACCCTCAACGTCGCCTGCCCCGCATGCGGTGCGGCCACCCGCGCCGAGCTGGACATCGCCTCCTACCTATGGGCCGAACTCGACCACTGGGCACGGGATCTGCTCCTCGATGTCCACCTGCTCGCCACCGCATACGGCTGGAGCGAGCCTCAGATCCTGGCGCTCAGCCCGCTGCGGCGCCGCTACTACCTGGA
>NZ_BBOX01000486.1 GCF_001553455.1 Streptomyces hygroscopicus subsp. hygroscopicus
AGGAGCTGTACGAGGTGCTGGCCGGTGTCCGTCCGCTTGATGTCTCCGGGTCGGAGGTGGCGTTCTACTCGACGGTGACCGGCGGTCGGGTCGATCCCTGTGTGCTGGATACGGCGTATTGGGTGGCGAATTTGCGGGAGCGGGTGCGGTTCGCTGAGGCGGTGGAGGCGTTGTTGGCGGACGGGCATCGGGTGTTCATCGAGGCCAGCCCCCACCCGGTACTGGCCCTGGGGATGGAGGAGACGTTTGAGCGTGTGGGGGTGGAGGCGGTCGCGGTGCCCACGCTGCGCCGTGATCATGGTGGTCGGGGTCAGCTTTTGCGGTCTGTTGGTCAGGCGTTCGTCGCGGGGGTCGGGGTGGACTGGAAGGCGGCGTTCCCGGCCGATCCCACTCCCCGTACTGTCGACCTGCCCACCTACGCCTTCCAGCGTGAGCGCTACTGGATCGACGGACTCAGCGGTCGGGGTGCCGATCCCACCGATCTCGGGCTGGTCGCCGCGGACCATCCGCTGCTGGGCGCCGCCGTCGAACTCGCCGACGGCAGTGGCCATCTGCTGACGGGACGCCTCTCGGCCGCGTCGCACGGCTGGCTCGCCGACCATGTGGTGGCGGGCGCGGCACTGGTGCCCGGGACGGCCATGGTGGAGTGGGCGCTGCGGGCGGCCGACGAGGTCGGCTGCGGCGGCATCGAGGAACTGGCGCTCCAGGTGCCGCTGGTGCTGCCGCCCGATGGGGGAGTGCGGCTGCAGGTGGTCGTCGGCGGACCGGGCGCCGATGGTCGGTGCGATGTGCGGATGTACGCGCGCCCCGATGACGGTGCCGACACGGCCGCCGGATGGGTGTGCCACGCCGAAGGCGTGCTGGGCCCGCCCTCCGAGGGCTCCGGCCCGGCGGAGGAGCCGGGCGGGACGTGGCCACCGGCGGACGCGAAACCGCTGGACCCCGTGGACTTCTACGAACGCATCGCGGCGTCGGGATACGCGTACGGCCCGGCGTTCCAGGGGCTGCGCGCGGTGTGGCGGGACGGCGCGGACCTCCTGGCCGAGGTGACGCTGCCCGAAGCAGCGGGGGAGCGGACCGGCTTCGGCATCCATCCGGCGCTGCTGGACGCCGCGCTGCATCCCGTGCTCCTGGCCGACGAGCCCACGGCCGACGCCCCCACCGGCCCGGCCGATGGCAGGGTGTGGCTGCCGTTCACTTGGAGCGGGGTGTCCCTGTGGGCCACCGGGGCGACCACGGTACGGGTACGGATCTCTCCGCAACGGCCCGGTGCGGAGGCGGAGCGTACGCTGCGCGTCACCGTGGCGGACGCCCTGGGCGGCCCGGTGCTGAGCGCCGACGCGGTGGTGCTGCGAGCGGCCGGCGCAGATCAGCTGCGTATGGCCCAACCGCCCGGCGTAGGCGGGCTGTTCGCCATGGACTGGGTGCCCTTGCCGGTGCCCGCGCCGCCGAACGGCGCGGGGCGGTCCGCGGACCGCCCGGCCGATGACGCCCACTGGGCGATCCTGGGCGCCGAGGACATGGCTCCGGCCGGGTCCGCCGCCGCACACCATCCGGATCTGCGGGCGCTGATCGCCGCGCTCGACGCGGGCGCATCCCCACCGGCGGTCGTGCTGGCACCTGGGCCCGCCCCGGCGGCGGACAGGCGGGACAGCGACATGGCGGCCGATGGCCTGGCCGCGGCGGAACGCGTGCTGGCACTGCTGCAGGACTGGCTGGCCGAACCGCGCCTGGCCGAGGCCCGGTTGGTCGTGATGACCGGTGGCGCCGTCGTGACCGGCGACCCGGACGGCGGCGGACCCGTCGCCGAGGACGTGGATACGGCGGGGGCCGCCGTATGGGGCCTGGTGCGCAGCGCACAGGCCGAGAACCCGGGCCGTTTCCTGCTGCTCGACCTCGACCTCGACCTCGACCTCGATCTCGATCTCGGCCTCGACCCTCGCGCCGGGGTGCCCGCTCCCCGCGTGGCCGACGCCGTGGCACGCGCCGTGGAGAGGGACGAATCGCAGCTGGCGCTGCGGGCGGGGCAGGTGTTGGTGCCCCGGCTGGTGCGCGCCGGGCGGGGCGAAGGGCCGGTGGCGCCTCTGGGGCACTCCGCGTGGCGGCTCGGACTCGAGGACGCCGGGACGGTGGACGGCGTGCGGCCGGTGGCATGTCCGGAGGTCTTGGCACCGCTGCGGGCGGGCCAGGTGCGGATCGATGTCCACGCGGCGGGCGTGAACTTCCGCGATGCGCTGATCGTGTTGGGGATGTACCCCGGGGACGCGGTGTTCGGGGGCAGCGAGGGCGCCGGTGTGGTGCGGGAGATCGGCCCCGGCGTGACCGGGCTGGCCGTGGGCGACCGGGTGATGGGACTGTTCGAGGGCGCGTTCGGCCCGCTGGCGGTGGCGGACGCCCGTATGGTGGCGCCCATTCCCGGCGGGTGGTCCTTTCGGCAGGCGGCGGCGGTGCCGGTGGCTTATCTGACGGCGTGGTATGGGTTGGTGGAGCTGGGTCGGCTGCGGTGTGGGGAGTCGGTGTTGGTTCATGCGGCGGCTGGTGGTGTGGGGATGGCGGCGGTGGGGATCGCGCGGTATCTGGGTGCGGAGGTGTATGCGACGGCGAGTCCTGGCAAGCATGGGGTGCTGGGGGAGATGGGGGTGGACGGGGCGCATCGGGCGTCGTCGCGTGATGTGGGGTTTGCGGAGGTGGTGCGTGCGGCGAGGGG
>NZ_BBOX01000487.1 GCF_001553455.1 Streptomyces hygroscopicus subsp. hygroscopicus
GGAGTCCGCTACCACGCGTATGACCTGATCGCCGACGCCGGTCCGGAGCGGATCGGCGAAATGCTGGGGACGCTGGGCGAGTTGTTCGCCTCGGGGGTGCTGGAGCCGCTGCCGGTGCGGGCGTGGCCGCTGAGCCGGGCGCGTGAGGCGTTGCGTTATCTCAGTCAGGCCCGGCACACCGGCAAGCTGGTGCTGGACGTTCCCGCCGCGGTGGACCCGGAGGGCACCGTACTCATCACCGGCGGCACCGGCACACTCGGCGCCCTGGTCGCGGAACACCTGGTCCGTGCCTGGAGCGTCCGCCATCTGCTGCTGGTCAGCCGTACCGGCCCCGACGCGCCCGGGGCAAAGGAGCTGACGGCCCGCCTCGCGGACCTGGGGGTCCACGTACGCGTCGTGGCGCGCGACATCGGCGACGCCGCCCAGGTGGCCGAGGTCCTCGCGGGCGTCGACCCGGACCACCCCCTGACCGGTGTGGTGCACGCGGCGGGGGCGCTGGACGACGCGATGCTTCCCTCGCAGAACCCGAAGCGCCTGGCGCGGGCCTGGGCGGCGAAGGCCGCGGCCGCCGCCCATCTGCACACCGCCACCGCGCGTCAGCGGCTGGGCCTGTTCGTCATGTTCTCCTCCTTCGCCTCCGATCTCGGCACTCCCGGACAGGCCAACTACGCCGCTGCCAACGCCTTCTGCGACGCGCTGGCCACCCGCCGCCAGGCGGCCGGGCTTCCCGGACTGTCGGTGGCATGGGGTCTCTGGGCGGCCACCAGCGAGCTCACCGCCCGACTGGCCGACGCCGATCTGGCCCGGATCGGCCGTCTGGGCATCAAGGCCAACAGCACGCGGGAGGGACTGGCGCTGCTGGACGCGGCCTGCCACCACGGCCATCCCCATCTGCTGGCGCTCCACCTGGACACCGGCTCCCTCGCCGCCCAGTCCCCCAGCGGCCTGCCCACCCCGCTGCGGGCCCTCGCCACCGCCGGCGGCAGCGCACGGGCCCGGCCGGCCGCGGCCGAAGCCGGGCAGACTACCGACTGGACGGGCCGGCTCAGGGGACTGCCACTCGCCGAACAGCACCGGCTGCTGCTCAACCTGGTCCGTACCCACGCGGCCACGGTGCTCGGCCACGCCGATCCGGGTGTGGTGCGGCCGGACGCGTCGTTCAAGGACCTCGGCTTCGACTCGCTGACCGCCGTCGAACTGCGCAACCGGCTGGCCGCGGCCACCGGACTGCGGCTGCCCGCGGCCCTCGTCTTCGACCACCCGGAGGCGGCGGTGCTGGCCGAGCACCTGCGCCGGGAGCTCTCGCCGGGCCATGAGCCGGGCCATGAGCCGGGCGACGAGCCAGGCGACGAGCCGGGCGATGACCCGGCCGCCGCGGGCCCCGACATGCGCCACCCCGTCCTCGGTGAACTGGTCAGACTGGAGAACAGCCTGTCCGCCGTCGCCGCGGGGGACGTGAACGCCGGTGCGGTCACCGCGCGGCTGGAGGCCGTGCTGTCGAAGTGGAAGGCGATGTGCTCGTCGGCGGAGGCGGCCGACGGCAACGCCGTGGAGCGGTTGCAGGTGGCGACCGCCGATCAGGTTCTGGAATTCATCGACAACGAACTTGGCCTGTCATGAACAACGTGGCGCGCCCTTCGCTGAAGGCCGGGTGACCCTCTGTGACGCACGCTCAGGAAGAGAAACTGGTCGACTATCTGCGGCGCGTGGCAGGCGATCTGCACGAGACGCGTCAGCGGCTGCGCGAGATGGAGGATCGCTCCCAGGAGCCGGTGGCCGTGGTCGGCATGGCCTGCCGCTATCCGGGCGGTGCCGACTCGCCCGAGGCGCTGTGGTGGCTCCTCGCCGCCGGCGCACACGCGATGACGGAGTTCCCCGCCGATCGCGGCTGGGACCTGGAGGGACTGTTCCACCCGGACCCCGACCACCCCGGCACCAGCCACGCCCGCGAGGGCGGTTTCCTCCATGACGCCGACCGGTTCGACCCCGAGTTCTTCGGGATCAGCCCGCGTGAGGCGCTGGCGATCGACCCGCAGCAGCGGCTGCTGCTGGAGGTGTCCTGGGAGCTTCTCGAACGCGCCGGAATCGACCCCGTCTCGCTGAAGGGCACCGCCACGGGCGTGTACGCGGGAACCGCGCTCCCCGGCTTCGGCACCCCGCACATCGAGAAGAGCGCCGAGGGCTATCTGGTGACGGGCAACGCGCCCAGTGTGCTCTCCGGCCGGATCGCCTACACCCTCGGCCTGGAGGGCCCGGCGGTCACGGTGGACACGGCGTGCTCGTCCTCACTGGTGTCGATGCATCTGGCCTGCCAGGCGCTCCGGCAGCGCGAGTGCACCCTGGCCCTGGCCGGCGGGGTGACGGTGATGGCCCTGCCGAACGTCTTCACCGAGTTCTCCCGGCAGCGCGGTCTGGCGCCCGACGGCCGGTGCAAGGCGTTCTCCGCCGACGCCGACGGCACCGCCTTCTCCGAGGGCGTGGGCCTGGTGCTGCTGGAGCGGCTGTCCGACGCGCGGCGCAACGGGCGCCGGGTGCTCGCGCTGATCCGGGGCTCGGCCGTCAACCAGGACGGTGCCTCCAACGGGCTGACCGCGCCGCACGGCCCCTCCCAACAGCGCGTCATCCTCCAGGCGCTGGCGAACGCCCGGCTGTCCCCGGCCGAGGTGGACGTGGTCGAGGCGCACGGCACCGGAACGCGCCTCGGTGATCCCATCGAGGCCCATGCGCTGCTCACCACCTACGGCCGGGACCGGCCCGACGGCCGGCCCCTGTGGCTGGGCTCGGTCAAGTCCAACATCGGCCACACCCAGGGCGCCGCCGGCGTGGCCGGTGTGATCAAGATGATCATGGCGATGCGGTACGGGACGCTGCCCGCCACCCTCAACGTCGGACAGCCCACGCCCCACGTCGACTGGGGCACCGGGGCGGTACGCCTGCTCACCGAAGCCGTCGACTGGCCGCGTGGCGAGCGGCCCCGGCGGGCCGGGGTGTCCTCCTTCGGCATCTCCGGGACCAACGCCCATCTGCTGCTCGAACAGCCCCCCGCCGACGTACCCCTCGCCGACGCACCTCCCGTCGACATACCCCTCGCCGACGTATCCCCCGCCGACGCACCTCTCGCCGACGTACCTCCCGCCGAAGTACCCCGCGACGACGCACCCCCCGTCGACGTACCTCCCGCCGACGCACCCCCCGCCCCGGACCGCGGCCCCGGGCCGACCGCGGCGGACCCCGCACCGCCACCGGTCCGCCCGCTGCCCTGGGTGGTGTCCGCCCGTACCGGCCAGGCGTTACGGGACCAGGCCGAGGCCCTCGCCGCACATCTCACCGCCCACCCCGGGCTGCCCGCCGCCGATGTGGGCTGGTCGCTCGCCCGGACCCGCTCGGCCTTCGAACACCGGGCCGTGGCCATCGGCGCGGACCGTGACGAACTGCTGGCCGCCGTACGGGCCCTGGCCGACGGCCGGAGCCACCCCGGGCTGATCCGGGCCACGGCGGCGGCCCGCTCCGGCGGTACCGCCCTGATGTTCACCGGACAGGGCAGCCAGCGCCCCGGTACGGGACGTGCGCTGTACCGGACGTTCGAGGTGTTCGCCGCCGCTCTCGACGACGTCTGCGCCCGTCTGGATCCGCTGCTCGGCCGCTCGCTGCGCGACGTCCTCTTCGCCGCGGAGGACACCGACCAGGCGCGGGCCCTGCACGGCACCGGTCTGACCCAGGCCGCCCTCTTCGCCCTGGAGACCGCGCTGTTCCGGCTCATCACGTCGTTCGGCCTCACTCCCTCGTTCCTGACCGGCCACTCCGTGGGCGAGCTGGTGGCCGCGCACGCGGCGGGCGTGTTGTCCCTGCCGGACGCCTGTGAACTGGTGGCCGCCCGCGGCCGGCTGATGCAGGCGCTGCCCTCCGGCGGCGCCATGGCCGCCGTCGAAGCCACCGAGGAACAGGTCCTCCCGCTGCTCGCCGGCCGTGCGGACCGGGTGGCGCTCGCCGCGGTCAACGGTCCCGCGTCGGTGGTGGTGTCCGGAGCCGCCGAAGACGTCGAGGAGATCGCCCGCACCCTGAAGGAGCGGGGGCACCGCACCAAGCGGCTCCGCGTCAGCCACGCCTTCCACTCGCCGCTGCTGGACCCCATGCTCGACGACTTCCGCGACGTGGCGCGGCGGCTCACCTACCACGCACCGCGCATCCCGGTGATCTCCAACGTCACCGGCCGGCAGGCCGGCCCCGAGGAGCTCCGCGACCCCGAGTACTGGGTACGCCACGTCCGCCGGCCCGTACGGTTCCACGACGGGCTGCGCACCCTCCACGGCGAAGGCGTGACCCGGTATCTGGAACTCGGTCCGGACGCCGTCCTCACCACCATGGCCCAGGACGCCCTTGCCGCCGCGCCCCCCGGAACACCCGGCACTGGACACGGCCCGGACACCCCCGGCCCGGCACCCGTGTTCGCCACCGCCCTGCGCCCCGGCCGCGACGAGCCCCGTACGCTGCTGACCGCGCTCGCCCTGACCCACATCGACGGCGCCACGGTCGACTTCGCCACCGCCCTCCCGGAGGACGCGGGCCGGGTCGACCTGCCCACCTACCGGTTCCAGCGGCAGCGCTACTGGCGGCCCGTCCCCCACGCCACCGCCGACGTACGCGCCGTCGGCCTCGGCCCCACCGGCCACCCCCTGCTCCAGGCCGCCGTGGAGACACCCGACGGCGGGCTGCTGCTCACCGGACGTCTGTCCCCGCACACCCACCCCTGGTTCGCCGACCACACCATCGCGGACCGCGTCCCGCTGCCCGGTACGGCCCTGCTGGAGCTGGCCCTGCTCGCCGCCGCCCGCACCGGCTGCGAGCTGGTCGAGGACCTCACCCTGGAGACACCGCTGCTGCTGCCCGCCTCCGGCGCGGTACGCGTCCAGCTCGCCGTCACCGCGCCCGACGACACCGGACGGCGGACCGTCACCATCGCCTCGTGCCCCGCCGCCGACGGCGACGACGACCCGGACCCCGCGGCCTGGCGCCACCACGCCACCGGCGCACTGACCGGAACGGCCGCACCCCCGCCCGCCGCGGAGCCGCCCACCACGGCCTGGCCGCCCGCCGGGGCCGTCCCGGTCGACGTGGCGGACCTGTACCAGCGCCTGACCGCCCGGGGATACGCCTACGGGCCCGCCTTCCGCGGACTGCACACTGCGTGGCGGCTCGGCGAGGAGATGTTCGCCGAGGTGCGCCTGGCCCCGGAGCGGCGCGGCGAGGCCGACGCCTACGGAGTGCACCCCGCCCTGCTCGACAGCGCCCTGCACCCGCTGGAGGAGCTGTGGGGCGGCGGCCGGGTGCCGGACGGCCCGGACGCCACCGTCAGACTGCCGTTCTCCTTCAGCGGGGTGCGGCTGTTCGCCCCCGGCGCCACCCGGCTGCGCGTCCGCATCACCCCGACCTCCCCGGACACCGTCGCCCTGAGACTGACCGACGACCACGGCGCGCCCGTCGCCACCATCGGCTCGCTCGGGCTGCGGGAGGTCCCCGCCGGACGCTGGCGCTCCGCCCGCGCCGGCACCTTGGACGCCCCCCTGTACCGCCTGGACTGGCAGCCGTACCCGGTCCCCGCCGGGACGGCCACGCCCACGGAGCGCTGGGCGGTCCTCGGAGCGCGGGAGCCGGACCCGGCCCTCCCGGCGTACCCGGATCTGGCCGCCCTGCGGGCCGCCCTCGACGACGGACAGCCGGCCCCCGACGTCGTCGTCCTCTCCTGCCCCGGCGCACCGGACCCGCGGGCGGACCCGGACCGGACGCCCGCCCGGGTACGCGCGACGGTCCATCATCTCCTCGGCACCCTGCGCGACTGGCTGACGGACGAGCGGTTCAGCGGGGCCCGGCTGGTCATCGCCACCCGCGGCGCGGTCGCCACCGGGCCCGGGGACGCCCCCGCCGACCTGGCCACCGCGCCCGTATGGGGTCTGGTACGCGCCGCCCAGGCCGAACACCCGGAGCGCGTCTGGCTGCTCGACCTGGACGACGACACCGCGTCACGCGATGTGCTGCGCACCGCGCTGCCCGCCGCGGTGGCCGGTGCCGAAACGGAGCTGGCGGTACGGGCGGGAGCGGTCCATGTGCCACGTCTGGTCAGGGTCCGCCCCGGCCGGGACGACACGCCCCGCGCCCTCGACCCGGACGGCACGGCCCTGATCACCGGCGGCACCGGGGCGCTGGGCCGGCTGGTCGCCCGGCACCTGGTCACCGCACACGGCGTCCGCCATCTGCTGCTGGTCAGCCGGCGCGGCGGCATCACCCAGGACATCGACGCCTTCGCGGACGAACTGACCGCCCTGGGAGCGGCAGAGGTCCGCGTCGCCGCGTGTGACGCGGCCGACCCCGAGGCACTGGCCGCCCTGCTCACCACCCTCTCCGAAGCGCATCCGCTGACGGCCGTCGTGCACGCCGCGGGGGTGCTCGACGACGGCGTGGTCACCTCCATGACCCCCGGGCAGCTCGACACCGTACTCGCCCCGAAGCTCGACGCCGCATGGCATCTGCACCGGCTGACCCGGACCATGGATCCGGCCGTGTTCGTGATGTTCTCCTCCGCCGCCGCCATCATGGGCAACGGCGGCCAGGCCAACTACGCCGCCGCCAACATGTTCCTCAGCGCCCTCGCCGAGCACCGCCGCGCCGAGGGACGGCCGGCCCACGCGCTGGCCTGGGGGCTGCTGGCGTCCGCCGGTGGCATGACCGGCCACCTGGACGACGCCGACCTCGCCCGGATGGCCCGCTCCGGCATCGCCCCCGTCTCCGCCGAACAGGCGCTGACCCTGTTCGACACGGCACTCACCACCGGCCATCCCACGCTCGTCCCCGCGCGGTTCGACCTCGCCGCGCTGCGCACCCGGGCCGCCGCCGGGCCACTGCCGCCCGTGCTGCGACGGCTGGTGCCCGTCCCCGCGAGGGCACAGCGCGACACCTCCTGGTCCGGGCGGCTGGCCGGGCTGCCCACCGAGGAGCAGGACCGGCTCATCGGAGAGCTGGTACGCGATCAGATCGCCACCGTGCTCGCCCATCCCGCGCCCGAGGCCATCGAACCGGGCCGGGCCTTCCAGGACCTCGGCTTCGACTCGCTGACGGCGCTGGACCTGCGCAACCGGCTCAACGCGGCTACCGGCACCCGGATCCCCGCCACCGTCATCTTCGACCATCCGACCCCCGACGCCCTCGTGCGCTTCCTGCGGGAGCGACTGGCCGGCGCACCGGCCGGCACACCGCCCCCGCCGCCGGCCACCGCCGTGGCGGCCGACGACGATCCGATCGCCATCGTCGGCATGGCCTGCCGCTATCCGGGCGGGGTCGGCTCGCCCGAAGAGCTGTGGCACCTGGTGGCGGACGGCGTGGACGCGATCGGCGAGTTCCCCCGGGACCGCGGCTGGGACCTCGCGGGCCTCTTCGACCCCGACCCGGACCACATCGGCACCAGCTACGCCCGCGAGGGCGGGTTCCTCTACGAGGCCCCGCGGTTCGACGCCGAGTTCTTCGGGATCAGCCCGCGCGAGGCGCTGGCGACCGACCCTCAGCAGCGGCTGCTCCTGGAGACCGCGTGGCAGGCGTTCGAGAGCGCCGGTATCGACCCGGTGAGCCTGCGGGGCAGCCGCGGCGCGGTGTTCACCGGAGTCATGTACGACGACTACGGCAGCCGCTTCCTGGGCCGCACCCCGGAGGGGGTCGAGGGCCGGCTGATGACCGGCAGCACACCGAGCGTCGCCTCCGGCCGGGTGGCGTTCACCTTCGGCCTGGAGGGGCCCGCGGTGACGGTGGACACCGCCTGCTCCTCGTCGTTGGTGGCCATGCATCTCGCGGCACAGGCCCTGCGGCAGGGGGAGTGCACCCTGGCCCTGGCCGGCGGGGTGACGGTGATGGCCACGCCCAACACCTTCGTGGAGTTCTCGCGGCAGCGCGGACTGGCCCCCGACGGGCGGTGCAAGCCGTTCGCGGCGGCGGCCGACGGCACCGGCTGGGGCGAGGGCATCGGCCTGCTCGTCCTGGAGCGGCTGTCGGACGCGCGCCGCGACAGCCGTGAGGTGCTGGCGGTGATCCGCGGGTCGGCGGTCAACCAGGACGGCGCGTCGAACGGGCTGACCGCCCCGAACGGGCCCTCGCAGCAGCGGGTGATCCGCCAGGCCCTGGCCGCCGCACGCCTCTCCCCGGCGGATGTGGACGCCGTGGAGGCCCACGGCACGGGGACCACCCTGGGCGACCCCATCGAGGCCCAGGCGCTGCTGGCCACGTACGGGCGGGAGCGGGCCGGGGACCGGCCGCTGTGGCTGGGCTCGGTCAAGTCCAACATCGGTCACACGCAGGCGGCGGCGGGCGTGGCCGGTGTGATCAAGATGGTGATGGCGATGCGCCACGGGCTGCTGCCCGCCTCGCTCCACATCGACGCCCCCAGCCCGCATGTGGAATGGGACGACGGGGGAGTACGGCTGCTGACCGAGGCGGTCCCGTGGCCACGGGACCGGCGGCCCCGGCGCGCGGCCGTCTCCTCCTTCGGCATCAGCGGCACCAACGCCCACGTGATCCTCGAACAGGGCCCCGAGCAGGTCCTTGACCAGGGCCCCGAGCAGGTCCCCGACCAGGCACCCCACCGGGCCGAGGACACGGAGCGGAAGCCGGAAGCCGAGCCCGAGGGCCGCCGGGTGGTGCCGTGGGTGCTGTCCGCGCGGGGGCCCACGGCGCTGCGCGACCAGGCGCGGGCGCTGGCCGCGCGGCTGGCCACCGGCCCCTCGGCCTCGGCCGTCGAGGTGGGCTGGTCCCTCATCCGCTCCCGTACGGTCTTCGACCACCGGGCCGTGGTGGTCGGGGACAGCCGCGCCGAGCTGATGGCGGCCGTCGAGGCCCTGGCGGCAGGCGAAACACATCCGGGCGTGGTGCACACGGGCGCGGTGGCGACTGCCGGTGGTGTGGGTCCGGTGCTGGTGTTTCCGGGTCAGGGTTCGCAGTGGGTCGGGATGGGAGCTGGGCTGCTGGATGTCTCGCCGGTGTTCGCGGCGCGGGTGGGGGAGTGTGAGCGGGCGTTGGCGCCGTATGTGGAGTGGTCGCTTGGTGCGGTTCTGCGGGGTGTGGAGGGTGCGGGGGATGTGGGGCGGGTGGATGTGGTGCAGCCGGTGTTGTGGGCGGTGATGGTGTCGTTGGCGGCGGTGTGGGCCGAGTACGGGGTGTGTCCTGCGGCGGTGGTGGGTCATAGTCAGGGTGAGATTGCGGCGGCGGTGGTGGCGGGGGTGTTGTCGCTGGAGGACGGCGCGAGGGTGGTGGCGCTGCGGAGCCGGGCGCTGCGGCGGTTGGCCGGTGGTGGGGCCATGGCCTCGTTGGCGTTGGGTCGTGAGCGGGTGGAGTGGCTGTTGTCCGGGCTTGGCGATCGGGCCGCTGGGGTGGTGGTGGCCGCTGTGAATGGCCCGGCGTCCAGTGTGGTGTCCGGGCCGCCGGGGCAGGTGGCCGCGGTGGTGGCCGTCTGCCGGGACAGCGGTGAACGTGCCCGGATGATCGAGGTGGATTATGCCTCGCACAGTCCGCAGGTTGATGGGATTGCGGGGGAGCTTGCCGAGGTGCTCGGGGGAGTGGAGCCGGTCGGGGGGCCGGAGTCCGGGTCGGGGGTGGTGTTCTACTCGACGGTGACCGGTGGGCGGGTCGAT
>NZ_BBOX01000488.1 GCF_001553455.1 Streptomyces hygroscopicus subsp. hygroscopicus
GCCCCCGGGACCGCCCCGGCCGACCCGGCCGACCCGGCCGCCCCGGCCGACGGGTCCGTCTCCTCCGGCCCGCCGGCCGGTGCCGCACCGGCCCCTCCGGCCGGTGCCCCCTGGACACCCGAGGCCGCCCGCGCCTCCATCGCCAGCGTCGTCTCCGGGACCCGCCGCGGGCGGGCGGAGGTGGCCGGGGCCGTACGGCCCGCGGAACATGACCCCAGCCCGGACCGAGAAGACCGAGAAGACCGAGAAGGAGACCGGTAGTGGCCGGAACCATATCCAGGCTGCCCGACGTTGGATGGATGCTGCGTCCGCTGACCGGGATCCCCGGGGTGCGGCATGCCGTCGTCGTCTCGGAGGACGGTCTGCGCATGGGCCATGACTCCGCCGAGAGGCTGACGGGCGAGTCCCGGCTCGGCGTGGACGAGGCCGAGTCGCTGGCCGCCGCCTGTGCCGCGCTGACGGTGACCAGCCAGTCCACGGTGTCGCTGCTGTTCGGCGACGGGGCGGGGGTG
Source organism: Streptomyces hygroscopicus subsp. hygroscopicus (assembly GCF_001553455.1). Lineage (GTDB taxonomy): Bacteria > Actinomycetota > Actinomycetes > Streptomycetales > Streptomycetaceae > Streptomyces > Streptomyces hygroscopicus. The sequence goes on from NZ_BBOX01000488.1 coordinate 513, forward strand.
AGACAGCTGATGATCGAGTCCGACAGCGGGTTCGTGCTCTTCACCTCGGCCGGGCAGGGCGCCTCGCTGGGGGTGGCCACCGACACCGGGGCGGACGTCGGCCTGGTGGCCCAGCAGATGCAGTTACTGGTCGCGAAGATCGGTGCCCATCTGAGCAGTCAGCCACGGGAGCCGATGGGCCGCCCGGCGTCATGAGCCCGCCCGGCGAGGAACACACCACGGCCGCGGTGCGCCCCTACGTGATCACACGGGGGCGTGCCGGTTCCTCACGGGAAGCTCTGCCGCTGGAAACGCTCGTCGTGGCGTCCGGGAGCGCGCTGCCGCCGCATCTGCAACCCGAGTACCGGCGGATCGCCGAGTTCTGCCAGGGGCTGCTGTCGGTGGCGGAGGTCGCCGCCCATCTCGATCAGCCACCGGCCGTGGTGCAGGTGCTGCTCGCGGATCTCATCGACTGGGGGCACATCGTGGCGCGTCCGCCGATCCGGGTGGCCAAGCGAAAACGTGCCGATTTGGACTTGCTGAGGAAGGTGCTCGATGGGCTTGAGAGCAAGCTCTGAGATCTCGCTGGCCGGTACGGACGGCACAACGGACGCAGACCGCATGACCCACACAATCCACACAACCGAGACAGGCGAGACGGACGAGACGGGCGATACGGACGACATGGCCGACATGGACGACACTCCCGTCATGTACGTGCAGTCCAGCGTGGCCGGGGCGGCCAAGATCCTGGTCGTCGGGCCGATGGGCGTCGGCAAGACCACGCTGATCGGCACGGTGTCGGAGATCAAGCCGCTGTCCACCGAGGCGACGATGAGCCAGGCCGGGGCCCGGCTGGACACCAAGGTGCGGCCGACGAAGACCACGACGACCGTCGCACTGGACTTCGGGCGGATCACCCTGGGCGGCGAGCTGGTGCTGTACCTCTTCGGCACCCCGGGCCAGCAGCGGTTCCTGCCCGCCTGGAAGGACCTGGCACGCGGTGCGCTGGGCGCGCTCGCGCTGGTCGACACCCGCGATCTGGAGGCGTCCTTCGACGCCATCGGGCATCTGGAGGACCTGGATGTGCCGTTCTCCGTCGCGGTCAACGCCTTCCCGGACAGCAAGCTGCACAGCGAGGACGATCTGCGCTCCGCGCTCGATCTGCTCCCCCACACCCCGCTGGTCATCTGTGACGCGCGTGAGCACCAGTCCTCGGTCAAGGCGCTGATCTCGCTCGTCTCCCATCTGATCGAGACGCTCACGGAGGCGCCGTGACCACCCCGGCCGCCGCCCGGGTGCCGCTGTACGGGACCACGCTCGACGGTCCGCTGACCGAGCTGTACGAGCGGATGCGGCGCGACCACGGCCCGGTGGTCCCGGTGGAGATCGCGCCCCGGGTCGAGGCGTGGCTGGTCATCGGCCACCGTGAACTGCTCCACCTCACCCGCGACGAGCAGTACTTCTCCCACGACCCGCGCCGCTGGACCCCGCTGCGCGAGGGCCGGGTGGCGGCCGACTCGCCGCTGATGCCGCTGGTGGGCTGGCGCCCGGCGCTGCTGTTCGCCGACGGCGCGGCGCACCGCCGGATGCGCTCGGCGGTGGCCGACGCGCTGGGGCGGATCAACGGCCACGAGCTGATCCGTAGGGTGCGGGCCGCCGCGGAGCGGCTGGTCGCCGGGTTCGCCGACCGGCACACGGCGGATCTGGTGGAGAGCTACGCACGCGTCCTGCCGTTGCGGGTCGTCACCGAGCTGCTGGGGCTGGACGAGGAGGACGGGGCCCAACTGGTCGAGACGCTCACCACGATCGTCGCCCCCACCCTGGCCGCCACCGGCGCCAACCGGCGGATGGGCCAGATCCTGCTGGAGCTGATCGCCCGGAAGAAGCGGCGGCCGGGCGCGGATCTGACGTCCTGGCTGCTGGAGCACCCCGTCGGGCTCAGCGACGAGGAGGTGCTGCACAACCTCGTGGTGATCATCGTGGCGGGGAACAACACCACCGTGAACTGGATCGCCTCCACGACCCAGATCCTGCTCACCGACCCCGCCTTCCGCTCCTCGCTGACCCATGGCCACCTCACCGTCGACGACGCCCTGGACCTGGTGCTGTGGCGCCAGCCGCCCACCCAGAACTTCCCCGGCCGCTACGCCACCCGCGATCTGCGCTTCGGCGGCCGGCACATCCGCGCCGGGGACATGCTCATCCTGGGCCTCGCGGGTGCCAACGCCGACCCGGAGGTGCTGCCGGAGGACGGCCGGCCGGTGGTCGGCAACCGCTCACACCTCGCCTTCGGCGCGGGCCCGCACACCTGCCCGGCACGGGACCCGGCCCGGCTGATCACCCGTACCGCCGTGGACACCCTGCGCCACCGGCTGCCCGACATGGAGATCGCGGTGGCGCCCGAGCACCTGCCGTGGATCACCTCGCCCTGGTCCAAGGGCCTGGCCAAGCTGCCGGTCCGGTTCTCCGCACCGCAGCTCGCCGCCGACACCCCGACCCCGACCCCCGACTCCCCCGCAGGAGACAGCAGATGACCGACGGCCGATGCCCCGTGACGCACTCCTCACCGCCGCACCGCCTGGACCCCACCGGGGCGCACCAGCACGCGGTCAACGACGAGCTGCGCGCCCGCGGGGCCGCGGTCCCGGTCCTGCTGCCCGGTGACGTCCCGGCGTACGCCATCACCCGGCACCAGGAGCTGAAGGACTTCGTCACCCACCCGGACGTGGCCAAGAACGCCTGCCACTTCGCCGCCCTGCGGAACGACGAGCTTCCGCCCGGCTGGCCGATGCGGACCTTCGCCACCGTACGGGGCATGGTCACCGCGGATGGCGAGGACCACAAGCGGCTGCGGTCCCTGGTGACCCGGGCGTTCACCCCGCGCCGGGTGGAGGCGCTGCGTCCGGTGGTCCACGAGCTGGCCGGCACGCTGCTGGACCGGCTGGCGCGGGCCGCCGCCGCGGATCCGGACGGGGTGGCCGATCTGCGCCGCCACTTCGCGCTGCCGCTGCCGATGAGCGTGATCTGCCGGCTCCTGGGCGTCGACGACGCGTACCAGAACCGGCTGCACGAACTGTCCAACGAGATCGTCTCCACCCGGACCGCCCCCGAGCGGGTCCCGGCCGCCAACCGCGAGATGGTGGCGGTCCTCGGCCAGGTGGCCGCGGACCGGCGAGAGGCCCCGGGGGACGATCTGACCAGCGCGCTCATCGCCGCGCGGGAGGAGAGCGGTGACCGGCTCAGCGAGGAGGAGCTGATCGGCACGCTGCTGCTGATGGTCATCGCCGGGCACGAGACCACGCTCAACCTGATCACCAACGCGGTACGGGCGCTGTGCAACCACCGCGACCAGCTGGAGCTGGTCCGCTCCGGGGCCGTGAGCTGGGGCGACGTGATCGAGGAGACGCTGCGGTACGACAGCCCGGTGAGCTTCTTCCCGTTCCGCTACCCCACCCGGGACCTCCCGGTCGGGGACACGGTCATCCCCAAGGGCGCGCCCGTGCTCGTCTCGTACACCTCCGCCGGGCGCGACGAGCGGGCGTACGGCCCCGGCGCCGACCGGTTCGACGTCACCCGGGGCGCGCGCCATCTGTCCTTCGGCCACGGCGCCCACGTCTGCCTGGGCGCCCCGCTGGCCCGGATGGAGGCCGTGATCGCCCTGGAGGCGCTCTTCACCCGCTTCCCCGGCCTGGACCTGGCGGTCCCCGACGAGGAGTTGGTCCCGCACGCCAGCTTCGTCGGCAACAGCCCGCAGAAGCTCCCCGTGCGGCTCGGGGCGGCTCACAGCGGCTGAGGCGGTGCGCTGAGGGCAGCGTTGCTTCCGGGAAACGGCGGTGATCCGGCCGGGTAACAGGCATCCCGCACGCTTCCCGGTATGGAGTCGAACAGGCTGCCGCGGCCGGGGAGCCCGCACCGCCATGCGGTGATCGCCGGCGGTGGCGGGGTGCTCGCCCGCGCCCGGGAGGGCGGCGAGCCGCTCCCCTCCGCCCGCCGCTCCGCCCCCGCTCCGCCCGCTGACCAACGCTGGAGGCCGCTGCCGATGAGCGCACCCGAGCCCGCACCCGCCACCCCCACCATCGTGCTGGTCGGCCACGGCATGGTCGGCCAGCGGTTCCTCGAAGCGCTGGCCGACCACAAGGTCACCGAGACCGCCCGGGTCGTGGTGTTCTGTGAGGAGCCCCGCCCCGCCTATGACCGCGTCCAGCTGACCTCGTACTTCTCCGGCCGTACCGCCGAGGACCTCTCCCTCGCCGAGGACGGGTTCATGGTGCGGCACGGCATCGAGCTGCGTCTGGGCGACCCGGCGGAGTCCATCGACCGCGCCGCCCGCACCGTGACCTCCCGCTCCGGGCTGACGGTCGGCTACGACACGCTGGTGCTGGCCACCGGTTCGTATCCGTTCGTCCCGCCCATGCCCGGCAAGGACAGCGACGGCTGCTTCGTCTACCGCACCATCGAGGATCTGCTCGCGATCGAGGAGTACGCCAAGAACTGCGCGTCCGGCACCGTCGTCGGCGGTGGGCTGCTGGGCCTGGAGGCGGCGGGGGCGCTGAAGGGGCTCGGGCTGACCACGCACATCGTGGAGTTCCACCCGCGGCTGATGGCCCTCCAGGTGGACGAGGGCGGCGGCGCCGCGCTGCGCCGCACGGTCGAGGACATGGGCCTGATCGTGCACACCGGGGTCGGCGGCAAGGAGATCACGGCGGACGGGACCGGCGCGGTCACCTCGATGGCGCTGTCCGACGGTTCGTCCATCGACACCGACCTGGTCATCTTCTCGGCGGGGGTGCGCCCCCGCGACCAGTTGGCCCGCGACTGCGGTCTGGAGGTCGGCGAGCGCGGCGGGATCGCGGTGGACGAGCGGTGCCGCACCAGCGATCCGGCGGTGTACGCGATCGGCGAATGCGCGCTGGCCGCCGACGGCCGGGTGTACGGACTGGTCGCGCCCGGCTATGAGATGGCCGAGGTCGCGGCCGGTGCGATCGCCGGGGCGGCCACGGACGGGTTCACCGGCGCCGACACCTCCACCAAGCTCAAGCTCCTGGGCGTGGACGTGGCCAGCTTCGGCGATGCCCACGGCACCGCCGACGGCTGCCTGGACGTCGTCTACTCCGACGCCCGCGCGGGCGTCTACAAGAAGCTGGTGGTCGGCGCCGACGGCACGCTGCTCGGCGGGGTGCTGGTCGGCGACGCCGAGGCGTACGGCATGCTGCGGCCGCTCACCGGTTCGGTGCCGCCCGTCGCCCCCGAGCAGCTGGTGCTTCCGGCGGGGCTGGGCGCGCCCGCCGCCCTCGGGCCGTCCGCGCTCCCGGACGAGGCGGTCATCTGCAACTGCCACAACGTCACCAAGGGCGCGATCCGGGCGGCCGTCACCGAACACGGGTGCACCACCGTGCCGGAGGTGAAGAAGTGCACCAAGGCGGGCACGGGCTGCGGCAGTTGCGTCAAGGCGCTCACCTCGCTGGTCAACGACGAGCTGGAGGCGAGCGGGGTCAGCGTCGACAAGGGGCTGTGCGGCTGCTTCGGGTACACCCGCGCCGAGCTGTACGAGATCGTCCGCACTCTGCGCATCACCAGCTACGCACAGCTGCTGGACAGCCACGGCCGGGACGGGGCCCGGCAGGGCGACGGCTGTGAGGTGTGCAAACCCGCCGTGGGCTCGATCATCGCCTCGCTGGCCCCGACCCTGGGCGCGAGCGGCTATGTCCTGGACGGCGAGCAGGCGGCGCTCCAGGACACCAACGACCACTTCCTGGCGAACCTTCAGCGCAACGGGTCGTATTCGATCGTGCCCCGGATCCCCGGCGGGGAGATCACCCCGGAGAAGCTGATCGTGATCGGCGAGGTGGCCCGGGACTTCGGGCTCTACACGAAGATCACCGGCGGTCAGCGGATCGACCTCTTCGGCGCCCGGGTGGACCAGCTGCCGCGGATCTGGGCGCGGCTGGTGGACGCCGGGTTCGAATCGGGCCACGCCTACGGCAAGGCGCTGCGCACCGTGAAGTCGTGCGTGGGGCAGACCTGGTGCCGCTACGGGGTGCAGGACTCGGTCCGGATGGCCATCGACCTGGAGCTGCGCTACCGGGGGCTGCGCTCCCCGCACAAGCTGAAGTCGGCCGTCTCGGGGTGTGCCCGCGAATGCGCGGAGGCGCGCGGCAAGGACTTCGGCGTGATCGCCACGGCGAGCGGCTGGAACCTGTACGTGGGCGGCAACGGCGGGGCCGATCCCCGGCACGCCGATCTGCTCGCCCAGGACCTGGACGACGAGCAGCTGATCCGGCTGATCGACCGGTTCCTGATGTTCTACATCCGCACCGCGGACCGTCTGGAGCGCACCTCGGCCTGGCTGGAGCGGATCGAGGGCGGCCTGGACCATGTGCGCGACGTGGTGGTCGACGACACGCTGGGGCTGTGCGCCGAGCTGGAGGCGATGATGGCCGACCACGTGGCCGGCTACCGCGACGAATGGGCCGAGACCCTGGACGACCCGGAGCGGCTGCGGCGCTTCGTCTCCTTCGTCAACGCGCCCGACGCGCCGGACCCGACGGTGAAGTTCGTGCCCGAGCGCGACCAGGTCAAGCCGGATCTGACGGTGCTGTCCGGTCCGGCCATCCCCGTCCGTACTCTCGAAGGGACTGCCAGCCGATGACCACGGCACCCGAGCGGACCGCGGTCCGCGTGGAACTCCTCGTGGACCAGCGGTGGTTCGCCATCTGTGACCTGACCGACCTCATCCCGGGGCGCGGGGTGGCCGCCCTGCTGCCGGACGGCACCCAGGTGGCGGCCTTCGTGGACCGCGCGGGACGTCCGTACGCGATCGACAACCGCGACCCGTTCACCGGCGCGTACGTGCTCTCCCGGGGGCTGGTGGGCTCGGCGCAGGGGCGGCCGTTCGTCGCCTCGCCGCTGCTGAAGCAGCGCTTCGACCTGGAGACGGGGCGGTGCCTGGACGATGAGACGGTCACCGTCCAGGCGTACGCGGCCCGGGTGCGGGACGTGGCGCCGGCGCGGGGCGTGGCCCGGGGGCGGGACGTGGCGTCGGCGCGAGACGTGGCACCGGCGCGGGTCGCGTGAGGTCAGCCCAGGCCGCGTGAGGTCAGCCCAGGCCGTGTGAGGCCAGCAGCCCGCACTGGACGGGGTCACTCGCGCGGCCGGCCGTCCCCCGGACGCGGGACGTGACCCGAGCGCGGAATGTGATCCGAGCGCGGGACGTGACCCGTGCGCGGAACGTGGCACCGGCGCCGGTCGCGTCAGGCCAGCCCAGACCGCGTGAGGTCAGCCCAGGTCGCGTCAGGCCAGCCCAGACCGCGTGAGGTCAGCCCAGGTCGCGTGAGGTCAGCCCAGACCGCGTGAGACCAGCAGCCCGCACTGGACGGGGTCACTCGCGCAGCCGGCCGTCCCCGCGGCGAACACGCCCTTCGTGCCGGGGACGCCCGCGATGTCGAGCACCGTGGACATCTCGCTGTGCTCGGTGACGGCGGCGGGCAGTGTCTCGGTCACCCACGTCGTCCCGGTCCAGCGGGCCGACACGGAGTGGCGGTCGCCCGGGGCCCAGCCGCTGACCCACAGCCGTCCGGCGCCGTCCGCGCCCGCGGCGTTCGCCTCGTCGACGGGCAGCGCGGGGAGCGACCGCCAGCGGCTGCCGTCCCAGTAGGCGGCCATGGTGGCCTGGGGCACGCCCGCGTCGTTGGTCTTGCCGATCCAGTAGACCGAACCGCGGCCGGTGGCCACGGCGTGGCCGGCCGTCCAGCCGGTCGGGTGCGCACCGGGGGTCGGCACCTCACGGACCGTCCAGCCGCCGCCGTCCCAGTGGTACAGCAGCGGTGCGGCCACCTCGCCGGTGAGGGCGTCGGCGGAGACCCAGACGTCGTCCGGACCGGTGCCGGTGATGTCCGAGGGCCGCACCCGCCCGCCGCCCGGTGCGGCGGGCAGGGACACCCGCTGCCACCGCGAGCCGGTCCAGCGCTCCAGGTAGGAGACCTCGGCACCGCTGTCCGGATTCCAGTCGAAGCCGGTCAGCCAGGCCGACTTGCCGAAGGCGGCGATGTCGCCGACGAAGCTCAGCGATCCCTTGGGGGCGGCGGCGTGGCCGACCCCGCGCCACTTCTTCCCGTCCCAGTGCTGGAGCACCAGGGAGGTGCCGTCGTCCAGCGCTCCGGCCGCCCAGGCGTCATCGGGCGCGGCGGCGGCGACGGCGTCCAGCCGGGCGGCCCTGCCCCCGGTGGAGGCGGCGGGCACGTCCGTCCACCCGGTGCCGTTCCAGTGCTTGATCAGCGGGGTGGATCCGGCGGTGCCGTCCGACGTGCGGCCCACCGTCCACGCGTCCCGGGCGCCGGTCGCGGCGACTGCCCAGAACTCCTGCCCGACGGTCTCGCTCAGCGGCGTCCGCAGCTTCCACGGGGTGTCGGCGCGGACCGCCTGGCCGGACGCGGACGCGGTACCGGCGGGGGTGCCGGTGGCGGACGCGATACCGGACGCGGCGGTACCGGCGGGGACGCCGGTCGCGGACGCGGTGCCGGACGCCGACGCGGTGCCGGACGCCGACGCGGCGCCGGACGCGGCGTTCGCCTGCGGCCCCAGCGTGCCGAGTGCGACCGCGCACACCGCTACCGCCGTCCGCAGCCATCCGCGGCGTGTCCCGGGTCGCCCTGCGATGGTGGCCATGCTGCTCCTTCTGCTCGGTTGGTCCATCCAGAAGGAAATGGCCGCCGGCCGACGGTTCTTACCGGCGATTCCCGCTCCGTCACCGCGGGGTTTCCAGCTGCCGGTCCGTCCACTCCGCCGTGACCGTGGCGGTGTAGTTCACCACCGTGCCCGCCCTGAGCCCCGCCTCGGCGGCCGTCGCGTCCGGCTCGGTCAGCACCTCCCGGTCGGCCAGCAGCGCCCCGGTCGCCGGGTCCACGATCAGCTCCGACCGGCCGGTCCCGTAGCCGGGCCGGTCGGACGCCGGAAGGGCGAAGCCGACCCCCTCGCGGCCCAGCGGATCGGTCACCTCGCCGAGCGACCGGATGCCCGGCAGCCCCGCGATGACACGGTAGGCAGCGGCCCGGACCGCGGGCTTCACCGGCAGCCTGATCAGCCCGGCGGCCTGCTGCCACATCCACTCGGTGCGGCCGGTGATCTCGCCGCCGCGGTCCTCCTCGTACAGGTCCGCCAGGAACTCCTTCAACTTCGCGCTGTCGCCGGGGAGTTTCCGCAGGTCCGCGTAGGTCACATTGCGGGCGCCGAGGGCGGCGATCCGGTCGCCCCCGTTGGTCCGGGTCACCGTCGGCTTCTTCTTCCCTCCGGACTCCATGCGCAGACCGAGCCGCCCGCCGGAGCCGGAGTCGGAGCCGGCGAGCGTCAGGTCCTTCGGCGAACCGGCGGCCCGCCAGCGCGCCGCGTCGCGCTCGGTGCGGGGCCGGACGGTGTCGTCGAGCCCGCTGACCCACAGGCTCTGGGTACCGGGCCGCACCCCGAAGGACTGCGCTTGCTTTTCGGAGGCGACGACCGCGAAGGCCGACCCGGCCTCGTCCACGACGCTGATCCAGGACGACCGGGTGGTCAGCCGCCAGTACGTGCCCTCGTCCGCCGCGCGGTCCACCCGGTCGGCCACGGTCAGCAGCGCCAGACGGCCGTTCTCGGGGGTGTGCCGGGTGCCGTCCGTGGCGGATCCGGCGGTGGCCCGGGAGCCCTCCGGGTCCGGGCCGCCCTGCGGCAGGGTCGCGACGAGCACCCCGGCCGCGGCCGCCGTCGCGGCGACGGGCAGCGCCCAGCGCCAGGCGAACGGCCGGGCGGGCCGCCGGGATTCCGGCGTCCGCGGATCGCCGGCCAGGATGGTGCCCAGGTCGTGCCGGGCGCGTGCCGAACCGGCCAGGTGGTCCGGATCGAGTGCCGCGGGCCGCGCGTCCGCCAGTGTCTTCATGACATCGGGCCGCTTGTGTGCCATGTCAGTGCTCCTTCAGTGTCGCCGTGGAACGGGAGGCCGCCGCGGGGCGGGAGGCAGCGGTGGGGCGGGAGGCCGCCGCGGAACGGGGGCTGGGGTCACGAGAGAGTCCGACCTCCTCCACGGCCCGCTCCAGCCGCCGTCTGGCCCGGTGCAGCCGCACCGAGAACGTGGCGGTGGAGCAGCCGAGGACACGTGCGGCCTGTCTCGGGGCGAGCCCGTGCCAGGCGACCAGCGTCAGCAGCTCGCGGTCGGCGGCGGACAGCCCCGCCAGCGCCTGCAGCGCCACCGCGCGCTCGGTCACCCCGGCGGCCACGTCCTCGACCCGGGCGCCGGAGGTGAGGACGCGCCGGGCCTCCTCGGTGGCCAGGGCGTACTGCCTGCTGTCGCGGCGGCGCAGCTCGCGGGTCAGATTGCGGGCCACGCCGAGCAGCCACGGCAGCGGCGGGGTCGGGATGTCCCGCATCCGCCGCCAGGCGACCGTGAAGGTCTCACTGGTGATGTCCTCCCCGACCTGCCGTCCCACCAGGCCGGTGGCGTAGGCCAGCACACGGGGCTGGCACTCCTCGTACAGGTCCCGGAAGCGTTGGGCGTCGGTCACGCCGTCTCCTTGTCTCGGCTCTCTCACCATGCAGTGGCCGCGCGCCGTGATTTCTTACCTCAAGGGAGGAGGAATTCCGGATGGCCCGGTGCGGGCCGGGGCGCGGGGCGGCCGGTGGTGCCCCGGGAAGAGGGCATGATGGGGGACGTCCCGCTCCCCCGCTCTTCACGTCTGATCCGGTTTTCCGGAAGACTTCTGCAAGGTTCCGAGGGTGCGCCCCGGACAGGTAACGGCGGGGACGGCTCCCGTCAACGGAGGAGGCGGAAATGGCTACGGAGAGCAGGGGCACCGAGGGCGGCGCCCGGCCCAAGGTGACGATCACGGCCATCGCCCAGGAGGCCGGGGTGTCGGTGCCCACGGTCTCCCGGGTGGTCAACGGACGGTCGGATGTCTCGCCCGAGACCCGGGCCCGGGTCGAGGACCTGCTGCGGCTCCACGGCTACCGCCGCCGCCAGAGCGCGCCCGGCGACCGGGCCGCCCTGCTGGACCTGGTCTTCAACGACCTGGACAGCCCCTGGGCGGTGGAGATCATCCGGGGCGTGGAGGACGTCGCGCACCAGGACGGGGTGGGCACCGTGGTCTCGGCGATCCACGGCCGCGCGGGCTCGGCCCGGCAGTGGCTGAAGAACCTGCGGGCCCGCGCCTCGGACGGGGTGATCCTGGTGACGTCCGTACTGGAGCCGGTGGTCCACGAGGAGCTGCGGCGGCTGAACGTGCCGATCGTGGTCGTCGACCCGGCCGGTTCCCCCGCGCTGGAGGCGCCCACCGTGGGGGCGACCAACTGGGCCGGCGGCATGGCCGCCACCGAACATCTGCTGAGCCTCGGCCACCGCCGGATCGGCCTGATCGCCGGTCCGCCGCGGCTGCTGTGCAGCCGCGCCCGGCTGGACGGCCACCGCGCGGCGCTGGAGGCGGCGGGCGTGCCGTTCGACCCGGCGCTGGTGGCGCAGGGCGACTTCTACCACGAGTCCGGTTTCCACGGCTGCACCCAGCTGATGGACGCCGACGCCCCGCCCACCGCCGTCTTCGCCTCCAGCGACCAGATGGCCCTGGGCGCGATCGAGGCCCTGCGCCGCCGGGGCCTGCGGGTTCCGGAGGACGTGAGCATCGTCGGCTTCGACGACCTCCCCGAGGTCCGCTGGTCGGCGCCGCCGCTGACGACGGTCCGCCAGCCGCTGTCGGACATGGGCAAACTGGCGGCCCGTACGGTGCTGCGGCAGGCGCGGGGCGAGGAGATCGAGTCCCCGAGGGTCGAACTGGCCACCCAGCTGGTGGTCCGCTCCAGCACGGCCCCGCCCGCGGTGGCCTGACACCCCCCGCGCCGTGCGCGGCGGTCCGGCACGGCACACCCCTGCCGAGGCGGGGCGGCGCCGGTTCCGGCCGCCCCGCGCGGGCCCGG
>NZ_BBOX01000489.1 GCF_001553455.1 Streptomyces hygroscopicus subsp. hygroscopicus
CCCGACGACTCCTCAACCCCAGGCCCCCCACCCCCGGGCCGGCCCCGAAGCGTACGCCCGAGGGCCGCGTACCCGGTGGCGGTCACGAGCCCGACCACGGCGCTGCCCGCCCACAGCGTGTCCGCGCCGAAGTGGTCGATGACCGCGCCGCCCACGAGCGGCGCGGTGAGGGAGGCGAGGGACCACGAGAGGGTGTACATCCCCTGGTAGCGGCCGCGCCCATGGGTCGGGGAGAGCCGGGCCACCAGCCCCATCTGGGTGGGCGAGTTGATGATCTCGCCGAGCGTCCAGACGGTCACGGCCAGCGCGTACATCCCCACCGACCCGGCGAAGGCGGTCAGTCCGAAGCCCGCTCCGGTCAGCAGCGCGGAGGCGACGAGCAGGGGCGCCGGATCGCGGTGTTCGATGAACCGCGTCACCGGGATCTGCACGGCCACGATCAGCACGCCGTTGGTCGCGATCGCGACGCCGAAGTCGGTGCTGGACAGCCCTTCGGCCCCCATCGCCACCGGGAGCGCCACGAACGCCTGCTGAATGATGGTCGCGATCAGGTACGACAGCGCGACCACGGCCATGAACCGCCGGTCGCGCAGCACCGTGCCCAGCCCGACCTCCGGCTCCGGCGCGTCCGCCGCCCCGTCCGCACCCTCGGTGGCGGCGTGGCGTTCGGGACGGGACTCCGGGAGCTTGACGAAGACGATGACCGCGCACAGCAGCGTCATACCGGCGTCGGCCAGGAAGAGGGTGAGATAGCCGTGGCGCGCGATCAGCCCGGCCGCCGCCGCCGAGACGGCGAAGCCGAGGTTGATGGCCCAGTAGTTGAGCGAGAAGGCCCGCACCCGGTCCTCGGGGGCGACGATGTCGGCGATCATCGCCTGCACCGCGGGCCGGGAGGCGTTGCTGGTCATCCCCACCAGGCAGGCCACGACGGCGATGGCGACCGGGTCCTGGACGAAGCCCAGCACGGCGACTGTGACCGCCGTCGACAGTTGTGAGACCAGCAGCGTGGGCCGTCGCCCCAGCCGGTCGGTCAGCACCCCGGAGACCACCGCCGACACCGCCCCGCCCAGCCCGTGCAGCGCCCCGACCAGCCCGGCGAACATCGCCGAATAGCCCCGGTCCACGGTCAGGTACATGGCAAGGAACGTGGCCACGAACCCGCCCAGCCGATTGACCAGCGTGGAGGTCCACAGCCACCAGAAGTCCCGGGGCAACCCCGAGACGCTCTCCTTCGCGGCCTGTCTCAGTCGGACGACGGACATCGGGTGACTCCCCCCGTGTAAGCGGCACAACCAGCATCCGCAACTTACCGATGCCCACTCCGCGCCGCCAGCCGATTGACGGGGTCCGTCAACCGACCCGCTCGGGCCGGTCCAGTAGGCTCGACAGCATGGCCGACGCACCGTACAAGCTGATCCTCCTCCGCCACGGCGAGAGCGAGTGGAACGCGAAGAACCTGTTCACCGGCTGGGTGGACGTCAACCTGAACGAGAAGGGCGAGAAGGAGGCCGTCCGCGGCGGTGAGCTGCTGAAGGACGCCGGCCTGCTCCCCGACGTGGTCCACACGTCCCTCCTGAAGCGCGCCATCCGCACCGCGCAGTCCGCCCTCGAGGCCGCCGACCGCCACTGGATCCCGGTCCGCCGCTCCTGGCGGCTGAACGAGCGCCACTACGGAGCGCTGCAGGGCAAGGACAAGGCGCAGACCCTCGCCGAGTTCGGCGAGGAGCAGTTCATGCTGTGGCGCCGCTCGTACGACACCCCGCCGCCCCCGCTCGAGGACGGCGCCGAGTGGTCCCAGAGCGACGACCCGCGCTACGCGACGATCCCGCCGGAGCTGCGCCCGCGCACCGAGTGCCTCAAGGACGTCGTCGAGCGGATGCTGCCGTACTGGTACGACGCCATCGTCCCGGACCTCCTCACCGGCCGCACGGTCCTGGTCGCCGCCCACGGCAACTCGCTCCGCGCCCTGGTCAAGCACCTCGACGGCATCTCCGACGCCGACATCGCGGGCCTGAACATCCCCACCGGCATCCCGCTCTCCTACGACCTGGACGCCGACTTCCGCCCCGTCGTCCCGGGCGGCACCTACCTCGACCCGGAGGCCGCGAAGGCCGCCATCGAGGCGGTCAAGAACCAGGGCAAGAAGAAGTAAGCCCAGCTCAAGAGGCCCCCTACCCGCGGTTTCGCCGCGAGTAGGGGGCCTTTGGCCTGGGGTGGGCCGACCCGAGGTCGCCAGCGGTGAGGAGGCGGTCAGGAGGCAGCGAACTCGTACTGCAACTCGTAGAGGTGCCCGGCCTTGGCCATCACCGTGGCTTCGATGGGGCGGTCGCCATCGCTGTAGACGACGCGCAGCGTGCGCAGGACCGGAAGGTTGCCCGGCAGACCGAGCACCGTGTACTGCTCCTGGGTCGGTACGCGCGCAGAGACCTTGTCGACGCTGAGGCGGGGCGGGTAGCCCAGCTCCGCGAGGAGGGCCGGAGTGCCGCCTTTGATCTTGCGGCGGTCCATGATCGCCGTACCGCGAGCCAGCTCCAGCGGGTAGTACGACTTCACCAGCTCCACCGGTTCGTCGTCCAAGAGCAGTACCTGCGCCCGCAGCAGCGCGGTGCCACCCTCGGGGAGGCGCAGCGCCCCGGCGACGTCGGCGGGCGGGCGGATCTCGGTGACGTCGAGGATCCGGCTGCTTCCGCGCGCCTGGTGGGTCGCGGCCTCGCTGATCCATCGGTACGGCTCTCCTGGCGCGGCCGGGGCCATGTAGGAGGCGGGCCGCATGGTGCGCTGCCGGTGTTCGCGTACGGTGACGGCCGCTCCGGCGCGGCCGACCGCCAGCCCTTCGTCCTTCAGGAGCTGCAATGCCTTCTGTACGGTCGCGTTCGAGGCGGTGAACCGCTCCTTGAGCTGGGCGGTCGACGGGAGCTTGGCACCCGGCGGAAGGTCGCCGGACATGATCTCGTCGCGGAGGTCGGCGGCGATCCGCTCATGCAGCGACCGCCGGTCAACTGCGTCCTGTTCGGCCTTCGGCACGGTCATCCCATCCTGATTTCGTAGCGCAGGCGCCGGCGTTGGGCGGGCATGGTGATCAGGTCGGCCTGGATGGCCCGGTCGGCCCCGTCGAGCACGACCCGCTCCAGGCGCATCACCGGTTCCTCCGTACCGATCCGCAGCAGTTCCCGTTCCTGTGCGTCCGGCATCCGAGCCGTCACGTCCTCCCGCACCCGCCGCCCCACATGTCCCAGCTCGGCGAGCAGCGCCACCGCTCCTCCGCGGATCTTCGCGGTGTCCGCGAGGCGGGTGCCCGCCGCGATGGGTGCCGGATAGTAGGAGTCGGTCAGCTCACACGGCTCCTCATCGAGGTACATGATCCGGCGCCGTACGACGACCGTGTCCCCGTCCTCGATTCCCAGGAGGCGGGCCACGACAGCCGGAGCCGAAACCTCCCCGGCCCGCAGAATGCGCTGGATCCCCCGCCGTCCGCGCGCTGCCCCTTCCTCACCCCATGCGTCACCCTGATCGCCCTCGACAGGCCGCAGGTAGGGCAACGAGGAACTGATCCACGCATCGCTGGCCACTGCCCCTCCTCAAGCGTGATCGACACTCGCCGACGGCCTCCACACCGTCGATCTGGCGCCTGAGTCTGCCGAGGACGTCGGTGCGGGCCGACTGGACCAGGTCGTCTGTGGTCCGCATAACTGGATGTCCTCCAGGCGGTCGGCGTAACCCCATTCGGACAGCGTGCGGGTGACGAACTGTCGCGCTGCGCGAATGGATGGCCTGCGTCGCGTGAAGAACCGCTGCCGCGTCAAGGGCATGGCGAGTCACCGCCTCAGAGCTGGGTGCACGAGCGAGGCCGCCTTATCGCTATTCGTGAAATGCAGTGAGGTAGCCTCTGGTAGGTGGTGTCATCGGCAACGCGGAGCGCGAACGCGCCCAGCGCAGTCGGTGAGGCGCAGCCTTCTCCGCAGAGGTAGGAAGGATCCCGCGTCCTTAAGAGGTCTTGGCCTCATGACCTCTTTAGCACCTACCCTGAAACCGTCCCGACTCCAGGACGGTGAGCACCCATGGCGAAGTACGAGCAGATCGCGGACGCGCTCCGGCAGGGCATCCGGGCGGGGCGGCTTCTTCCCGGGGAGCGGCTGCCGGCCGAGGACAAGCTCGCCGCGCGCTACCGGACCAGCGTGCCGACGCTTCAGCGGGCGCTGTCGGAGCTGGTGGCCGAGGGGCTGATCGACAAGCGGCACGGGGTGGGGACCTTCGTCCGTACCCCGCGTCGGCGGATCGAGCGGAACAACGACCGGCACCAGTGGGAGAAGGACCGGGCGCGCCGGTCCAGGGCCGAGCGTCTGAGGACCGGGTCCACCGAGCACGACACCGGGCTCGAGGTGACCGACCTCGCCTTCCACGCCGAATACCGGGACGCGCAGGCCGACGAGGACCTGGCGTCCGTCTTCGGGGTCCCGGTGGACACGCGGCTGCTGGAGCGGATCTACCGCACCAACTGCCGTACGGAGGACGCCCCGTTCGCCCTGGTGCACTCGTACCTGGTCCATGACGTGGTGGCCGCCAACCCGGACCTGCTCGACGCCGCCAACGAGCCCTGGCCCGGCGGCACCCAGAACCAGCTCTACACCATCGGCATCGAGCTGGACCGCGTGGAGGAACGGATCACGGCCCGGCCGCCGACCGTGGAAGAGGCCGAGGCGCTGGGGCTGAAGAAAGGGGTGTCGGTGATCCTTCTGCGGAAGATCTGCACGGACATCGGCGGCCGGGTCGTCGAGGTCTCCGACGTGACGCTGGCCGCGGACCGTACGGAGCTGGTCTACACCACCCCCCTGGAGAGGTGGTGACCATGCCGAACACCATCACCGTCATCACCGCGGTCCACGCCCCGGGCGCCGGGCACCTGCCGGAGGCCCACGCGTCGCTGTGCGCACAGGAGTTGCCGGACGGCTGGGACTGGCAGTGGGTGATCCAGGAGGACGGCGAGACCGACGCCGTACGGCCCTACGTCCCCGACGACCCCCGCGTCAGCTTCGGACAGGGGCGGTCCGGCCGGGCCGCCATGGCCCGCACGATGGGGCTCTCGCGCGCCGAGGGGGAGTACGTCAAGGTGCTGGACGCCGACGACCTGCTCACCCCCGGCGCACTCGCCCGCGACCTGCGCGCGCTCAGGGAGAACCCCGGGCTCGGCTGGGCGACCTGCCGCGCCCTGGACCTCCTGCCCGACGGCTCCACCGTCGGCTTCGAAGGCGACCCGCCGCAGGGGCCCCTCGCCCGCGGCGCCGTTCTCGACTTCTGGAAGGCGAACGGCTACCGGGCGCAGGTCCACCCCGCCACCCTCTTCGTGCGCCGCGATCTGCTCCTCGCCCTCGGCGGCTGGATGGCCCTGCCCGCCTCCGAGGACACCGGCCTCCTCATGGCCCTCAGCGCGGTCAGCCGTGGCTGGTTCACCGCCGAGACGGGTCTGCTCTACCGCAAATGGCCCGGTCAGGTCACCAGTCAGGCCGCCCATGCGGACGAGACCGAGCGCGCGGCGCGGTTCGCGGTGGTCGAGGCGCGGGCCCGCGTCCTGGCGGCCATGGACGGCTGGCGGTACGACGCCGCCATGGGTAATTAGCGGTGTCCAACGCTGACGGTGTACGGCGCCGTCATGGGCGGCCGAGCGGTATGACGCTGTCGTGGGCGGCTGGCGGTGTACGGCGCCGTCGTGGACGGCTGACGGTGTACGGCATCGTCACGGGCGGCTGGCGGTGTCCGATGGCGTCGTGGGCGGCCGACGGTACGACGCTCGCCCTGCCCCAAGTCGGCCGGTAGCCGTCCCGTGCCCTTCAGGGCAACGTCTCCGCGTCCACCCGGGAGAAGACCAGGTCGCTCTCCTCGGTGACCGGCCCCCGTCGGCGCACCGGCACCTTCGGGGCGCGGCGCAGCGCGTCCGGGTAGCTGCCCGCCGCGTAGTCGTTGGCCAGGTGGTAGACGTGGAAGCCGTGTGCCCGGACGGCGTCCAGCAGGTCATCGACGGATTCGCCGAGTTCGGCCATCCGCTGCGGGGTGACCTCGACGGTCAGCTCCGCGTCCGGGCGCACCCTGCCGAGCAGGGGGAGCAGGCCGCGGACCACTCCGCCCTCCGCCCCCTCCACATCGATCTTGATCACCCTGGCCCGGGTGATCTCCTCTTCGGTGAGGAGGGCGGGCAGGGGCCGGGCCGCGATCTGGAAGGTGGACTCGGCCGGGCCGTCGTAGGGGACGATGCTGTTCGCTCCCATGTTGCGGGAGCTGGCGAGGATGAAGGTCAGCAGCTCGTCGCGGTCGGAGACCGCGGCGTTGATCGCGCGGATGTTGGCGCATCGGTTCCGCTGGGCGTGCCGCAGCAGGATCCGGTGGAACGCCGGCGAGGCTTCGACCGACACGACCTTCCCGTTCCGTCCGACGAGGCGGGAGGCGAGCACGCTGTAGTAGCCGATGTTGGCCCCGACGTCCACGAACACGTCCCCGGGCTGCAGACGGCGCTGGAGCCAGCGCGTCATATGCGGTTCCCAGACGCCGAAGAGGTAGAGGTACCGCTGGATGAGGTCCTGCGTGTCGACGGCGAAGGTGGCGCCGAAGCGCGTGCGGGCCATGCGGTGCAGGGGGCGGTCCCGCAGCGCGGCGTTCAGGTGGCGCTCGACCAGGGCCCGTTTCCCCGCGTTCCACGGGGCATGGCGTACGTACTCCCGGCCCAGGTCCAGCGCGGCCTGGTCGAGCCTGCGTATCACGGGGGATCTCCAGGTCATGAGCGTGCGTTCCAGGTCATCCAGGTCATGAGGGTGCGTTCCGGTTCATGGGGCTGCGTTCCGGGCCATGGAGGCGCGTCCAGAAGGCGCGTCCGGAAGGTGCGTCCAGAGGGTGCGGTCATGGAGGTGTGTTCTCGGGCCGGGTCCCGGCGCTCGTGCCTCGCCTCCCCCTGACATGGAAGCGCCCGACCGCTGGCGACGGGGGATGCACCAGCGGTCGGGCTCTGTTTAAGGGTAACGCGGCTCCTCGCGTATGGCAGCCGACTCCCCGGTCACGGCGAGGAGTTGTGACAGCGATCACGTAACGTTCGCCCAACGTGGTCACCGCCCGCACGGAGGCGCGTACGACAGACGGGGCAGGTATTCGGCCCATTTCCCCGGTGTCAGCACGCCCCGGGTCATCGAGCAGATGCGGCGGACCGCCTCGTCCACGTCCAGGCTCCACAGCCGGACCGTATCGGCGCCGCTGGAGACTCCGAGCATCCGGCTGTGCGGACTGAACGACAGGAAGTTGCCCGTCTTGGCGTTGGGGCTGAGCGACTGGCCGATGCGGGTGGCCTTGGACGGGACGGTGACGTCCCAGAGCCGGACGGTGTTGTCGTTGCCGCCGCTGGCCAGGGTGGTGCCGCCCCGGCTGAACGACAGCGACACGATGGCGTCGGTGTGGCCCGTGAGCGGGGAGCGCAGCCGGGTCGCCCTGCCGGGATCGGTGACGTCCCAGAGCCGGACCGTGTTGTCGTCGCCGCCGCTGGCCAGGGTGCGGCCGTCCGGGCTGAAGACAAGCGCGTTGATGGGGCCGAGGTGCCCGGTGACGGGCTCGCCGCGGGGGCCGGCGTGCCGCGGGTCGGCCACGTTCCACAGCCGGATGGTGTTGTCCGCGCTGCCGCTGGCCAGGGTGCGGCCGTCCGGGCTGAAGACCAGGGCGTTGACGTAGCCCTTGTGGCCGGTGAGCGGCGCACCGAGCCGATGGATCCGGGGCAGGTCGCCGATGTCGTACAGCTGGATGGTGCGGTCGTCGTACGCGGTCGCCAGGGTGCGCCCGTCCGGGCTGAAGGCCAGCGCGCCCGCGAACCGTGTCCGCAGGGCGATGGGGCGCTTGTAGGCGGCGGGGTGGGCCGGGTCGGTGACGTTCCACAGCCGCACCTCGCGGTCTCCGGTCATCATCGCGAGGGTGTGGCCGTCCGGGGAGAAGGTCAGTTCGCGCACCGTGCCCTCCCCGGGGCGGAACGGCTCGCCCAGCGGCACCGGCCGGTGGGGATTCTCCACGTTCCACAGCCGCAGCTTCTCGTCCCGCCCGGCCGTGGCGAGCACCCGCCCGTCCGGGCGGAACATCCCGATCCGGCCGACCATGTCCGCCGTCGGCAGCGACCACAGGCGGACCGTGTTGTCGCCGGACCCGGTGGCGAGCGTCCGGCCGTCGGGGCTGAAGCCCAGGGCGTACATCTCACCGCTGCTCCCCGCGAGTGGCTCGCCGACCTGCGACGGGTACCGCGGATCGCTGACGTTCCACAGGCTCGCCGTACTGTCCTGGCTGGCGGCGGCGAGCATGGTTCCGTCCGGGCTGAAGGACACGGACCAGATGGGACCGGTGTGGCCGGTGAGCGGTGAGCCCAGCGGCACCGCGCGGCGCGGATCGGCGACCTTCCACAGCCGGATGGTGTTGTCCGCGCTGCCGCTGGCCAGGGTGCGGCCGTCCGGGCTGAAGGCCACCGAGTGGATCAGGTCGTCGTGGCCGGTCAGCACCGTGTCGATCCGCTCCGGACGACGCGGGTCGGCCATGTTCCACAGCCTGATCGTGGCATCGTCGCCACCGGCTGCCAGGGTCCGGCCGTCGGGGCTGAACGCCACGGAGCGCACGGCGGCGGTGTGGCCGGTCAGAGCGCCGAGCGCCGTCGGCCGGTCCGGGTGGCGCATGTCCCAGAGGCGGACGACGTGACCCTCGGTGGCGGCGGCCAGCGTGCGGCCGTCCGGGCTGAAGGCGAGCAGGTAGATCGTGCCGTCATGACCGGACAGGGGCGTGCCGAGCGGGCGCGGGTGGCCGGGGTCCCGTACGTCCCACAGGCGGACCGTGCCGTCGTCGCCGGCGCTGGCCAGGGTGTGGCCGTCCGGGCTGAAGACCGCGCTGCTCACCCAGCTCGTGTGGCCGGTGAGGGGCGTGCCCAGCGGTCTGGGGCGAGAACGGTCGCGGGTGTCCCACAGCCGGACGGTCCGGTCGTAGCTGGCGGTGGCCAGCAGCCGCCCGTTCGGGCTGAACGTGGTGAGGTAGACGGCGCCGGTGTGGCCGTGGAGCGGCGTGGCCAGCGGCGCGTTCACCATCGAGAGCAGCCGGTTCCTCGTGCCCTCGTCGCCCGGCCGCAGGTGGTGCGCCACCAGGGCGAGCTGGGCGGACAGCGACGGGTCGGAGTACTGGAAGCGATCGGCCTCGGTGACGACCTGTTCGAATATCGCGTCGTCCCGCTGCTGCCACGCGACCACCGCGGTGCCGGCGGCCAGCATCGACAGGACGACCAGAGCCGCCACCGCGCCCCGGCTGATCCAGACGGTGCGCCTGCGCAGCCTGACCGAGGCGGCGAGGAAATCCACCGCGCTGCGGGTCAGGAAGGTGTCACCGGCGGCCTTCGCCCAGGTATGGGCCTGTTCCAGCCGGGAACCGCGGTAGAGCAGCGAGGTGTCGCGGTTCGAGCCCTCCCAGGCCCTGCTGTCCTCCTCCAGCCGCTGGCGCTGGAGGTGGTCGTTCCGGTCTTTGTCGATCCAGTCGCGCAGGCGGGGCCAGGCGTGCAGCAGCGCTTCGTGGGTGATCTCTACGGTCTCCGCGTCGAGTGTCACCAGCCGGGCGCGGACCAGCGCTTCGAGCGATTCCTCCGTCTTGCCGGGGTCCGTCGACTCCTGCGCCAGCTGCCGCCGGGTGCCCCGCCTGCGGGTGGCCGGGGTGTCCTCGCCCAGCCGGACCAGCCTGAGCAGCAGCAGTCTGGCGGCCGAGCGCGCGCCGGGGTCGAGGCCGGACCAAGCCCGTTCGGCGGTCGCCGCCACCGCTCCCTGGATGCCGCCCGCCGCGCGGTAACCGGCCAGCGTCAGCCGGCCCGCCTTGCGCCGCTGCCAGGTGGCGAGCAGGGCGTGGGAGAGGAGCGGCAGCACCCCCGCGTCATGCGTTCCGCGCGGGCCGTCGGCGCTCACCTCCCGGACGATCAGCTCCGCCAGCCCCGGTTCGAGTTCCAGCCCCACGGCCTTGGCCGGGCCGGTCACCGCCTCGCGCAGCTCCGCCGTGGTCAGCGGTCCGAGCACCATGTGCCGGTGCTGGAGCGCGTCGGCCAGTTCGGGATAGCCCAGGCACTGCTCGTAGAAGTCGGCGCGGATGCCGAGGACCACGAGCACGGGGGGCGGCTCGTCCGGGCCGGCGGGCGTGCAGGCGGCGTGGAGGAGCTGGATGAACGTGCGCCGGTCCGTCTCGTCGGAGCCGAGGGTGAACGCCTCCTCGAACTGGTCCACGATGACGACCGGGCGGCCGGTGGCGGAGGAAGTCCCGCGCGCCGCCCACGCCGTGACGGCCTCGCGCACCGCGTGCGCGAACCGCGGGGTGCCGGGCTCCGCGGGCAGGGGGGCCTCCGGGGCCGGTTCCGCGGCGGTCGGCTTCGCGGTCGGTTGCTTGGCCGCCGGTTGCGCGGCGGTCGGCTTCGCGGTCGGCAGCTTCGCCGCCGGTTGCGCCGCCGCTGGCTCCCTCGCCGCCGGTTGCGCCGCGGCTGGCTCCCTACCCGCCGGCTGCGCCGCTGCCCGTTGCGCCGCCGCTGGCTCCCTACCCGCTGGTTGCGCCGCCGCCGGTTCCCTAGCTGCCCGTTGCGCAGCCGTCGGTTCCGCTTGCGGCGGTTCCGCTTGCCCTGGTTCCGCTTGCCCTGGTTCCGCCTGCCCCGGTTCCGCCGCCGGTTCCCGCCCCGGCTCCCTGGCGGTGGGGATGACGCGGGCGAGTTCGGGGATCCGGCGGATCAGCTCGGCGAGCGGATCGCCGCCCGGTACCAGGTGCAGCACCTCCCGCGCCCCGGCGTGCTCCTCGCCCGGCGCGCCGCTGTGCAACGCGGGCACCAGACCGGCGTTCAGCAAGGAGGACTTCCCCGCCCCCGACGCGCCCACGAGCACCACCAGGCCGCCCGTCCGCTCCGCCGCGCGCAGCTGGGCGACGAGGGCCTCCGTGCTCCGCTCCCGGCCGAAGAACCACCGGGCGTCCTGCTGCCGGTACGGCGCCAGCCCCCGGTACGGGCACACCCCACCGGGGACGGACGGCCCTTCCGGGGAGGACCGTTCCTCCTCCTCGGCGGAGGCGCCCGTGCGCTCGCCGACCGGGTCGGCCACCGCACGCTCCCACAGGCGCTGCCACCGGGCCAGGTCGTACAGGCCCGCGGAGACCGGCACGGGCCGCGAGCGCCGCGCTTCGGGGATCAGGACCTGGAGCACCGCCGCGAGGGCGGCGAACTGGGCCGGTACGTTCTTGGCGCGTCGCCAGTCGCTGATCCGCTGGGCGGAGACCCGTACGGGCCGCCCCCGCTCGTCGGTCCGCTGAAGCCGGACGACCGCCTCGGCCACGCTCTTGAGGGGAGGGTTACCGGCCTCCTTGTACAGCAGCGCGAGCCGTTCCGCGAAGGCTGTGCGTGCCCCTGAGACGGAGCTCAAGGTCCCCTCTCCTCACTTCCCCCGCACCTGGACATCCGGACCGGAAAACTTACTTTATACGGCTGACCTGCGCTGAAGCCGCTGTTCCGGCGCCGGAACCTCCTCGGCGAAGGGCATACCTGGCAGGATCATGCCGCAGTAGCGCACCCACCACGAGCCGCCTGGCCAGGGCATCAGACTCGGCGCACGGAGAGACAGCCCATGGCACCGAACGTTCTCGGCCAGCTTTTGTCGGACGTCACCGGACGGGGGCGCCGGGATCGCCGCGTGGGTCCGGAAGATCCGTGGCGCCGGCCCGACCCGGACGGCTGACGCACCGGCCCCTGTCCCCCTGACCCCTGTCTGCTGTCCAACCCCCCGATCCGCACCGGCAGGCGCGGATCGACACCGCCCCACCGTTCGGCACCGGTCCCCACGAGGGGAGGGACCGGCGCCGAACGATGTGGTGTGTCTAACGTGTCTGACGCTGACGAGGTCGGATCAGGTCATCTCGGTGCGGCGGGCCAGTCGTCGGGGCCGCCGCCGTGCCAGTCGATCAGCTCGGGGTTGTCGAGGGGGGCGTCCTCTTCCATCACACCCGCGCGGTGCAGGAGCCGCCGGAGCTCGTCCGGGCTCACCACCACTCCGACGTCCTGGCCGTCGAGCAGCACACGGCGGCGGCCGTCCAGCGGTTCGTCCACCACCACGCGAGGCGGGGCCGGGGTCTTGTCCTCCATAGCACCAGGCTCGCCGCTCCCGGCGCCGTCCGCACCTCGGGCGGCACGTCGGGCGGCCCCTCGGGCGGCACGTCGGACAGCGCACCCCGCGCCGGGGCGGGGCCGCCCGCACCGGCACCCCGCCTC
>NZ_BBOX01000490.1 GCF_001553455.1 Streptomyces hygroscopicus subsp. hygroscopicus
CCGTGCGCACCGGATCGAAGCGTGGCACCGCACGGGCCGGGGGAGCGGAGCGGGGTAGCGCGAGGGTGGGGGTGGGGGTGGGGGACGGATGGGACATGGCACATCACCGCCTGCCGTGAGGGACCGGGTGCTTCTGGCTCCCTCACCATGCCCGCCTCCGCTCGGTCCCGCTGGGGCCTGTGGATGGCCACCGGGCTGTGGACAACTCGGTCACCCGGGCGAGCGACACCCGCCCCGCCGCAAGTCCTGCCCGCAGGCATCCCGCTGCGAGTCCTGCCCGCAGGCAGCCCGCCGCACGTACCGATCTGCGGCAGCGCGCAGCCACTCCGTACCGGCCCGCCGCCACCGCTCGCGGTCGCACGTACCGCGAGCCCCCGCAGCCGCCTGGTGACCGGCTCGCGGCAACCGCGCGCACCCGCTCGTGGCAACCGCGCGCCGTCGCCCGTGGAACGCGCGCACCCGCTGTGGTAACCCCGCGCGGTCGTCCCGTACCGCGCCGCCACCGTCGTCCCGTACCGGGCCGCCACGGTCGCCTCGTACCGGCGGACCTCACCGCAACGTCGTGGGCCCGCCGTCCGCCGCGTACCGCCGCTATGGAAGCTCTATCCCCAGGTCCCAGCCGTCGTGGGCGTGGGTGCACAGGCAGTCCCGGGCGGAGTTCTCCGGCAGCCTGCCCACCGCGTCGAAGAGCACCTCGCGCAGGCGGCCCACGTTCTCCCCGAAGACCCTCAGCACCTCGGTGTGGGTGACGCCCTCACCGGTCTCCACCCCCGCGTCCAGATCGGTGACCAGCGTCAACGACGTGTAGCAGAGGCCCAGTTCACGAGCGAGCACCGCCTCCGGGTGACCGGTCATGCCGACCACCGACCAGCCCTGCGCCGCATGCCAGCGCGATTCGGCCCGGGTGGAGAAGCGCGGCCCCTCGACCACGCACATGGTTCCGCCGTCCACCGGCTCCCAGCCACGTCCGCGTGCCGCGTCCACGGCCGCCTTGCGCCCCACCGGGCAGTACGGGTCGGCGAATGTGGTGTGCACCACGTTCGGCACGCGCCCGTCCGGCAGCGCCTCACCGTCGAAGTACGTCTGCGTACGTCCCTTCGTACGGTCCACCAGCTGGTCCGGGACGAGCAGGGTCCCCGGCCCGTACTCCGGCCGCAGCCCGCCCACCGCGCAGGGGCCGAAGACCTGCCGCACCCCGAGCGAGCGCAGGGCCCAGAGGTTGGCGCGGTAATTGATGCGGTGGGGCGGCAGATGGTGCTTGCGGCCGTGCCGCGGGAGGAAGGCGACCCGCCGTCCGTCGATGTCGCCGAGGACGAGCGAGTCACTCGGCGCCCCATAGGGAGTCTCCACGGTGATCTCGGTCACATCATCGAGGAACGTGTAGAACCCCGAGCCCCCGATGACCCCTATGTCTGCTTGCCTGCTGGTCTCGACCATGCGATCACCCTAGCCAGCCGCGTCCGGACGAACGACACCCCGCCGCCTCCCGGTGGAGGCGACGGGGTGCCGGTGAAGCCGAAGAGCGGGTGCCCTGATCGGGCGGGCCCAGTCGTGCCCGGATCAGTCGTGCCCGGATCAGTCGTGCCCGGATCAGCCGTTCCCGATCATTCGTGCCTGATCAGGCGTGCCCGGATCGGGCGTGCCCCGATCAGGCGCGCCCGGATCGGATCTACCCCGATCAGGCGGCCGAGCTCGACGTCGAGGACGACGCCGCCGAGGACGACGACGAAGACGTCGAGGAGGAGGACGAGGAAGACGAGGACGAGGAGTCCGAAGACGAGGAGGACGAGGAGTCCGACGAGCCGGAGCTGTCGCTCTTCGCCGCCGGCTTGCTCGAACCGCCGCTCGTGCTGCTGGAGGAGGAGCGGCTGTCGTTCCGGTAGAAGCCGGAGCCCTTGAACACGATGCCGACCGCCGAGAACACCTTCTTCAGGCGTCCCTTGCAGTGGGGGCACTCGGTGAGCGCGTCGTCGGTGAACTTCTGCACCGCCTCGAGGCCCTCGCCGCACTCGGTGCACTGGTACTGGTAGGTCGGCACGTTCTTCCTCCTGGCACTCTCACTCAATGAGTGCTAACGACGCTCCATAGTGCAGTATTCCCGCGCGTCAGTCCACTGGGGCGGGACATACGGTGATCGGTCAGCTCCCTCCCATGCCCAGCCAGCCCGCCAGCTTGCCGCCCTGGCCCACCGCCCGCAGCCGCCGCTCCGCCGCGTCGCGCACCGGATCCGTGGCCACCACCAGCAGTTCGTCACCGCGCCGCAGCACGGTCGAGGGCAGCGGTACGAAGCTGGTCCCGTCGCGGACCACCAGGGTGACCGCGGCCCCGGTGGGCAGCCGCAGCTCACCGACCTCGACGCCGTGCATCCTGGACCCCTGGGGGATCGACACCGACAGCAGGTGTCCGCGCAGCCGCTCCAGTGGCGCCGACTCGATGCCCAGGTCGGCCGGCTCGGGCTCCTCGAGCCGCAGCCGGGTGGCGAGCCAGGGCAGCGTCGGCCCCTGGACCAGGGTGTAGACGATCACCAGCACGAAGACGATGTTGAAGATCCGGCGGCTGCCGGGCACGTCGTTGACCATCGGAATGGTCGCCAGCACGATCGGCACCGCCCCGCGCAGCCCGGCCCAGGACAGCAGCGCCTTCTCCCGCCAGGGCATCCGGAACGGCGCCGTGCTGAGCAGCACCGACACCGGCCGGGCCACCACCGTCAGCATCAGCCCGACCACCAGGGCCGGCCAGATGTCATCGCCCAGCTCATGCGGGGTGACCAGCAGTCCGAGCAGGATGAACATTCCGATCTGGGCGATCCAGCCCAGCCCTTCGGCGAAGCCGCGCGTGGCCGGCCAGTGCGGCAGCCGTGCGTTGCCCAACAGCAGCGAGGCGAGGTAGACGGCGAGGAAGCCGGACCCGTGCGCCAGCGCGCCGCCCGCGTAGGCGGTCACTGCGATGGCGGTCACCGCGATCGGGTACAGGCCCGAGGCGGGCAGCGCCACGTGCCGCAGTCCGTAGGCCCCCAGCCAGCCGATCGCGAGGCCGACCGCCGCGCCGATCGCCAGCTCCAGGACGATCTCGCCGATCAGGATGTACCAGGACTCCACGGGGCCCCGGCTGGAGAAGGCGAGCACCAGGATCACCACGGGGGCGTCGTTGAAGCCCGACTCGGCCTCCAGGGTGCCCGTGAGCCGTTTGGGCAGCGGCACCTTGCGGAGCACCGAGAAGACCGCCGCCGCGTCCGTGGAGGACACCACCGCGCCGATGATCAGGGCCTGCTGCCAGTCCAGTCCCACCACGTAGTGCGCCGCGGCCGCGGTGAGCCCGACGCTCACCGCGACACCCACGGTGGACAGGGCCGCGGCCGTCGGCAGGGCGGGTTTGATCTCGCTCCACTTCGTGCCCAGACCGCCTTCGGCCAGGATGACGACGAGCGCGGCATAGCCGATGACCTGGGTGAGCTCGGCGTCGTTGAAGGTGACGCCGATCCCGTCCGTGCCGATGGCGACGCCCATTCCGAGATAGATCAGCAGCGTGGGCAGTCCACTGCGCGAAGAGACCCTTACGGCCGCCACCGCGATGAGCAGGACGAGCGAGCAGATCAGCAGCAATTCGTTGAGGTGGTGGACAGTCAGGGGCCGACCCTTTCTCACGGGAGTGGCGGGAACGCCGCGAAGGGTTCCCGCCGACCGGAACTTCATTGCCTTATCTAACATTTTACGGGATCTTGACGCGAGCCTTCCGTGAGAACTCTTCGCCGAGGTGTAGAAGCCCGGACCCGTGGCCGGTGCGCGGCGTCAGCCATGACTCCGCGTAGGGGCGGCGACAGCGCTGCGCCTATGGTTGCTCCAGCACTCCAGGTTCACCCTGCCCCTCGAAGGACAGCGATGCCCGCCAACACAACCGGCTCTTCTCCCAAAAAGAAGAAGAGCCGACGTCTCCGCCTGATCGTGATCGCAGTCGTGCTGCTGCTCGTCGGGGGCGTCGGCTACGGCGCGTACTGGAGCATCAGTACAGTTCGTGCCTCATTCCCGGAGACCACGGGATCGTTGCAGCTCAAGGGGCTGTCCAGCCCCGTGCAGGTCAAACGTGACGGCTATGGGATACCTCAGATCTACGCCGCCACCCCCGAGGATCTCTTCCGCGCCCAGGGGTTCGTCCAGGCCCAGGACCGGTTCTGGGAGATGGATGTGCGCCGTCATATGACGGCCGGCCGTCTCTCGGAGATGTTCGGTTCCAGCCAGGTGGAGACCGACGCGTTCCTGCGCACCCTGGGCTGGCACCGGGTTGCCCAGCAGGAGTACGACACCAAGCTGTCGGCCGCCACCAAGAAGTACCTGCGGGCCTACTCCGACGGCGTCAACGCCTACCTCAAGGACCACCAGGGCGAGGAGCTGTCCGTCGAGTACGCGGCCCTGGACTTCAAGAACGACGGCTACAAGCCCGAGAAGTGGACCCCGGTCGACTCGGTGGCCTGGCTCAAGGCGATGGCCTGGGACCTGCGCGGCAACATGCAGGACGAGGTGGACCGCGCCCTGGCCTCCAACAGGCTCAGCGCCAAGCAGATAGACGAGCTCTACCCGCCCTACCCGTACAGCCGCAACAAGCCGATCGTGCAGGGCGGCGCCGTCAACGAGCTCACCGACGAGTTCGACCCCAAGGCCACCCCGGCGGGCTCGACGGACGCCACGGGCGGTCCCGGCACGGTGGGCGGAGGGGCCACCGGCGCCACGCAGGGGCTGCAGACGCAGCTGTCCTCGCTCTCCAGGACCCTGGACAAGGTCCCGGCGCTGCTCGGCCCCAACGGCACCGGTATCGGTTCCAACTCGTGGGTGGTCTCCGGCAAGTACACGACCACCGGCAAGCCGCTGCTCGCCAACGACCCGCACCTGGCGCCCCAGCTGCCGTCCGTCTGGTACCAGATGGGGCTGCACTGCAAGCAGGTCACCAGCGCCTGCCCGTACGACACGGCGGGCTTCACCTTCGCCGGTATGCCGGGTGTGGTCATAGGCCACAACCAGAACATCAGCTGGGGCATGACCAACCTCGGCGCCGACGTCAGCGACCTGTACCTGGAGAAGGTCACCGCGGGCAGCTACCTCTACGACGGCAAGCAGATCCCGTTCACAACGCGCCAGGAGACCATCAAGGTCGCGGGCGGCAAGAACCGTACGATCACCGTCCGTACCACCAACAACGGCCCGATCGTCTCCGACCGCGACGACGAGCTGACCGACGTCGGCAAGAGCGCCCCGGTGGGCACCGGGGCCGACGATGTGGCCCCCGACCGCGGCGACGGCTACGCGGTGGCGCTCAAGTGGACCGCGCTCACCCCGTCCAACACCATGGACGCGGTCTTCGCGCTCGATGCGGCCAAGAACTTCAGCGACTTCCGTAAGGCCGCCCGCGACTTCGCGGTCCCCTCCCAGAACCTCATCTACGCCGACACCGAGGGCAACATCGGCTACCAGGCGCCCGGCAAGATCCCGGTGCGGGCCAAGGGCGACGGCCGCTACCCGGCGCCCGGCTGGGACTCGCGCTACAAGTGGAGTGAGTACATCCCGCAGTCGGCGCTGCCCTGGGAGTTCAACCCGGACCGGGGCTACATCGTCACCGCCAACCAGGCCGTCATAGACAAGAAGACCTACCCGTACCTGCTGACCGACGACTGGGGGTACGGCGCGCGGAGCCAGCGCATCACCGACCTCATCGAGTCGAAGATCAAGGACGGCGGGAAGATCTCCACGGACGACATGCAGTCCATGCAGATGGACAACAGCAGTGAGATCGCCAAGCTGCTGACGCCCTATCTGCTGAAGATCGACATCAAGGACGACTACGTACGCGAGGCGCAGAAGCTGCTGGAGAGCTGGGACTACACCCAGGACTCGGACTCGGCGGCCGCCGCGTACTTCAACGCCGTCTGGCGCAACACCCTCAAGCTGGCCTTCGGCGACAAGCTCCCCAAGGAGCTGCGGGTCGAGGGGGAGTGCCTGCGGGTGCGCCCGGCCGACGACTCCGGTCCGCTGGAGGACCTGAACGGCAACACCCGCCTGGTGCGCGAATGCGGTAAGCGCGACCCCGACATGGCCCAGCCCGACGGCGGCGACCGCTGGTACGAGGTTGTGCGCAACATCATCAAGGACCCGAAGAACAGCTGGTGGAAGACGGCGGGCACCCGCAACAAGCCCGGCGCCACCAACCGTGACGAGCTGCTCGCGCAGGCCATGCGGGACGCGCGCTCCGAACTCACCGCCAAGCTGGGCAAGGACATCGACAGCTGGAGCTGGGGCCGGCTGCACCAGCTGACGCTGAAGAACCAGACCCTGGGCACCGACGGCCCCGGCGTGGTGCAGTGGCTCCTCAACCGCGGCCCCTGGAACCTCTCCGGCGGCGAGGCGGCGGTCAACGCCACCGGGTGGAACGCGGCCGGCGGCTACGACGTCACCTGGGTGCCCTCGATGCGGATGGTCGTCAACCTCGACAACCTCGACAAGTCGCGCTGGATCAACCTCACCGGCGCCTCCGGCCACGCCTACAACGCGCACTACACGGACCAGACCGAGAAGTGGGCGAAGGACGAGCTGCTGCCCTGGTCGTTCAGCAAGAGCGCGGTGGACAAGTCGACGGACGACGAGCTGGCGCTCACCCCGTAGCGCTGTGGAGGGTTCCGTGGAGCACTTAGCACCCCGCGTGGCCCCCGAAGGGCCCGGCGGCCGTCTGAGGGGCGTTCGCGCCCCCGGCCGGCCCCCGGAGCCCGCCGGCTCCCGCGGCCCTGCTGAGAGCGCCTCCGGGCGGCTTCAGCGGGGTCGCGGCGTGAAGCGGTGGAGGGCCGAGGGGGTCACCGCCGCGTGCACCGGCCGGTCGTGGCCCTCCTCGGGCACCTCGTCCAGCAGCTCACCGTCGTACAGCAGCACCACCAGCGCCGGATCGGCCCCCGCCTTCGCCAGCCGGGCCAGCACCCGGTCGTACGAGCCGCCGCCGCGGCCCAGCCGCATCCCGCGCCGGTCCACCGCGAGACCGGGCAGCAGCACCACGTCCGCCCGGGTCACCGCCTCGGGGCCGAGCCGCGGCCCCTCGGGCTCCAGCAGACCGCGCCGCGCGGGCACCAGCCGCGCGGGCCCCTCGTCCTCGCCCCAGTCGAGATCGTCGTCCTCGAGCAGCACCGGAAGCAGCACCCGGACCCCGCGGGCGCGCAGGGCCTCCCGCAGGGCGTGCGTACCGGGCTCGCTCCCCATGGACACGTACGCCGCCACCGTGGCCGCCCTGGCCAGCTCGGGAAGCTCCAGGGCGCGACACGCCAGAGCGGCGCCCGCCTTCTCGATGTCATCCGCCGTCAACCTGGACCTCATCGTCAGGTGACGTCTGCGCAACGCGCGCTTACTAGCCTCGGTGTTGATCACTGGGTGCGCAATCTCCCTGTCTCATGCCACATTCACCGAAAACTCATCATTTGCCCCAAAGGCACCGGATAGGGTTCGGTACATGACTCAATCGCGTACTCGGATCACCAAGGCTGTCATCCCTGCCGCGGGGCTCGGAACCCGCTTTCTTCCGGCCACCAAGGCCACCCCCAAGGAGATGCTGCCGGTCGTCGACAAGCCGGCGATCCAGTACGTCGTCGAGGAAGCCGTCACCGCCGGGCTGTCCGACGTCCTCATGGTCACCGGCCGCAACAAGCGACCCCTGGAAGACCACTTCGACCGCAACTACGAGCTCGAAGAGGCTCTGACCCGCAAGGGCGACGAGACCCGCCTCGCCCGCGTCCAGGAGTCCAGCGACCTGGCGACCATGCACTACGTCCGCCAGGGAGACCCCAAGGGTCTCGGCCACGCCGTGCTCTGTGCCGCCCCGCACGTCGGTGACCAGCCCTTCGCGGTCCTCCTCGGCGACGACCTCATCGACTCCCGCGACCCGCTTCTGGCCCGCATGGTCGACGTCCAGGAGCGGCACGGCGGCAGCGTCATCGCCCTGATGGAGGTGGACCCGGCCCAGATCCACCTCTACGGCTGCGCGGCGGTGAAGCCGACCGTGGACGACGACGTCGTCCAGGTCACCGGCCTGGTCGAGAAGCCCGACGCCGCCGACGCGCCCAGCAACTACGCCGTCATCGGCCGCTATGTGCTCGACCCGGCCGTCTTCGGCGTACTGCGCAGGACCGAGCCGGGCCGCGGTGGCGAGATCCAGCTCACCGACGCCCTGCAGGCGCTAGCCTCCAGCCCGGACCTCGGCGGCCCGGTGCACGGCGTCGTCTTCAAGGGACGCCGCTACGACACAGGAGACCGTGGCGACTATCTGCGTGCCATTGTCAGACTCGCGTGCGAACGTGAAGACTTGGGCCCGGAGTTCCGGGAATGGCTTCGCAGGTACGTCACCGAGGAGATGTAGCACCTTGAGCAGCACCGCAGAACGGGCCGCCGATCACGGCCCGGACCAGGACCGGGTCTGGACGGTGGCCGAGCACCTCGACGACATCCTCGGGCACGTCCACCCGCTGGAGCCCATCGAGCTGCAGCTGCTCGACGCCCAGGGTTGCGTCCTGGTGGAGGACGTCACCGTCCCCGGCGCGCTTCCGCCCTTCGACAACAGCTCCATGGACGGCTATGCCGTCCGTACGGCTGACGTCGCGGCC
Organism: Streptomyces hygroscopicus subsp. hygroscopicus; assembly: GCF_001553455.1. GTDB lineage: Bacteria > Actinomycetota > Actinomycetes > Streptomycetales > Streptomycetaceae > Streptomyces > Streptomyces hygroscopicus. The sequence goes on from NZ_BBOX01000490.1 coordinate 8,624, forward strand.
GCGACCGGGGACCACCCCGCGGTGCTGACCGTCATCGGCGACATCGCGGCGGGCAGCGGTGACCTGCCCGCCGTGGGCCCCGGAGAGGCGGCCCGGATCATGACCGGCGCCCCGGTCCCGCCCGGCGGGCAGGCCATCGTTCCCGTCGAGTGGACCGACGGCGGCCTCGACAGCGGTCCGGTCACCCATATGCCCGCGCGGGGCACGGACCCCCACGGCGGAAGCGGCAGGGTGCGCGTCTTCCGCCCGGTGCGGGAGGGCCAGCACATCCGCACCCGGGGCAGCGACGCGGGCGCGGGCGAACTCGCGCTGCGCGCCGGCACGCTCCTGGGAGCGGCGCAGCTCGGGCTGCTGGCCGCGCTCGGCCGCGCCACGGTCAAGGTGCGGCCCCGGCCCCGGGTGGTCGTGCTCTCCACCGGCAGTGAGCTGGTCCAGCCGGGTGAGGAAGCGGGCCCCGGCCGGATCCACGACTCCAACAGCTTCCAGCTCACCGCCGCCGCCCGGGAGGCCGGCGCGATCGCCTACCGGGTGGGCGCGGTGGCCGACGACGCCGCGACGCTGCGCGCTGCCGTCGAGGACCAGCTGGTCCGCGCCGACATCGTCGTCACCAGCGGCGGGGTCAGCGTCGGCGCGTACGACGTGGTCAAGGAGGCGATGCACGAGGTCCACTTCCGCAAGCTGGCCATGCAGCCCGGCAAGCCCCAGGGCTTCGGCCGGGTCGGCCCGGAGAACACCCCGCTGCTCGCCCTGCCCGGCAACCCGGTGAGCTCGTACGTCTCCTTCGAGCTCTTCGTGCGCCCGGTCATCCGCACCATGCTGGGCAGCGGCGACGTCCACCGCACCATCGAGCGGGCGGTCTGCCCCGCGGGCGTCGCCTCCTCGCCCAAGGACCGGCGCCAGTTCCTGCGCGGCTGGTACGAGCCGGCCACGATCGACGGGCCGGCCACCGTCACCCCGGTGGGCGGTGCCGGATCGCACCTGATCAAGGCCATGGCCCATGCCAACGCGCTGATCGTCGTCCCCGAAGACGTCACCGAGGTCGCCCCCGGCGCCGAGGTGGACGTCGTCCTGCTGGCCTAGCCGCCATTCGCGGCGGGTACGGTGTCGTCCCACACAGGAGCCACCACCTGGCCCGGACCGGGAGAACGATGAGCAGCGCCCAGGACCATCTCACCCACCTCGACCCGTCGGGCGCCGCGCGCATGGTCGACGTCTCGGCCAAGGACGTCACCGCGCGCACCGCCCGGGCGAGCGGCCGAGTACTCGTCGCACCGCGCGTCGTGGAACTGCTGCGCGGCGAGGGCCTCCCCAAGGGGGACGCCCTCGCCACCGCCCGGATCGCGGGCATCATGGGGGCGAAACGGACCCCGGACCTGATCCCGCTGTGTCACCCGCTCGCGGTGTCGGGCGTCACGGTGGACCTCGAGGTCGCCGACGACGCCGTCGAGATCACCGCCACCGTGAAGACCACGGACCGCACGGGCGTGGAGATGGAGGCCCTCACCGCGGTCTCGGTCGCCGCGCTGACCGTGATCGACATGGTCAAGGCCGTCGACAAGGGAGCCGTCATCACCGACGTGCGGGTGGAGGAGAAGACGGGCGGCAAGTCCGGCGACTGGAGCCGGGCATGAGCGGCTCGGCGGCGCCGCGCCGCCGCGCCCTGGTCGTCACCGCCTCCAACCGTGCCGCCGCCGGGGTCTACGCCGACACCGGGGGCCCGCTGATCGCCGAGGGGCTGGCCGCCCTCGGCTTCGCCGTGGACGGCCCCCGAGTGGTGCCCGACGGCGATCCGGTGGAGGCCGCCCTGCGGGACGCCGTGGCGGCCTCGTACGACGTCGTGGTGACCACCGGCGGCACCGGGCTCACCCCCACCGACCGCACCCCGGAGGCCACCCGTCGCGTTCTGGACTACGAGATCCCCGGGATCGCCGAGGCCATCCGCGCCGAGGGGCTCGCCAAGGTGCCCACCGCGGCGCTCTCCCGGGGGCTCGCCGGGGTCGCCGGCACGACCCTGGTCGTCAATCTGCCCGGCTCCACCGGAGGGGTCCGTGACGGCCTTGAGGTGCTCGGCCGCCTCCTGGCCCACGCGGTGGACCAGATCCACGGCGGGGACCACCGCAGACCCGCCGACCAGGGCGGTGCCGCGCACCAGGCCGGTACCGCCGATCCCGCGGGGCCGGCGGCGGGGCCGGAAGCCGATCGCACCGGGTCGGCGGCGGGGCCGACAACCGATCCCGCCGACCCGGAAGCCGACTCCGCCGGGCCGGAAGCCGACTCCGCGGGATCGGCCGGGAGCGCGCGCTGAACGCCCCTTGGCCGGTCGTGCTGGCGGACGGCGATACGGTCCTCCGCCCCATAAAACTGCGCGACCAGCGCGCCTGGCGTGAGGTCAACCAGCGCAACCGGGAGTGGCTGCGGCCCTGGGAGGCGACCATCCCGCCGCCCCCGCCGGGCGGCCCCGTCACCCATCGGCCGACCTACCGGCAGATGGTCCGCCATCTGCGGGCCGAGGCGCACGCCGGGCGGATGCTGCCGTTCATCATCGAGTACCAGGGACGGCTGGCCGGGCAGTTGACGGTCGCCGGGATCACCTGGGGGTCGATGTGCTCGGGCCATATCGGCTACTGGATCGACCAGGCGGTGGCCGGGCGCGGAGTGATGCCGACCTCGGTGGCGCTCGCCGTCGACCACTGCTTTCGCGTGATCGGACTGCACCGCATCGAGGTGTGCATCCGGCCCGAGAACCTGCCCAGCCGCCGGGTGGTGGAGAAACTCGGATTCCGCCAGGAAGGGCTGCGGCCGCGCTATCTCCACATCGACGGCGCATGGCGCGACCACCTGGTCTACGCGCTCACGGTGGAGGAACTGTCCGAGGGGCTGCTGGAGCGGTGGCACCGGACGCGACCAGGTGCGTCACAGAAATAAAATGCATGTTCGATTAGTGGGAGAACATTTCCAGCCTGGTCATCCCAACAATCACAAAAAACTTTCGAGATATCAGCCAGATCGTGCGACACACCGCGCCAATTGGCAGATGGCCTCATGCGGACCCCTCTACCGTGTGAGCGTGAGCAGCAGTGGCCTCATCTACGCAGTCATCGTCGGGGCCTGGGCCGCCTATTTGGTGCCGATGTGGCTTCGCAGGCAGGACGAGTTGAATGAGGCCCGTCCGACGGAACGCTTCAGCACCGCCATCCGGCTGCTGTCCGGACGGGCGGGCATGGAGCGCCGTTACGCCAAGAGCCGTGTGGACCTCGAGCGTCCCGGGAACCCGGCGGATGGTCTCGCCGAGCGCACCGCCGAGGACGCGGACGCCCCCGACGCCGGGGGCGCCTCCGTCGAGCCGGGGCGCTACGCGGCCGACCCGGAAGCGGTGACCGACGCGATCGACGTCCGGGCCTACGCCGAGCCCGTCACCCTGCGCGCCCCCGCCCCCCTGGGCGCCGACGCCCCCTCCGAGGCGGCGTCGGCGCCGGCGGCCGGGGGCGCGAGCGGTGCGCGCGGCGCCGGAGGTGTACGCGGCGGCGTTGGCACGGGCGGTACGGGCGGAGTACGCGGCGCGGGCGGTGGCGGCTGGAGCGCGCTGGACCGTGG
>NZ_BBOX01000491.1 GCF_001553455.1 Streptomyces hygroscopicus subsp. hygroscopicus
TACGGGAGGAGCAGGGCACCACCGGCCTCGGCGAGGAGATCGCGATTCCGCATGCCAAGACGGACGCGGTGACCGCTCCGGTCGTCGGCTTCGCGCGCTCGCCCGAGGGCATCGAGTGGGGCGCGCCGGACGGGACGAAGGCCAGGCTGGTGTTCATGATCGCGGTACCCGAGGCCGCGGCGGGCGATGAACATCTGCGGATCCTGGCGCGGCTGTCGCGCACCCTGATGGCCGCCGAGTTCCGGGAGCGGCTGCTGGGGGCCGCGGACGTGGGGGCGATTCTGCGGGTGCTGGGGGAGATCGAGTAGGCCCCCTCCGGGCCGGTGCGCCCCGGTGACCCGTGCTCGGTACGGGCCACCCCGCCCGGGACGCGTCGGTGGCCGGGCCCCACCCGGGGACGGCGGCCGGGCCGGGGCGCGGCGGAACCGGAGCGGGCCGGTGTCCGGGCCACCCCACCCGGGGTCGGTAGCAGGGGCGAGCCGATAGCCGGGCACGTGCCCGGGGCGCGCCATGCCCGGAGCGGGCCGGTGTCCGGGCCACCCCGCCCGGGGTCGGTAGCCGAGGCGGATCGATGACCGGGGCGGGGGCGGTGCCCCTGGGCACCACGCCCGGGGGCGGCGGCCGAGGCGGGCCGATGGCTGGGGCGGGGTCTGGGGTTGAGGTTGGGTTCGGGGCTGGGTCTGGGGTTGGGTTCGGGGCTGGGATTGGGGCTGCGCCCGTGTCCGGGTTCGGGTTCAG
>NZ_BBOX01000492.1 GCF_001553455.1 Streptomyces hygroscopicus subsp. hygroscopicus
CGCGCCCGGGGCGGGGGGCGGGACCGAGCCGGGGGAGCACATGCGTCTGCGTGGGGTGGGTCCCCGGACCGAGGCGAAGGACGGCCACGCGACCGCCGCCCGCCCGCTCGCGCCGAGCGTGTCGTCGGCCGAGGCGGGGGAGGACTCCCCTGGCGCCCCGAGTGGTTCGGGCGGCCGGAGCGCGGTCCCCTCGGTCGGCCCCGCCAAACTTCCGGCCGATGCCGCCGCGCCTCCGTCCGGGGCTCGGGCCGACGCGCACCGACGCCTGGACGCGCCCGTGGCGGGCGGAGCAGTCGCGTCCTCGGCGAGGAAAGAGGACAGCCGTGACGCGGCGGCGGGCCCGGCGGCTGTCGAACCCGGCGGTGGGGCCGAGGGGTTGGGCGGCGAGGCGGGCGGGGAGACGGCGGCCTCGGGGCTGGGTGACCAGGCGCCGTCGGCCGACGGCCGGGGCCGGGCCCCGGGCGGTGTCCGTGGCCGGGGCGAAGCGGGCTCGGAGGCGGCTGCCCGAGGCGGGGCAGTGTCCCTGGCCACCCCACCCGGCGGGGCGCGGCGAAACCGGAGCGAGCCGACGTCCGCCCCCCCGGGACCGCTAGCCAAGGCGAGCCGATAGCCGGGCACGTGCCCGGGGCGCGCCATGCCCGGAGCGGGCCGATGTCCGGGCCACCTCGCCCGGAGGCGGTAGCCGAGACGGATCGATGACCAGGGCGAGAGGCGGTGCTGCTGGCCACCCCCACCCGCGGGCGGCGGCCGAGGCGGGCCAATGACCGAGGTGCCGTGCCCCGGGGCGGGGCGGTGGCTGGGCCACCTCCGCCCGGGGGCGCTGGCCCCTGGCGGGTCGGTGGCCGGTTCGTCCCTATCGTTTCGTCCCGGTCCCGGCCCGCGGAGCGCGGGCCCACGAACACGTCGGCCCTTCGCACCCTCGGGTGCGAAGGGCCGACGGCCGGAACGGCTCGGCCGGGTGCTCAGGCCGACGTGGACGCGGACGTGGTGGCGGACTGCCGGAAGATGTCCGGCTCCAGGTAGATCACCCGGGCGATGGGCACCGCCTTCCGGGTGCGCGCCTCCGCGGCGTCGATCGCGCGGGCGACCTCCGCCGCCGTGTCGTCGTGCTGCACCGCGACCTTGGCGGCGACCAGCAGCTCCTCGGGGCCGAGGTGGAGCGTGCGCATGTGGATCACCCCGGTGACGGTTTCGCCGTCCACGAGCGCCTCGCGGATCTTGGCGACCTGGGTGGCGTCGGCCGCCTCGCCCAGCAGCAGCGACTTGGTCTCGGCCGCGAGCACCAGCGCGATCAGCACCAGCAGGGCGCCGATGCAGAGGGTGCCGATGCCGTCCCAGACGCCGTCGCCGGTCAGCAGCGAGAGCCCGACGCCGCAGAGGGCGAGGACCAGACCGATGAGGGCGCCGAAGTCCTCCAGGAGGACCACGGGCAGCTCGGGGGCCTTGGCCCGGCGCACGAACTGCGACCAGCTCAGCTGGCCGCGGAGCTCGTTGGACTCCTTGATGGCCGTGCGGAAGGAGAAGCCCTCGGCGATGACCGCGAAGATGAGCACGCCGACCGGCCAGTACCAGTGCTCCAGCTCATGCGGGTGCCGGACCTTCTCGTAGCCCTCGTACAGTGCGAAGACACCGCCGATGGTGAACAGCACGATGGAGACGAGGAAGCCGTAGATGTAGCGCTCGCGGCCGTAGCCGAAGGGGTGCTCGGGGGTGGCCTCGCGCTTGGCCTTCTTCCCGCCGAGCAGCAGCAGCCCCTGGTTGCCCGAGTCGGCGATCGAGTGCACGCCTTCGGCGAGCATCGACGACGAGCCGCTGAAGGCGAACGCCACGAACTTGGCTACGGCGATGGCCAGGTTGGCGCCCAGCGCGGCAACGATCGCCTTGGTTCCGCCTGATGCACTCATATGTGCCGAATGTCCCTTCCGCTCCTTGGCGGCTCGCTGCTTTGCCCGTGCTTTACCGCCTTACGGCGGGCCATTGTTCCAGCCCTTCGAACGGGCCGTACCTCAGGCGGCCACTGTGGCCCGGAACACGGTGCCCGCGCCGGTCAGCGCGACCTCCTCGCCGGCCGGTACGAAGGCGGACTCCCCGCGCGTCAGCGGGAGTTCGCCGTCCGCGCCGCGCAGCGAGACCTCGCCCGAGGCGCACAGCAGGATCTGCGGGCCGGCCGCCCGCAGCGGGCGCGGAGCGGCCCCGTCGGCCAGGACGTGGCGGGAGAGCCGGAACTCGTCGGTCGGGGTGGCGTAGACCTCTTCGCCGGAGGGGTCCGCCTCGGGGCGCAGTACGGCGGGGGCGGCGCTTTCGAAGCGGACGACGCGCAGCAGCTCGGGGACGTCCACGTGCTTGGGCGTCAGCCCGCAGCGCAGCACATTGTCGGAGTTGCTCATGATCTCGACGCCCAGCCCCTCGAGGTAGGCGTGCGGAACGCCGGCGCCGAGGTAGAGCGCCTCGCCGGGCTGGAGGGTCACGAAGTTGAGCAGCATCGCGGCGATCACCCCGGGGTCGCCCGGGTAGTGCCGGGCGATGGAGGCGTACGCCGCGTACGCCGGGGCGTACGGGCCGTCCAGCGCGCCGAGCCGCTCGGCGGCGGCAGCGGCCAGCCTTACGGTCTCCGCCATCGCCTCCGGGTCGGCGGTCAGCACCGCGGTCAGCACCTCGCGCAGGGCGTGCGACTCCGGGTGGGCGTGCAGGATGTCGACATACGGTTTGAGCGAGTCGACCTCGAGAGCGGCCAGCAGCTCGGCCGTCTCGTTCGGGTCGCGGAAGCCGCACAGCCCGTCGAACGGCGTGAGCGCGCATATCAGCTCGGGTTTGTGGTTGGCGTCCTTGTAGTTGCGGTGCGGGGCATCGGCCGGAACACCGCGCTCCTCCTCGTCCGCGAAGCCCTCCTTGGCCTGTGCGAGGTCGGGGTGGACCTGGAGCGACAGCGGCGCGGCGGCGGCCAGCACCTTCAGCAGGAACGGCAGCCGCGGTCCGAAGAGCCTTACGGCCGCCGCGCCGAGCTCGCCCTCGGGGTCCGCGGCGATCGCTTCGGAGAGCGCGACGGGGCCCGCCCCGCGGTCGACCAGGGAAGGCGCCCCGGGGTGTGCCCCCATCCACATCTCGGCCTGCGGTTCCCCGGTGGGCCGGACGCCCAGCAGCTCCGGGATGGCGGTGGTGGAGCCCCAGGCGTAGGGGCGCACGGTGTTGACGAGGCGATCCATGCGGTGCGGTTCCTGACTGTACTGTGCGGTAAGGGACGTGGGGCGGTGGTGCGTGGTCTACGGCCTCATGTTCCATCCGCCGAGGCGAGCGCCAGGTAAACGGCGGCGAAATCCGTGATGGCCAGCAGTTCCGCGGCGCTCTCCAGCGGGCTGCCCCCGGCCGGTTCCAGCTCGCTGAACGGGGTGTCGTGCGACAGCGCGAGCTCCCGGGCGGTCGGCACGGCCGAGACGGGGCCCACCGGCTCGTCGTGGAACAGCACGATCCGGGCGCGCAGCGCCTCGGGCTCCTCGACCCGGTCGCGGAAGAAGTCGTCCGGATCGGCCCCGCCCGCGAACGCCCCGGACAGCAGCGCGCCATGAGCGGCGAGCGCCCCGGGCAGCTCGGCGACGAGCGCGGGGCGCCCGGCGAGCGCCGCGAGCAGCCCCGCGAAACGCCGCCCGGCCGCGGCGGCGACCGGGCCCTCGGTCCACAGCAGCGGAAGCGCCCCGGCCAGCTCGGCCGCGAGCGTCTTGGCGGGGTTGGTGTACGTGGCGATGGCCGGGCCGCAGCGCTCGGCGACCTGGTCGAGCCGGTCGGCCACCTGCTGGAGCGCGGCGGGCGGCGCGGACACCAGACCGATCCGGTCGACCAGCAGCAGCAGCGGGGTCAGCAGGGCCCACAGGGTGTCCGGCAGCGCGGGGCCGGTCATCTCGTCGGGGGCGGTGCCGGGGGGCTCGACGGGCTGCGGGACGGAAGGCGTCCCGTACGGGGCGGGGGCCTCCCCCAGGGCGCCCTCGGCGCGGGCGGCGTCCTCGGCCTCGTCCGCATCGAGCGGGTACGCGCCCCTGGCGTACGGATCGGTGCTGTACCCGCCCGTGGCGTACGGGGCCGAGGCGTTCGGCGACGTGGCCAGGGGCACCATCAGGCCGCGCGCCTGCGCGACCGCGCCGGTCAGCGGGGACCGGTCCGGGGCGACCGCGACGATGGCGCAGCCGCGGCGGTAAGCCTGCTCCACCAGGCGCGGAAGACCCGGTTCCGTACCGTCCGGCGTCGCGATGACCAGCAGGTCCAGCGGGCCGGCCCAGCCGGGCAGCGTCCAGCGCAGCGCGCCGGGCGCGGGGGCGACGCCGGTGGGCGCGATCAGGCTGACCGGGCAGTTGCCGCCGCTGAGCGCGCCGAGGAGGTCGGCGGTGCAGCTTCCGGCCGCCCCCGGGCCCGCGACCAGAACGGCACGTGGCCGCCCGTCCGGCTTGAGGTCGCCGATCCCCGCCTCGGCGGCGTGCCGGGCGGCGGTGCGGATCCGGGCGCCGGACTCGGCGGCGCCGCGCAGCAGCCCGCGGGCATCGGCGCGGGCGAGGGCCTCGGGGGCGTCGAGGAGGGATTCGTCGAGCATCGTGCTTCGGCCTCCGATCGCCGTGGCGGGCGGTACGCGCGGGACCGCGCGGGGGCTGGGGCTCCGGCGGGGGTCAGGCCGGGCGGCGCGCCTCGTCGACGAGCAGGACGGGGATGCCGTCCCGGACCGGGTACGCGAGAGCGCACCCCTCGCCCGTGCACACCAGCTCGGGGGTCTCACCGGACGGCTCCTCGCGCAGCGGGGCGTGGCACGCCGGGCAGGCGAGGATCTCCAGAAGACCGGCTTCGAGCGGCATGGGGCGTCCCTTCGGGTATGGGTCCAGCCGGACAACGGTCCGGCGTGGTCAGCGTACCGCCGGGCGAGGGAGCGGTGCGGCCGGTGGGGGCCGGAGCCCGGGACCGCCCCCGGGCTCCGGATACGCCGCCGGTCCTCCGCGCGGACGGCCGTGCGCCCGCGCGGAGGACGGCCGTAAGGGCTACGCGCGGACGGCCGTGGGGCCGCGCGGAGGACTGCCGTAAGGGTTACGCGCGGACCAGGGAGAGGACCTCGTCGCGGACCCCGGCCACCGCCTCGGCGTCGCGCGCCTCCACGTTCAGGCGCAGCAGCGGCTCGGTGTTGGAGGGGCGGAGGTTGAACCACCAGTCGGCGGCGGTGACCGTAAGGCCGTCGAGTTCATCGAGCTCGACGCCCTCGCGGCCCTCGTACGCCGCCTTGACCGCCGCCATCCGGCCGACCTGGTCGTCGACGGTGCTGTTGATCTCGCCCGAGGCGGCGTACCGGTCGTACTGCGCGACCAGGTCCGACAGCGGCCGGTCCTGGCCGCCGAGCGCGGCCAGGACGTGCAGGGCGGCCAGCATGCCGGTGTCGGCGTTCCAGAAGTCGCGGAAGTAGTAGTGCGCGGAGTGCTCACCGCCGAAGATCGCGCCGGTGCGGGCCATCTCGGCCTTGATGAAGGAGTGGCCCACGCGGGTGCGGACGGGGGTGCCGCCGTTCTCCTTGACGACCTCGGGGACCGACCAGGAGGTGATGCAGTTGTGGATGACCGTCCCGCCCCGGTGCTTGGCCAGCTCGCGGGCGGCGACCAGGGCGGTGATGGCGGAGGGCGACACCGGCTCGCCGCGCCCGTCCACGACGAAGCAGCGGTCGGCGTCGCCGTCGAAGGCGAGCCCGATGTCGGCCCCGGTCTCCTTCACCCGCTCCTGGAGATCGACGATGTTCTTGGGGTCGAGCGGGTTGGCCTCGTGGTGGGGGAAGGTGCCGTCCAGCTCGAAGTACAGGGCGTCGAGCTCGAGCGGAAGCCCCTCGAAGACGGTCGGGACGGTGTGGCCGCCCATGCCGTTGCCCGCGTCCACGACGACCTTCAGCGGCCGGATGCCGGTCAGGTCCACCAGCGACCGCAGATGGGCGGCGTAGTCGGCGAGGACGTCCCGCTGGGTGATGGTGCCGGGGTCGGCGGCGGGTTCGGGCGCTCCGGTGGCGGCCCACTCCTCGACCAGGGCGCGGATCTCGGCGAGCCCGCTGTCCTGGCCGATGGGGGCGGCGCCCGCGCGGCACATCTTGATGCCGTTGTACTGCGCGGGGTTGTGGCTGGCGGTGAACATCGCGCCGGGCAGACCGAGATGCCCGCTCGCGAAGTAGAGCTGATCGGTCGAGCACAGTCCGATCTCGGTCACGTCCACCCCGAGCGAGGCGGCGCCGCGTGCGAAGGCGCGCGCCAGGCCGGGCGAGGAGGGCCGCATGTCATGGCCGACGACGATCGCGCCCGCGCCGGTCACCCGGGCGAAAGCGGCGCCGAAGAGTTCGGAGAGCGACTCGTCCCACTGGTCCGGGACCACACCGCGCACGTCGTACGCCTTCACGATCTGCGACAAGTCGGGCACATCCAACCCCTTCTGGAGGTCCTGGTGAGGTGTCTCTACGGACCTCAAAACCTACCCGCAGGACCGTGCCGGGAACTGTGAGGCCCGTCGCGCGGCGCGCTGCCGGGTGCCCCGGGGCCGGCTCACGGCAGCATCCAGCCCAGCAGGAAGGACGGGCGCGGTGTTGGCGACGAGCGCGACGACGGCGGCGCGCACCGGGTCGAAGCCGAGCGCGACGAGCATGACCGAGCAGATCGCCACCGGTGCGCCGAACCCGGCGAGCGCCTCCAGGAGCGCGCCGAAGCAGAAGGCGATGACGAGGGCCTGGACGCGGGGGTCGTCCGAGAGCCGGCCGAAGGAGCGGCGCAGCACATCGAAATGGCCGGTGCGGACCGTCATGCGGTACACCCACAGGGCGTTGACGACGATCCACATGATGGGGAAGAGGCCGAAGACCGCCCCTTGGGCGGCGCCGGAGAGCGCCTGGCCGACGGGCATTCCGTACGGGAGCCAGGCGACGAGGACGGCGACGGCGAGCCCGATGGGGCCCGCGTAGTGGGCGCGCATCCGCACTCCGCCGAGCAGCACCAGGACGGTGACGAGAGGAAGGGCGGCGACGAGGGCGGACAGGGAGAGTGAATCGGCGACGGGCTCCAACTGCTGCACGAACACGCGGGCCTCCCGGCATGGGCCATCCCTGGAAGGTCACATCCGTGATGCGGAAACGGAGGACCTGGGGTGCAGGCATGGTCGTGTCCGCGCCAAGTCGCAGTCAATGCTCCGTCAGCAAGCGCTCCGGGGAACGCCATGGGGAGGCGGCGAGGAGTCGGCGGGGAAGGCCACGGAAGCCGCGGAGAGACGGCGGCGGGGCCCGGGAGAGGCCGCGGGGCGGCCACGGGGCGACCACGGCAGGGGCCCCGGAGAGGGCGCGGGGGGATCGACCGTGGGGAGATCGCGGCGGGCCCGGGACGGACCGCACGGAGATCGCGGCGGGACCCAAAGACAGACCGCACGGAGACGGCGGCGGGACCCAAGACAGACCGCACGGAGATCGCGGCGGGGCCCAAGACAGGCCACGGCCGCAGGCAGGAAACACCGCGAAGAGATCACGGCAGGGGGCCGCGGAAGGAGGCGAGGAGAGCCGCAGGGAGGGGGGAAGTGGATCAGGGCTCGGGCGAGCGCAGGACTCGCAGATGGCCACGGCGCGCGACCTCGCGCGGATCGCCCTCCCGGCCGCTCTGCCCTGCACCGGCCCCGGAACCGGGGCCCCCGGCACCGGCCGCCGCCCCCGCCGCGCGCTGCTGCGGACGGGCGGCCTCGCGGACCGCGTTGGCGAGCGCCTCCAGATCGTCACCGCTGGGCCGGGTCGGGCCGGTGTCGACGGCCAGCCGGACGACCTCCCAGCCGCGCGGGGCGGTCAGCCGCTCCGAGTGCTCCGAGCACAGGTCGTAGCAGTGGGGTTCGGCGTAGGTCGCGAGCGGACCGAGAACGGCGGTCGAGTCCGCGTAGACGTACGTCAGCGTCGCGACGGCGGGGCGGCCGCAGGCGGTGCGCGAACAGCGACGTACAGGGCTCACGACGTTGGACGGTACCGCACTCTTGAGCGGGCCGCGACGACTCTCCACCAGCTCACTCCGCCGTGTCGTCCCGGTTCGCCCCGTGCACCCGAAACGTGAACTTACCCGCTGACCAGCGCGGACTTACCACCCGAGCAGAACCGCCGACAGCGATTCCGGTCAGCACTCGTACCGAGAGAGATCATCCTGGGCCAGAGAAGCGACCCAAGAGACGTCCGTTTTTGGACCTAAGCGTGGCTGGAATGCTCATTTGGCGACATCTGACACGGCTGTCCGGTAAGCGGGTGAGGGCGGGCGGGTGACGGCTACCCTCGTGAGTGATGACCAGGCCCGTACCCCCCCATCAGTCCGAGCCGCGCCCCCGTCGTCGCGATCGCCACGGACGCGGTATGCGCGGCCCCATCGCGCCGCCCCAGGTGCCGCTGTCGATCAGCCGGGCGGAGTCCTTCGTCGACCTCGTGCAGGACTCGGCGGAGCGGCTGGAGAGACGCTGGCCACAGCTGTCCGCGGTCGACTTCACCGTGCTGGAGGTACCCACGTCGGGCCTGGGCGGCCCGGGGTCCGGCGGGGGTCCGGACGGGCATGGCGGACCGGACGGCTGGGACGGCGAGTCCGTGCCGCTCGGGCGGTTCATCGCGGCCCGCGGGGACGCGCCGGACCGGATCGTGATCTACCGCCGCCCGGTCGAGATCCGGGCGAAGAACCGGGACGAACGGGCACTGCTGGTGCACGAGGTCGTGGTCGAGCAGGTGGCGGAGCTGCTGGGGCTGGCCCCGGAATCCGTGGACCCGCGGTACGGACAGGAGTAGCGGGGAGGCGGGACGGGCCCGGGATGTGCCCCGGGAGGGGCCTGATGTGCCGCGGGCCCCTCCCCGGGCGCCCATGACACGCCCCGGGCCCGTCCCGGGCCGCCGTGACACGCCCCGGGCCCGAAACCCGGGGCGCCCGTGACACGCCCCGGGCTCGCTGTCAGTCGTCGTTGAGCACGGACAGGTCCTGGCCCGCCTCGGGCACCGCGACCGTGCCCCGGTCGTCCGGCAGCGGCTGGATCGTGAACATCGGGACCCCGCCCTGCGGCAGCTCCAGCATCCGGGAGGCGTGCACCGGGCCGCCCGAGAGCCGCTCGACCGTCACCGCGTACGGGCCCTTGCCCGAGGACGGGTGCGGCGGCTCCAGGGCCTGGGTGGTGCCGCCCTTGACCTCGTAGGTCTTGCTGACCGGGCTGCCGCCGTCGGCGCCCGCGGAGGCGGTGACCCGCACCTTCGTGGTCGCGCCCGGCGCCACCAGGGAGAGCGTCGAGCCCTTGGAGCGGTTGTCGGCCGCGGTGGCGCTGCGCTCGATCGCGCCGGTCGCGGGGATGAACGCCATCTCCTGGTCACCGCCCTTGCCGCGGGTCACCTGGAGCGCGGCCACGACCGGTGCGGCCGGGCCCTCGCCGCCCTCGGGGGTGAGCAGCAGCGAGCCCGGCTCGCCCTTGGTCACGTCGCCGAGGTCTATCGCGGCCGTCATCCCGCTTTTGACGTGCAGTGACTCATGCCCGGCCGGGGTGATCGAGTTGTTCGGCCCGGCCAGCCGCACCTTGAGGTCCGCGTCATCGGACCCGGGCGCGAAGACCACCAGGCGTGCGGAGGTGGCGTCCTTGGGGACGCCGGGGATCACCACGCTCGTCGAGGGCGCGGCGGAGGCGGGGAGCCAGTCGCTGCCGGCCTTCTGGTCAACGGCCTGCACGGCCGCGCCGACCCGGCCGGTGCGGGCCGTCACCCGCAGGGTGACCCCGGCCGACCGCTGGTCGGTGAGGGTCGAGAGCAGGACCGGGACCGTGGAGCGGGGCGGAATCGTGATCGACTCGTCGGTCGAGGCGTTCAGCCGGCCGCTCGGTCCGTAGATCTTCAGATCCGCCTCGGCGGCGACGTCGTCCGGGTTCGTCAGATGGACGAAGTCCTGGCGGTCGCGGTCGGTGCTGACGCCGGGGAACCAGAAGTCCGTGTCGGGCGCCGTGCACGCGGTGCCGAGAACGCCGCGCCCGCTGCCCGCGTCGATCGTGGTGGTCTGCTGGACGGTCCAGCCGGGCGCGAAACGGCCGTCGGCGGTGCCGATGAGGGCGGGCGCGCCCGAGCTGTCCTCGTCGGTGGTGACGGGCTTGCCGGGCTCCTTCAGGGGCAGCACGGGCTTGTCGCCGCCCTGGGAGGTCCGGCCGCCCTTCCCGCCGTCCTTGGCGCCCTTGCCGCCGTTGTCGCCGCCGTCGTCCTTACTGCCGCCGTCGCCGGCCCCGGGGTCCGACACGTCGTCGGAGTGGCTCTCGGCGGGCAGCAGCCCGGCGGTGCCGTCCTTGGCCTCCACGCCGTCCCGCTCGGGGGTGTACGCCGTGTAGGTGGTGCTGCTCACATCCGAGGAGGACGGCGCCGGGCACAGCAGCGTCGAGCGCTGCACCGGCAGCCGGGTGGCGGCCTTCGCCGCGGGGTCCGCGTCCTCGGACGAGCCCCCGGTGAGGGCGGCCACGCCGGTGACGGCGGCCAGCGCCGTGACGGCGCCGATCAGGGACAGGGTGGTGCGGTTCATCGCTGCTGCTCGCTCCCGTCGCGGCGGTCCTCGGGGCCGGTGTCGCCGTAGGTCGTATCGCCCTGCGGGGGGTGGCCGCCGTCGGCGTAGGGCTGCTGGTCGTAGCCGTAGGGATCGGCGTACTGGCCGCCCGCGTACGGGTCCGCCGGGTACTGGCCCTCCTGATAGCCGGCCGGATAGCCGGTGTCCTGATAGCCACCCTGGTAGTCACCGGCCGGGTACTGCCCGCCGGGGTACTGGCCCCCGTAGTTCCCGCCCTGGTACTGCTCCCCCTGGTACTGCTCGCCTTGGTACTGACCGGCCGGGTACTGGCCGTACCCGGCGTCGGCGTATGTCTGCGCGTCCCACTGCCCGCCGTACTGCTGCTGGTGCGGCACGGCCTGCTGCTGGTGGGGCACCGCCGCGTACGGGTCACCGGCGGCCACCTGGTCACCGTAAGGATCGCTCGCCGCCGCCTGGTCACCGTAAGGATCGCTCGCCGCCGCCTGGTCACCGTATGGATCGCTCGCCGCCGCCTGATCGCCGTAAGGACCGGCCGTCGCGGCCGGTTCGGCGGGCGGCTGCCGCAGCGGCGGCTCGCCCGGCGGCGGGGGCACCACGGCCGCATCGGCCGGATCCGCCTCCGGCCGCCCCTGCGC
>NZ_BBOX01000493.1 GCF_001553455.1 Streptomyces hygroscopicus subsp. hygroscopicus
GTTTCTCGCCGTCACGCGGCCGCACGTGCTAGAGTCGTTCTCGTTGCAGTTGTGGTACCCATGAACTTTATGTGCGCCTGACGGTATGTAGCGTCAGGCGCATTCTTTGTTTCTGCCGGTCTTTTCCGGATGGGGTCATTTCGGCGACGCGGGATGCATTGTCCACGCATTCCGGATCGACCCCTCTACATCAAGGAGAAGAACATGGCTTCTGGCACCGTGAAGTGGTTCAACGCGGAAAAGGGCTTCGGCTTCATCGAGCAGGACGGTGGCGGCGCCGACGTCTTCGCCCACTACTCGAACATCGCCACCAGCGGCTTCCGTGAGCTGCAGGAAGGCCAGAAGGTGACCTTCGACGTCACCCAGGGCCAGAAGGGCCCGCAGGCCGAGAACATCGTTCCCGCCTGATCACCGCGCCTGATACGAGCCGGGGCCCGCACCTGAGTGCGGGCCCCGGCTCGTATCGTCCCCACCCGGGAACAGCAGCGTGGTCGGCGGGGCGCCGGTCCACCGCCAGGCCGATGCCCTGCGCGGCGGCGCGGAGGTGGTCATCGCGGCCCCCGGGCGCCTCCAGGACCTGAGCGAAGGCGGACATCCGGCATTTCGCCATGATCGTGTCACGCCCGACCGGCGGAGGATGTCCCCATTCCCTCCCCGGAGAGGCGACAATGGGCGACATGCCAATACCCAGCGCCGTGCCCAGCCGTGCCGAACTGATCGACCACCTCATCCGTACGCGCATCGCGGGGGACGTCGCCACTCCCCGTGAGAACAACCTCTCCCACTACCGCAAGCTGGCGAACGGCGACCGCCACTACTGGCTCGGGCTGGAGCTGGGCGACCGCTGGACCGATGAGCAGGACGTGCTGGCGGTCATGGCGGAGCGGTGCGGGGTGGTCGACGACCCGGGGCACCGCGCGGGGCAGGACACGATCGACCCGGAGCTGACGGTCGGCGCGCTGGACCGGATGGCGTCGGTGCTGCGGAAGGCGGCGGAGGCGAACGAGCGGGTGCTGTTCGCCACCGGGCACCCGGGCGGGCTGCTGGAGGTCCACCGGGCCACGGCGGCGGCGCTGCGGGCCGCGGGGTGCGAGATCGTGGAGATCCCGGGCGGGCTGCAGGCGGACGAGGGGTACGTCTTCCAGTTCTGCGATGTGGCGATGCTGGAACGGGGCGCCACCCTGTGGCACACCCACTCCCCCGCGCCCATGGCGGCGATCCTCGACGGGCTGGCCCACGAGGGGCGTCCGCTGCCCGATCTGGTGGTCGCCGACCACGGCTGGGCGGGGTGCGCGGGACAGCGGGGCATCGACGCGGTCGGCTACGCGGACTGCAACGACCCGGCGCTCTTCCTGGGCGAGTCCGAGGGCACGCTGTCGGTGGTGGTCCCGCTGGACGACCACGTCACCAATCCGAGGTTCTACGACCCGATGGCGGCGTACCTGCTGGACGCGGCGGGGCTGACGGCCCAGTTCTGACCCGCCGGGCCCGCCTCCGTCCGGCCCGGCGTCCATAGACCCGTAGAAGCCCGACCGAGCGTCCGCCCGGCGCCCATAGGGGCTGACGTCCGCCCGGCGCCGTACCGGCCAGGGCCCGCTCCGGCGCTCGTACGGGCTGGTGTCCGCCCGGCGCCCGTACAAGCCCTGGCCGCCCGAGCCCGCACAAGCCCGTGGCCACCAGGCGCCCGTACCGGCCGACGCCACCCGCACGGCGGCCGTCGGCCAACGCCCGTCCGGCACCCGCCCGGCGTCAGCGCGGCCCGTCCGGCGCCCGCGCGGCCCTGCCTCGTGCCCGTACGGCCCGGTCTCGCCCCCGCACCGCCCGGCCTCGTCGGTGTCCGGCGGGGCGGCCCCGGGGCGCCCCGCCGCCGCGTTCACTTCTTCTCGCGCGGCACCCGCATGACCCCTTCCTGGATCACGGAGACGGCCAGCCGCCCGTCGGCGGTGAAGATGCGCCCCTTGGCGAGGCCGCGCCCGCCGGACGCGGAGGGGCTCTCCTGGTCGTACAGCAGCCAGTCGTCCACCCGGAACGGCCGGTGGAACCACATGGCGTGATCCAGGCTGGCCCCGACGATGTCGCCGACCGCCCAGCCGCCGCGCCCGTGGGCGAGCAGCACCGAGTCCAGCAGGGTCATGTCGGAGACATAGGTCGCCAGGCAGACGTGGAGCAGCGGGTGATCGGCGATGCCGTCCAGTTTGCCGTTGGTCCGGAACCAAACCTGCGATTTGGGCTCGCGCGGCCGTCCCACGCTGCCGAAGGGCGGCTCGTCCACGTACCGCAGGTCGACCGCGGCCCGCGCCTGCAGCATCCGCTCGGTCACCCCGGGTCCGAGGAAGAGGTGCTCGTACCGGGGCAGCAGCTGCTCGGCGGTCGGCAGGGAGAGCGGGTCGGGTACGTCCGGCATCCGCTCCTGGTGTTCGAGGCCCTCCTCGTACAGCTGGAAGGAGGCCGACAGGTGGAAGATCGCCTGACCGTGCTGGACGGCGACCACCCGGCGGGTGGTGAAGGAGTGGCCGTCCCGGATCCGGTCGACGGTGTAGACGATGGGCGCCCCGGGGTCTCCGGGCCGCAGGAAGTACGCGTGCAGCGAATGCGCCGAGCGGTCCTCGGGGACGGTGCGGCCCGCGGCGACCAGGGCCTGGGCGGCGACCTGACCGCCGAAGACCCGTGGCACGAGGGGCGCGGCGTCGCTGGTGCCGCGGAAGATGTCCTCCTCGATCTGCTCCAGGTCGAGCAGATCGAGGAGGCCCTGAAGTGCGTCATTCATGGTTCAAGCAGTCTGGCAGACCCGTATTGCGGTGCTGTTGCCGCTGGTCATGACGGTCGTCACAGACCCATCGACTTGGCGACGATGGACCGCATGACCTCGCTGGTCCCGCCGTAGATCCGGTTGACGCGGGTGTCCGCGTACAGCCGGGCGATGGGGTACTCCATCATGTAGCCGTAGCCGCCGTGCAGCTGAAGGCACTTGTCGATGACGACGGCGGCGCGCTCGGTGGTGAAGAGCTTGGCGGAGGCGGCATCGGCGGCGGTCAGCTCGCCGGCGTCGTGCGCGTCCAGGGCCCGGTCCACGACCGCCTGCATCGCGTCCACCTCGGACTGGCAGTCGGCGAGCACGAACTTGGTGTTCTGGAACGACGCCACCGGCTTGCCGAAGACGGTGCGGTCCCGCACGTACTCGGTGGCGAACCGGACGGCGGCCGCGGCCTGCGCGTACGCCCCGACGGCGATGCCCAGGCGCTCCTGCGGCAGATTGTGGGCGAGGTAGCCGAACGCCTTGCCCTCCTCGCCCAGCAGGTCCTCCACCGGCACCTTGACGTCGGTGAAGGACAGCTCGGCGGTGTCGGAGGTCTTCAGGCCCAGCTTCTCCAGCTTGCGGCCGACCGCGTAGCCCTCGCTCCTGGTGTCCACGACGAGGATGGATATGCCGCTGCGGCGGTCCTCGGGGGTGGGCGGGGCGGTGCGGGCGCAGACCAGTACCCGGTCGGCGAGGACACCGCCGGTGATGAAGGTCTTGGCGCCGTTGAGGACGTAGTGGGTGCCGTCCTCGGAGAGCCGGGCGGTGGTCTTCATGCCCGCCAGGTCGGAGCCGGTGCCGGGCTCGGTCATGGCGATGGCGGTCATCATCTCGCCGGTGACGAAGGGGGGCAGCCAGCGCCGCTTCTGCTCCTCGTTGGCGTACTTGAGGAGGTAGGGCAGGCAGAGCGCGGTGTGCACGCTGCTGCCGCCGAAACTGACCCCGGCGCGGGCGGTCTCCTCAGTGATCACCGCGTTGAACTTGAAGCTGGTCTGGCCCGCCCCGCCGTACTCCTCGGGCACCTCGATCCCGAAGACCCCCAGCTCGCCCAGCTTCTTGTAGAACTCGCGCGGGGCCTGGCCCGCCTCCCGCCACTCCTCGTAGTACGGCACGACCTCGGCCGCGATGAAGTCGCGGATGGTCTCCCGGAACGCCTCGTGGTCCTCGTTGAACACCGTGCGGCGCATAGTTGGCCCGGCCCTCCTTACGGCTGAGCCGCCGCCGCTCTCGCGGACCCGGCCGGCCGCTGTCGTGGTTCCTCAGTGATTGGCTCGGCAACGCTCATCCAAGCGTTTGCTCAACGCTCACCTAAGCGCTTGCTCAGTTGAAAGCTACCCGTGAGTCACCGAGCTGTCCAGCCTCGTCCGATCCCCTCCCGCGGACCGCCTCAGCCGCCGTCCGGGCCATGGGCGCCATCGAAGGCGCCGAGGGCGAGGCGGCGCAGCAGGGCGGCGGTGGCCGCACGCCCCGGGAGGGCGCCGGGACGGCCGAGGTGGGGGGTGGAGTTCAGCAGCCCGAAGACGGCGTGGACGCACGCGCGGGCCTCGGCCTCGGCGAGCCGGGGATAGACCTCGCGCACCACCTCGACCCACAGCTCCACGTACTGCCGCTGGAGCGAGCGCACCAGCTTGCGGTCGGTGTCCCGGAGCCGGTCGAGCTCGCGGTCATGGAGGACGATCAGCGGGCGGTCGTCGAGGGCGAAGTCGATATGGCCCTCGATCAGCGAGTCCAGCACCTCGGCCGGGGCGAGCCCGGCACCCTTCCCCTCGGCGGCGCGCCGCTTGCCACCCGCCAGCAGCCGGCCGCTGATGCCGACGAGCAGCTCGGCGAGCATCGCCTCCTTGCCCGGGAAGTGGCGGTAGAGACCGGGTCCGCTGATGCCGACCGCCGCGCCTATCTCGTCGACGCCGACGCCGTGGAAGCCGCGCTCGGCGAAGAGGCGCGCGGCCTCCTTGAGGATCTGCTCGCGGCGGGTCGGGGCGGGTGCTTGCGTGCTCATGAAACCGATTCTAGACAGCGGGGTTAGTGGTCGTTAACCTGGTGGTAATGAGTTAACGTTAACTAACCGGACCGAACGAGAACCGGCCGGACGGGAACCGGCCGACAGACAACCGGCCGAGCGACAACCGGCCGACAGACAACCGGCCGAGCGACAACCGGCCGGACGAGAACCGGACCGAGCGAGGGGGCTCGTAGCCATGGAGCAGGCACCGGCGCTGCGCAGCGGCGCCGACCCGGCGTCCGACACCTGGCGGGCCAATGAGGCCGCGCACCGCGAGCTGGCCGCGCGGCTGCGCGAGAAGCTGGCCGTGGCACGGCTGGGCGGCGGGGAGAAGGCGCGGGCGCGGCACACCGCACGCGGCAAGCTGCTGCCGCGCGACCGGGTGGACACATTGCTGGATCCCGGCTCCCCCTTCCTGGAGCTGGCGCCGCTCGCGGCCGAGGGGATGTACGGGGGCCAGGCCCCGGCGGCGGGGGTGATCGCCGGGATCGGCCGGGTGGCGGGCCGCGAGGTGGTCGTGGTCGCCAATGACGCCACCGTCAAGGGCGGCACGTACTACCCGATGACGGTGAAGAAGCATCTGCGCGCCCAGGAGGTCGCGCTGGAGAACCACCTGCCGTGCGTCTATCTGGTCGACTCCGGCGGCGCCTTCCTCCCCATGCAGGACGAGGTCTTCCCGGACCGCGACCACTTCGGGCGGATCTTCTACAACCAGGCGCGGATGTCCGGCGCCGGGATTCCCCAGGTCGCGGCGGTGATGGGGTCCTGCACGGCGGGCGGGGCGTATGTCCCGGCGATGAGCGACGAGGCCGTGATCGTGCGCGGCCAGGGCACGATCTTCCTGGGCGGTCCGCCGCTGGTGAAGGCGGCCACCGGCGAGGTCGTCTCGGCGGAGGAGCTGGGCGGCGGTGAGGTCCACTCCCGGGTCTCGGGCGTGACCGACCACCTGGCGGAAGACGATGCCCACGCGCTGCGGATCGTCCGCTCCATCGTCGCCACCCTGCCGCCGTCCCCGATGCGCCAGGGTTCGCCGCCGTGGCCGCTGGAGCCCTCCGAGGAGCCCGCGGTGGACCCGGCGGGGCTCTACGGGGCGGTCCCGGTCGACTCCCGCACGCCGTACGACGTGCGGGAGGTCATCGCGCGGCTGGTGGACGGCTCGCGGTTCGCCGAGTTCAAGGCCGAGTTCGGCACCACGCTGGTCACGGGCTTCGCGCGGATCATGGGCCATCCGGTGGGCATCGTCGCCAACAACGGCATCCTGTTCTCCGAATCGGCCCAGAAGGGCGCCCACTTCATCGAGCTGTGCGATCAGCGCGGCATCCCGCTGGTCTTCCTGCAGAACATCTCGGGCTTCATGGTGGGCCGCAGCTATGAGGCAGGCGGGATCGCCAAGCACGGCGCCAAGATGGTGACCGCCGTCGCCTGCACCCGCGTCCCCAAGCTGACGGTCGTGATCGGCGGTTCCTACGGGGCGGGCAATTACTCGATGTGCGGCCGCGCCTATGCGCCGCGCTTCCTGTGGATGTGGCCCAACGCGAAGATCTCCGTGATGGGCGGTGAGCAGGCCGCCTCCGTGCTCGCCACGGTCAAGCGCGACCAGATGGAGGCGCGCGGGGAGACGTGGAGCGCCGAGGAGGAAGAGGCGTTCCGGGCCCCGGTCCGCGAGCAGTACGAGGCGCAGGGAAACGCCTACTACGCCACCGCCCGGCTGTGGGACGACGGTGTGATCGACCCGCTGGAGACCCGCACGGTCCTCGGGCT
The DNA here is from genome assembly GCF_001553455.1 of Streptomyces hygroscopicus subsp. hygroscopicus. GTDB lineage: Bacteria > Actinomycetota > Actinomycetes > Streptomycetales > Streptomycetaceae > Streptomyces > Streptomyces hygroscopicus. The sequence goes on from NZ_BBOX01000493.1 coordinate 6,561, forward strand.
CGCCCTGACCGCCTGTGCCAACGCCCCGCTGCCCGGCCGTACGGCCACCGAGCCCGTGGCGCCCGGCTACGGCGTCTTCCGGATGTGAGGGGGATGCACCCGATGAGCCCGATGAGCCCGACGACTCCGGACAGCCCGACCGGCTCGGCCGGTCCGACCGGCCCGACGAGCCCGACCGGCCCGACGAGCCCGACGAGCCCGACCGGTCCGATGCGGGGGACGCGGGCGACGAGCCCGTCGCCCGCGATGTTCGACACCGTCCTGGTGGCCAACCGCGGTGAGATCGCCGTACGCGTCATCCGCACCCTGCGGCGGCTCGGCGTGCGCTCGGTCGCCGTCTACAGCGACGCGGACGCCGACGCCCGCCATGTGCGGGAGGCGGACACGGCGGTGCGGATCGGCCCCGCCCCCGCCGCCGAGAGCTATCTGTCCATCGAGCGGCTGCTGGAGGCCGCCGCGCGCACCGGCGCCCAGGCCGTCCACCCCGGCTACGGTTTCCTCGCCGAGAACGGGGCGTTCGCCCGCGCCTGCGCCGACGCGGGGCTCGCCTTCATCGGGCCGCCCGCCGGGGCCATCGAGCTGATGGGCGACAAGATCCGCGCCAAGGAGACCGTGCGCGCGGCCGGGGTGCCGGTGGTCCCGGGCTCCTCGGGCAGCGGGCTGACCGACGACCAGCTCATCGCCGCCGCCCGGGAGATCGGGATGCCGGTGCTGCTGAAGCCCTCGGCGGGCGGCGGCGGCAAGGGCATGCGGCTGGTCCGCGACGCTGCGCTGCTCGGCGACGAGATCGCGGCCGCCCGGCGGGAGGCGCGCGGGGCGTTCGGCGATGACACGCTGCTGGTGGAGCGCTGGATCGACCGGCCCCGGCACATCGAGATCCAGGTGCTGGCGGACGGTCAGGGGCAGGTGGTCCACCTCGGTGAGCGCGAGTGCTCGCTCCAGCGCCGCCATCAGAAGATCATCGAGGAGGCGCCCAGTCCGCTGCTGGACGAGGCCACCCGGGCGCGGATGGGCGAGGCCGCGGTGGCGGCGGCCCGGTCCTGCGGCTATGTGGGCGCGGGCACGGTCGAGTTCATCGTGCCGGGCGACGATCCGTCCGCGTACTGCTTCATGGAGATGAACACCCGTCTCCAGGTGGAGCACCCGGTGACCGAGCTGACGGTGTCGGTCGGCGGACGGACCGGGCTGGATCTGGTGGAGTGGCAGCTGCGCGTCGCGGCGGGCGAGCCGCTGCCGTTCGGGCAGGACGAGATCGCCTTCCGCGGCCATGCGGTGGAGGCCCGGATCTGCGCCGAGACCGCCCGCGCGGCGGCCGACGGCCGGGTGGACTTCCTGCCCTCGGCCGGCACCGTGCTGGCGCTGGACGAGCCGGTGGGCGAGGGCGTGCGGGTCGACTCCGGGCTGAGCCCGGACACCGAGGTCGGCACCGTCTACGACCCGATGCTCGCCAAGGTCATCGCCCATGGCCCCGACCGTCCCACGGCCCTGCGCCGGCTGCGCGCTGCCCTCGGCTCCCTGACGGTCCTCGGCGTGGACACCAACACGGGCTTTCTGCGCCGTCTGGCCGCCCACCCCACGGTCGTCTCGGGCGAGCTCGACACGGGCCTGGTCGACCGCGCGGCCGCCTCGCTGATCCCGTCGGCCGTCCCGGAGGAGGTCTACGCGGCGGCGGCCCTGCTGCGCCAGGCGGCGCTGGAGCCCACCGCGGCGCGGGGCGGCGGACCCGGTGCGCAGGGCGGCGGACCCGGTGCGCGCCCGGAGCCCGGTGGCCCCGGCCCCGGCGGTTCCGGTTCCGGTGGCCCCGGCGGCTCCGGCCTCGGTGGCCCCAGCCTCGGTGGCCCCGGTTCCGGCGGCTCCAGCCTTGGTGGCCCCCGTTCCGGCGGTACGGCGCGGGGCCCGGCCGCTGGCGCGTGGGTCGATCCGTTCTCGGTGCCGACCGGCTGGCGGC
>NZ_BBOX01000494.1 GCF_001553455.1 Streptomyces hygroscopicus subsp. hygroscopicus
CCCCGGTGACGGTCCGCGTGCGCGGCCGCGCGCACGACGCGGAGGTGCGCATCGAGCAGCCGGACGGCAGCGCCCCGGCGGCGGCCGAGACCGCCCCCGTCCCCCGGCCCGGAACCGGCGGCGCCGCCACGGGTGGACCGCGGACGGGCCGAAGCGGTGAGGCCGCCACCACGGCGGGCAGCGCCGCAGCCGCCGGCCGGACCGTGCGGGCGCGGCTCGTCGCCCTCGACGAGGGCGCCGTGCTGCTGGACCTCGACGGGGTCACCCACCGCTTCCGCCATGCCGCGCACGGCGCGAGCCACTGGCTGGGGCGGGACGGGGACACCTGGCGGGTGGTCGGCCACGACCCCGTGGAGGAGGCGCTGCGCGGAGGGGCCGCCGCCGCACACGCCGGCGAGCTGACCGCGCCCATGCCCGGCACCGTCACCGTCGTGAAGGCGGCCGTCGGCGACGAGGTCACCGCCGGTCAGGGTCTGCTGGTGGTCGAGGCGATGAAGATGGAGCACCTCATCTCCGCCCCGCACGACGGGACCGTCACCGAGCTGGAGGTGACGCCTGGCAGCACGGTCGCCATGGACCAGCTGCTGGCGGTGGTCACCCCGCACGAGAGCACGCCGGACGAAAGCGCCCCGGACGCAAGCACCCCGGACGCAAAGACCCCGGACCCAAGCACCCCGGACGCAAGCGCCCAGGACGCAAAGACCCCGGACGAAAGCGCCCCACCCCAAGGGACTCCGCACGGGAACACCCCACCCCAAGGCACTCCACACGGGAGCACCCCACACGGGAGCACTTCGCACGAAGGCACCCCACACGCAGGCGCTCCGCACGGAAGCGAGGTGCGTGACTGATGACCCTGCCCATGGCGGTCCCGGCCCCCGGCCTGCCCACCCAGGTCCGAATCCACGAGGTGGGCCCGCGGGACGGGTTGCAGAACGAGAAGACGCTGGTCCCGGCGGCCATCAAGGCGGAGTTCATCCGGCGGCTCGCCGAGGCCGGTCTCACCACCATCGAGGCCACCAGCTTCGTCCATCCGAAGTGGGTGCCCCAACTGGCCGACGCCGAGGAGCTGATGCGGCTGGTCGACGACGTGGCCGTCCGGCTCCCCGTCCTGGTGCCCAATGAGCGCGGGCTGGACCGCGCCCTCGCGCTGGGCGCGCGTGAGGTCGCCGTCTTCGCCAGCGCCACGGAGTCCTTCGCCAGGGCCAACCTCAACCGCACGGTGGACCAGGCGCTGGAGATGTTCGAACCGGTCGTCACCAAGGCCAAGGACGCGGGCGTGACCGTGCGCGGCTATCTGTCGATGTGCTTCGGCGACCCGTGGGAGGGGCCGGTCCCGGTCTCCCAGACCGTGTCGGTCAGCCGCCGCCTGCTGGACATGGGCTGTGACGAGATCAGCCTCGGCGACACCATCGGCGTGGCCACCCCCGGCCATGTGCGGGAGCTGTTGGACACGCTCAACGAGGCGGGCATCGCCGACGACCGGCTGGCCGTGCACTTCCACGACACCTACGGCCAGGCCCTCGCCAATACCCTCGCGGCGCTCCAGCACGGCGTGACCACCGTAGACGCCTCCGCCGGGGGCCTCGGCGGCTGCCCCTACGCCAAGAGCGCGACCGGAAACCTCGCCACCGAAGACCTCGTGTGGATGCTCGACGGCCTCGGCATCGAGACCGGGGTCGACATCGGCCGTCTCACCGCCACCAGCGTGTGGATGGCCCGGCATCTGGGCCGACCCAGCCCGTCCCGCACCGTCCGCGCCCTCTCCCAGAAGGAGACCTGAGCCATGTCGATCGACCACCGACTCAGCCCCGAACACGAGGAACTGCGCCGCACTGTCGAGGCGTTCGCGCATGATGTGGTCGCTCCCAAGATCGGGGAGTACTGGGAGCACCACGAGTTCCCGTACGAGATCGTCCGCGAGATGGGCCGGATGGGCCTGTTCGGCCTGCCCTTCCCGGAGGAGTACGGCGGGATGGGCGGGGACTACTTCGCCCTCTGCCTCGCCCTGGAGGAGCTGGCCCGGGTGGACTCCTCGGTGGCGATCACCCTGGAGGCGGGGGTCTCGCTCGGCGCGATGCCGATCTTCCTGTACGGCACGGAGGAGCAGAAGCGCACCTGGCTGCCGGGGCTGTGCTCCGGGGAGACCCTGGGCGCGTTCGGCCTGACCGAGCCCGGCGGCGGCTCGGACGCGGGCGCCACCCGCACCACGGCCCGGCTGGACCAGGCCACGGGCGAGTGGGTGATCAACGGCACCAAGTGCTTCATCACCAACTCCGGTACGGACATCACCGCGCTGGTCACCGTCACCGCCGTCACCGACCGCACGGAGGACGGCCGCCCCGAGATCTCCTCGATCATCGTGCCGTCCGGCACTCCCGGCTTCAGCGTGGCCGCGCCCTACTCCAAGGTGGGGTGGAACGCGTCGGACACCCGCGAGCTGTCCTTCGCCGACTGCCGGGTCCCGGCCGCGAACCTGCTGGGCGCGGAGGGCCGGGGCTACGCCCAGTTCCTGCGGATCCTGGACGAGGGCCGGATCGCGATCTCCGCGCTGGCCACCGGGCTCGCCCAGGGCTGTGTGGACGAGTCGGTGGCGTACGCCAGGACCCGTGAGGCGTTCGGCCGCCCCATCGGCGCCAACCAGGCGATCCAGTTCAAGCTGGCCGACATGGAGATGCGCGCCCATATGGCCCGGGTGGCCTGGCGGGACGCGGCCTCCCGGCTGGTGCTCGGCGAGCCGTTCAAGAAGCAGGCGTCGATCGCGAAGCTCTACTCCTCCGAGGTCGCGGTGGACAACGCCCGCGAGGCCACCCAGATCCACGGTGGCTACGGCTTCATGAACGAGTATCCGGTGGCCCGGATGTGGCGGGACTCCAAGATCCTGGAGATCGGCGAGGGCACGAGCGAGGTCCAGCGGATGCTGATCGCGCGAGAGCTGGGCTTCGCGAGCTGAGCCACGGCCCGGATGCCGCCCGCCCGGAGCCGGACCCACAGCCCAGCGGCCGACCCCACCTCCCGGACCAAGCCCACCCCGGGCCAGACGCACCCTGCCCCGGACCCACCACCCGGGGCGGCGCAGCACCACCGCCCGGGGACGCCCGCCCGGGGCTGAACCCACAGCCCAGGAGCCGACCCCACCTCTCGGGCCAAGCTCGCCCCCGGGCCAGACCCACCCCCGGGCCGGGCCCACCGCCTGGGGGCCCGGCCCGGGGCGGCGCAGCACCACCGCCCGGGGGCCCGGTCCGACGGCGGCGCACCGGGCC
>NZ_BBOX01000495.1 GCF_001553455.1 Streptomyces hygroscopicus subsp. hygroscopicus
CGTCGGGGGCGCTGGGGACGCCCGAGGTGCCGGGGACGTCGGGTGCGCCTGGGTTGCCGGGGGCGCCTGGGGTGCCCGGGGCACCCGGGGCATCGTCCACGGACACGCCGTTCAGCGCACCGCCCCCGGTGCGGTTCGCGGCGACCGGGCCGAGACCGGCCCCGCCCGCGTCCTGGCGCACCGTGCCGACGGCCACGGGCTCCACGACGACCGGTTCGCGGTCCGCCACCCGTACCGAGCCCGTCGGCTCGGTCAGCAGCCGGTGCGGTACGAAGACCACCACCCGGGTACCGCCGTACGCCGACGCCGTGGACAGCTCCACCCCGAATCCCAGCTCCCGCGACCAGCGCCCGACACAGGCGAGCCCCAGCCGGGGCACGGCACCCAGCTGGGCCAGGTCCAGACCGTCCCTCAGCTGCCCCACGGCCTGTTCCAGCACGTCCGGCGGCATGCCGAGCCCCGCGTCGTCGATCTCGATGACCGCGCCCGCCGCGACCTCCCGGACGGCGACCGCGACCTGGGTGCGGGAGGGGGAGAAGACCGTGGCGTTCTCCAGGAGTTCGGCCACCGCGTGCATCAGGCCCTCCACGGCGGGTGCCACCACGTAGAGGGTCTGCCCGCCGTGCACCTCCACCCGGCCGAACTCCACGATGCGCGACTGCGCGCCCCGCACACAGTCGAAGAGCGACACCGGACGGGTCTCCCGCCGCGCGGGCCAGATCCCGCACATCACCAGCAGCGTCTGCGCCTTGCGGGTCATCTGGGCCGCGGCGTGGTCCGCCTTCATGACCTCGGCCATCAGCCGCGCGTCCGCGACATGCCGGCCGAGGCCGTCGAGCACCTGCTGCTGCACCATCGACATGGCGTGCATATTGCGGGCCACGGACTCGAACGACGCCTGGACGGAGTCCCGCAGTATCCGCTCCCGGCGCGCCGCCTCGTCCAGTTCGGTCCGTACGGCGGCCAGCCGCGTGACCTCTTCGCCGCGCTCGGCCGCCAGCGCTCGCTCGCGCGCCGCATTGGCTCGTTCCCGTTCGGAAACGGCTCGTTCTCGCTCGGCCGCCGCACGCGCCTCGTCGCGCGCTCGACGGAGTCTGACCACCCAGGTGAGGCACAGGGATAACACCAGTACCAGCACCGCGGACGCGGCCAGGACGACGGCCCCCGTCCCCGACAGCATCTTTGACACCTCCATCTGGGACACGGCCAGGAAAGGGCAGATACTACTGAGCAACTGATCAGTTTGGACCGGTAGTTGCCAAACTCTCATGAGTGAGGAGCGGCGTCCGCACCGGGGTCAGCGCCCGGCCATGTCCGCCCGCGGACGACGCGGCGCAGGAGTACGGCGGTCGCGGCGGCCCGCTCCTGAGCCGTCGTCCGGCCCATGGGGACGACGGCACCGGCCCGGCGCGCACCGCCCGCCGGGCTCTGTCCGTGCTTTCCCCGACGTGGTCCCCCTGGTGGTCAACGTGGCGCGAGGGTGGTCAACATGGCTCGAGGTCTGGTGGCCTACGTGACATTCGGGGTCGAATGGGCCTACGACCAGTGGCTGTCCTGAGCCGTGAGACGGCGGCCGGGAAAGCGTACGACGAGGGAAGGCGTTCACGAGGCATGTCGATCATCCACAAGACCACGCTCACTCCGACCAAGTTGGAGCTGCTCACCGCCTGGCTGCCCGCGCAGCCGTGGTACGCCGCCACGGGGCGCGCCCCCGAGCTGTCCAAGGCCGGTGGCTTCCGGCTCGACGACCCGAAGGGCGACGTGGGCATCGAGTTCATGGTGGTCCAGGACGCCTCCGGGGACCGGCCCGCCTGGTACCACGTACCGATGACCTACCGCGCGGCGCCGCTCGACGGGGCCGATCGGGCCCTCATCGGCACGACCGAGCACGGGGTGCTGGGGCGGCGGTGGGTGTACGACGGGCCGCACGACCCGGTGTTCGTCACCCAGTTGCTCGCGCTCCTCCAGGGCCGTGCCGAACCGCAGGCGCAGAGCGTCTCCCACACCCCCGACCCCTCCGTCACGGCCGAGGTGACCGGGGCCGGTTCCGACGTTCTGGCCGGGGCCGGTCCCGACGTCCCGGCCGGGGCCGCCGAGGCGCCGGCCGTCGCCGACGGGCCGGACGCCACCCGCCTGGTGGTGGCCGGCGGGGGCCC
>NZ_BBOX01000496.1 GCF_001553455.1 Streptomyces hygroscopicus subsp. hygroscopicus
CCGCCTGGTGGTGGCCGGCGGGGGCCCGGCCCTTGAGGTGATGCGCGTTCTCCGGCCGGAGTCCGGCGCGGAGACCACCGAGGCCGTCCGGGGCCATGTCACCGCGGGCTGGCAACTGCCGGACGGTGGCGAGGCCCGCGGCCGGTTCGTCGTCCTGCGCGACACGGTGTCCTGACGCACCGTGCGGTGAAACCTCAAAAATTGCTCTGAAGTATCCCCCCATCGGCGTTCATCACGGATCCAATGGGCAAAACTGGCGGGACCGAACCAGTTCGGATGAGCGGGGGCAGTCCGATGCGGGCCATGTTCAGACGTATCACCCCGGCGGAGCCACGGCCGCTGGACCTCTACGACATCGCGTATCTGGTGGGTGGGGTGCAGTGGGTGGCCCAAACCGTCTTCATCGCGCTCCAGGAGCGGGGCGTCATCACCATCCGACGGGCCCGGGTGCGGGTGGTGGAGCGCCGGGCCGACCACCCGGTCGAGCGCGCCCTCCTCGAGCTGTGCCCCCGCTCCCGGCGGGTGGACGACGTCGTCCCCGCGCTGTGCGGCGGGCCCGAGATGGCGGAGATCCGCGCTCGGCTCGCCGCCGGTGGTCTGCTCGGCCCTCTCCGGCGCCGCCCCACCCGCGCGGGCCGACGCCGCCTGGAAGCAGCCGAGCGGGACGACGCCTACCCCTCCTACGCCTTCCACGGCCTCGCCGCCGTCCCGGCCCAGGAGCGTGGCCGCGCCATCAGCGCCGCGACACCCGTAGCGAGTGGCGGTCTGGGCTACTGGGGCAGGCGTCTCGTCATCACCTCCGCAGTGGATGCAGTGGATGCAGCGGACGCAGCGGACAACGGCATCGACGCGCACCCCGGCTCCGGATCCGGCACGCACGGGTGGAGCGGGGGCCAGGGTGGCGACCACGGCGGCCACGGGGGCGGCGGCGGTCACCACTCTTGCGGTGGCGGCGGAGGCGGTGGCGGCGGCGAGTAGGGCGTCCGCCGGGCGGTGTCCGCCGGGGGATGTCCGTCAGATGGCGTCCGCCGGGCAATGTTCGCTGGGGGATGTCCGTCAGACGGCGTCCGCCGGGCGACGTTTGCCGGGGGACGTCCGTCAGACGGCGTTCGTCAGGCGGTCGTCGCCTCCTCGTAGGGGGTGGGACAGCCCGGTGTGGCGGTCACGGCGGTCAGCAGCACCACCGAGTCCTCCAGCGCCCGCAGCCCGTGCCGCTCGTGCGGGAGCTCCTGTACCTGGCCCGCGATGAGATCCGTGCGGTTGGTGCCGCCGGTCAGCCGCACATGCCCGTGCAGCACCTGGAGGCTGGCCGCCGGAGGGGCGTTGTGCTCGTCCAACTCGCATCCGGAGACCATGGCGATCACGCTCTGCCGCAGCGGGCCGTCATGCAGGAACAGATGGGCGCTGCGTCCGTGTGGATCGGCCTTGGCCTGGTCCAGATGGTGGCGCGCGAGCGTGGTGAGGTCATCCATGAGTGCCCCTCGATCGGTCCGGTCTGATCGTCGGCGGGTTCCCTCAATCCTCACCGGCTAGCGTGGTGTGCGCCAGTTCGCAGCCGCGCCGTGGAACCGCGCCGTGGAGAGAGGTACAGCAGCAGTGGCCGACTACCTGACCGTACTGACCACCACCGACACCCCCGAGAAGGCCGAGGTGCTGGCCCGCGGGGCGATCGAGGCCCGGCTGGCGGCCTGTGCGCAGATCAGCCAGCCCGTGACATCCGTGTACCGGTGGGAGGGGACGGTCGAGACGGCGGCCGAGTGGCAGGTGCTGTTCAAGACCACCGCCGCGCGCTACGACGAGCTGGAGGCGCACATCCGTGAAGCGCACGACTACGAGACCCCCGAGATCATCGCGCTGCCCATCGTGAACGGCAGCGAGGACTACCTGGCGTGGGTGGTGTCGGAGACGACCATCGGCTGACGCCGGGGCGTGGGGCGGGGCGTGCGGGGCGGGGCGAGGAAGGTGCCGCGGCCGTGAGCCGGGGTCCGCTTCGGACGGCCGTCGGCCGAAGCCCGCTTCGGGGAACTATCGGCCGGAGCCTGCTCCGGGTGGCCGTCAGCCGGGCGTGCTCTGGGCGGCCGACACCCGGGCCCGCTCTGGGCAGCCGCCAGCCCGACCCGCTCCGGGCAGCGGCAGCCGTCAGCCGGGCCTGCTTCGGGTGACTGTCAGCCCGGTCCGCTCGGGCAGCCGACACCCGGCCCGCTTCGGGTGGCCGTCGGCCGGGCCCGCTCTGGGCAGCCGCCAGCCCGACCCGCTCCGGGCAGCGGCAGCCGTCAGCCGGGCCCGCTCTGGGCAGCCGCCAGCCGGGTCTGCTTCGGGTGACTGTCAGCCCGGCCTGCTCCGGGTAGCCGACACCCGGCCTGCTTCGGGTGGCCGTCAGCCGGGCCCGCTCTGGGCGGCCGACACCCGGGCGTGCTCTGGGCGGCCGTCAGCTCGACCCGCTCCGGGCGGCCGTTAGCCCGGCCCGCTTCGGGCGGCCGACGAGCGGAGCCCCGTTCCGCCACGCCGTCTCGACGCCCCGCTCCCGCGCGGCCCCAGGAAGCGCGGGTCCGGCCCGAATCCGCGTCCACGCCCCTTGCTCGCCGCCGCCAGAGAACCTCCCGCAGCACTTCTCGCTCACCCCAGCGAGGGCGGCCCCTGGCGGTATCGGCTTTTCGCTCGCCTTACCTCCACAAGGGTGATGCATCCGCTTCCGCATAGCCTTGACCAGTCATCATCCCGCACCACCGAAACCAGCAGGTGATCCCAGCCGTGCCGCCGCTCCCCACCGCAGAGCTCCATCTCCACATCGAGGGCACCCTGGAGCCCGACCTGGCCTTCGCGCTCGCCGAGCGCAACGGGGTCGAGCTGCCGTACGCCAGCGAGGAGGAGCTGCGGGCCGCGTACTCGTTCAGCGACCTCCAGGACTTCCTGAATCTGTACTACGCGCTGATGGCCGTGCTGCGCACCGAGGACGATTTCGCCGACCTCACGAACGCGTATCTCACCCGCGCCCGTGCTCAGGGCGTCCGCCATGCGGAGATCTTCTTCGACCCGCAGGCGCACACCGCACGCGGCGTTGACATCGGCACGGTCGTCCGCGGGATCGGCCGGGCGCTGGACGCGGCGCCGCGGACGTACGGCATCACCACGCGCCTGATCATGTGCTTCCTGCGCGACGAGAGCGCCGCATCCGCCCTGGAGACCTTCGAGGCGGCCCGCCCCCATCTGGACCGGATCGCCGCCGTCGGTCTGGACTCGGCGGAGGTCGGCCATCCGCCGTCGAAGTTCCGCGAGGTGTACGCGCGGGCCCGGGAGGCCGGGCTGAAGTGCGTCGCGCACGCGGGGGAGGAGGGCCCGCCCGCGTATGTGTGGGAGGCGCTGGACGTCCTCGGTGTGGACCGTATCGACCACGGGGTGCGGTGCCTGGAGGACGAGGCGCTGGTGGCCCGGCTGGTCGCGGACCGCATCCCGCTGACCGTCTGCCCCCTGTCGAACGTCCGGCTGCGCGTCGTGGACCGCCTCGAGGACCATCCGCTGCCCGCGATGCTGGACGCCGGTCTGCTGGTGACGGTCAACTCCGACGACCCCGCCTACTTCGGCGGTTACGTGGGTGACAACTACACCGCCGTCCGGGACGCGCTCGGTCTCGACGCGGCCACCCTGCGCACGCTGGCCCGCAACTCCTTCGAGGCCGCCTTCCTGGACGAGGAGACGCGGGCGGCATACCTGAAGGAGCTCGAGGTCTAGGTACCGGACTCGGGGCGCGGACGGCGTGGCCCTGCGCTCGGGGCGGACGGTTGGGTGGTCGGGTTGGGTGGTCGGTCAGGTGGTCGGGCGGACGGTTGGGTGGTCGGTCGGTCGGTTGCTCGGGGTGGTTGACGTTGCTCGGCGTGCGGGGGCGCTCGGGCTGGTGGGGGTGGTCAGGTGCGGGTTTCGTCTCGCGCCTTCGGCGCACTTGAGCACGGGCCGGGGGTACCGGGCCTGGCCCGCGTCGCCGGCCGCCGAGCCGGTGGGGGCGAGGGCCGGTCGCGGCTTCCGTGGCCGGGGGCCGGGGCCGATGCCGGACCGCAGGGGGGGTGTGGGTACCCCCTCTGGAAAACGGTTGATGGATTAGTTGCGCCAGATCTTGTGTCCTGAACATGAAAGGGAGTTGGTTGCAGGCAGCTCCTGGAAAATGATGCTGTGCGAGAGATGAAGGTATGGCCCTTCGGAGCCGCCCTGCGGGGGGAGGCTTCAAACCGCCTCATGCTGCGTTCGGTTGAAGACCGTCGTGGTGAGCGATGAGGAAAAGGCGTCGTAAGAGGCGTCAGGTGGGGACCGGAAAGACGAACGCAAGTGAATCGCTGCTGACGTGTCGAAACGCAAACAGACGACATCAAAACCGGGGCATGATCTGGGCTTCGGGATGAGCCTGGCGGGTGCCCGTCTATTGGCCAGGTGGTGTCCGGCATGTAGGCGACGTGAGTCCGGTCTGCGGCTTTCGCATGGAACAGGAGAAGGCAGGTCCCGATACTGCCCGCCGTAACGGTGGGCGAGAGGGAGTGCCCCAAACAGCGGACACTGTGAGGGGTCGAGTACCGACGCGGGGCGTGCTGGCGGACCGGCTCGTAGTAGTGCTGAAGCCCCCGTAACGGGGGTGGAGCGAAGGGGCCGGGCCGTTCGTGACTGCGTTGATCGCATCAACCGGACGGTGTCCGGGAGGAGTCCGATGGACCAGTTGAAGTCACAGGCCAAGCCGTTTGATATTTCGAAGTGGGAAGTCAAGGAGGCGTGGGAGGAAGTCAGGGCGAACAGAGGCGCTCCAGGAGTGGACGGGCAGAGTCTCGCCGACTTCGAGAAGGACCTGAAGAATAACCTTTATAGAGTCTGGAATCGCATGTCGTCGGGCTCGTACTTTCCGCCGCCGGTGCGCGCGGTGCCTATTCCTAAGCCACAGGGCGGTGGCACGAGAATGCTCGGCATTCCCGCTGTCGCCGACCGGGTGGCGCAGACCGTGGTGGCCCGGCATCTGATGCGGAAGGTGGAGCCTATTTTCCACCCGGACAGTTTCGGATACCGGCCCGGACGGTCCGCCCTGGACGCGGTGGGAAAATGCCGGGAGCGCTGCTGGAAGCGGGACTGGGTGGTGGAGTTCGACATTGCCAAGTTCTTCGACAGCGTGCCCTGGGACCTGCTGGTCAAGGCGGTGGAAGCGCACACTGACGCCGTTTGGGTGAAGTTGTATGTGCGGCGGTGGCTCGCTGCCCCGCTCGCCATGCCCGACGGTTCCCTGCTGGAGCGGGAGTGCGGGACCCCTCAAGGGGCCCCGGTTTCTCCCGTTTTGGCGAACCTGTTCCTGCACTACGCATTCGATACCTGGATGGCCCGGGAATTCCCGACCGTCTGGTTCGAACGGTATGCCGACGATGCGGTGCTGCACTGTGTCTCCAAGCGTGAGGCCCGCCAGGTGCTGGCCGCGCTCACGGACAGGATGGCTGAGGTCGGGCTGCGTCTGCACCCGGACAAGACCCGGATCGTGTACTGCCAGGACGGTAAACGCCGACGCTCCTACGAGCACACGGCGTTCACCTTCCTTGGATACACCTTCCGCGCCAGGCGAAGCCGGAACCGGCACGGCAGGCAGTTCCTGTCGTTCGATCCGGCGGTCAGCAAAGACGCCCTGAAGAAGATGGGGCGGCAGGTGCGTTCCTGGCACCTGCACACCCGCTCGGATCTGTCCTTCAACGAGCTCGCCCGCAAGATCAACCCTGTGGTGGCGGGCTGGCTCAACTACTACGGCCGCTTCAGGCCCTGGGAGTTGCGCTCCTTCGTCATGCGCATCAATGCCTGCCTGGTGCGCTGGATCCGCCAGAAGTACAAGCGGCTCGCGGCGAAGCGGAAGGCCATCGCGAAGATGCAGGAGATCGCCCAGCGATACCCCCGCATGTTCACGCACTGGCGCTTGACCACGGACGCCGTGCTGGCCTGATGATCAGAGCGGCAAGAGCGGAGTGACGAGAGATTGTCACGCTCCGTTCTGTGAGAGCCGAGGGGTGCGATTCCCCTCGGCTACTCGGCAAGCACTTTTGAGGAGGTGTCCCCACCTCCTCGTTGCCTGCAGCCCGGAGGGGTCCTGGTGGCCGTGTGCGGGTGGCGTGACCGGCGCCTGCTGTCCACGGGCCTGGCGGATGGCGGCGCCGCCGAGCACCCAGCAGCCAGCGGTCCAGCAACCCGGCGGCCAAGAGCCAGCAGCCAGCAGCCAGCAGTTCTGGCGCCTCAGCAGCCCGGTTGCCCGGCAGCCCCCGGCGCCGCCAGACGTGCGCGCCCGCATGCCGCGCGCCGGGACGGCGGCCCGCCGGGCTGGGCGGTCAGCCGTCCGCCACCTCCAGCCGCACCGTGCACACCTTGAGCCCCGGCATCTGCGGCACCGGGCCCAGGGCTGGATGCGTCACCGTGTGGTCCGTCCCGCCCCGCTCGGTGGAACGGCACGAACACTATCCGGCCGGATGCCTCGGCTGATACGGGCCGGTGTCACTGTTACGGCCCGTGTCACCTCGGGTTACGCCTCCGGAAACCGGACCTCAGCGCGGGGTCCGGCGGTCGGTGAAATCGGCGCAATGTCCCGTCACGGCCGCGCAACGGAGGCGCAATCCGCCGCTGCCACGCTCTGGGCATGACGGCGTCGCCCCATTCCGGTCCTTTCGGTTCTTTCGGTCCGTCCCGCCCTTCTGGTCCCCCCGGTCTCGACGGCACGCTGGGCCCCGACGGTACGACGGATCCCGGTGCCCCGTGGCCCACGCCCCGGCCCACCGCCCGGCTCGACCGCGCGGTCCCCGGCCGCCGCACGCCGACGCTCGTCGCCGTGGCCCACGGCAGCCGGAACCCGGAGGCGCTGCGCACCGTGACCGCCCTCCTGGACCGCGTCCGCGCACTCCGCCCCGGGCTGCCCGTACGCCTCGGCCACATCGAGCTCAACCGGCCGGTGCTGACCGACACGCTGGCCGCGCTGCGTGGCGAGGCCGTGCTCGTTCCGTTGCTCCTCGGTCGGGGCTATCACATCAAGCAGGACATCCCAGACGTCGCTGCCGCCGCACCCCATCTGCGCATCCTGATCGCCACCCCGCTCGGCCCGGACCCGCTGCTTGCCGAGGCGCTGCACGCCCGGCTCACGGAGGCCGGATGGTCGGCCGACACCGGCCGGACCGCCGAAGCCGGTCGCCTCGCGGACCTCAGCCGGTTTCCGGAAGCCGGTCGGACCCCCGAAACCTGTCGGCTCCCGGAAGCCGGTCGCCTCGCAGGCATCGGTCGAATCGCCGAAACCGATCGGCTCGCGGACGTCAGCCGACTCCCGGAAACCGGTCGGACCCCCGAAACCTGTCGGCTCGCGGACACCGGTCGGACCGCCGAAACCGGTCGGCTCGCGGACGTCAGCGAACTCCCGGAAACCGGTCGGGCCCCCGAAACCGGTCGGGCCACCCAAACCGGTCTCCGCACCCAAACCAGTCTCCGCACCCAAACCGGCCCGCCCGCCCAGCCCCGGCCCCGGCCGCCCGCCCCCGCCCCGCACACGGCGGGCGTCGTCCTGGCTGCGGCGGGCTCCCGCGATCCGGACGCGGCCCTCGACACCGCCCGGGCCGCAGCCCTGCTCGGCGCGCGGCTCGGCGGGGTGCCCGTGCTGCCCGGTTATGCCTCCGGCTCCGGCCCCACCGTGTCCGAGGCCGTACGGATCCTGACCGCGCTCGGCCATGACCGGATCGCGGTCGCCTCCTACTTCACCGCACCCGGCCGGTTCGCCACCGAGTGCGCGGAGGCCGCCCCCGGTGTCGTGGCCGCCCCGCTCGGCGCCCATCCGGCGGTGGCGCGGCTCGTACTCCACCGTTACGAGCAGGCGCTCGCCTCTGCGCCCCTGTCACACCCGGCGGCTACCGTCGGTGTATGAGCCGTAGCGCACCTGCTGAACCGGATCCGCCCCCCGCGACCGCCGTCCCCGAGGCCGACATCCGCCGCATCCCCGGATACACCGCGGCGGACCTCGAGCGCTGGGCGCCCGAGCCCGACAAGCGGCCGGGCCGGACCGCCTTCCAGCGGGACCGGGCACGAGTGCTGCACTCCGCCGCGTTGCGCAGGCTCGCCGGGAAGACCCAGGTGGTGCCCGCCGCCCCGGCCGCCGACCCGGCCGGGCCGACCGGGCGCGCCCCGGCCTTCGACGCCACCCCCCGCACCCGGCTGACTCACTCCCTGGAGTGTGCTCAGGTGGGCCGGGAGCTGGGGGCCGCCCTCGGCTGCGACCCGGATCTGGTGGAGATGGCCTGCCTCGCCCACGACCTCGGCCATCCGCCGTTCGGCCACAACGGGGAGCAGGTGCTCAACGAGATCGCCGAGCCCTGCGGCGGCTTCGAGGGCAACGCGCAGTCGCTGCGGCTGCTGGCCCGGCTGGAACCCAAGCGGTTCGTGCCGGACCGGGAGACCGGCGAGCCGGTCAGCGTCGGCCTCAACCTCACCCGCGCCGCGCTGGACGCCGCCACCAAGTACCCCTGGCCGCGCGGCGGCCATCCGCATATCCCCGGCTCCCCGAAGTTCGGGGTCTACGAGGACGACCTCCCGGTCTTCACGTGGTACCGGCAGGGTGCCCCGGAGGGCCGTACGACCTTCGAGGCCCAGGTCATGGACTGGTCCGACGATGTCGCCTACTCGGTCCACGACGTCGAGGACGGGCTGCACGCCGGCCATCTCGACCCCGCGAGCCTGCTCTCCGAGCCCGAGCGGCGCGAGGTCTTCGCCGTCGCCGCCGACCGTTACGCCCCGGGGGCGGAGCCCGGGGAGCTGGCCGACGCGCTGGACCGGCTGCTGGACCAGGAGTGGTGGCCGCACGGCTACGACGGCTCGTCCGTCGCCCAGGCCCGGCTCAAGGACGCCACCAGCCAGCTCATCGGCCGCTTCTGCCTGGCCGCCGAGGGTGCCACCCGCGCGGCGTACGGCACCGGCCGCTTCACCCGCTACCGCGCCGAGCTGGTCGTCCCCCGCGCCATCCGCCTGGAGTGCGCCGTCCTCAAGGCGGTCGCCGACCGGTACGTCATCCAGCGCGCCGACCAGGAGCTGGTCCGCGCCGATCAGCGCGTGGTCATCGCCGAGCTGGGCGAGGCGCTGATCGCCCGCGCCCCCGACGGCCTGGACCCCCAGTTCCGCGCACTCTTCGACGCGGCCGGGGATGACCGGGGCCGGCTGCGGGCGATCGTGGACCAGATCGCCTCGCTGACCGACACCTCGGCCCGCCGGCTGCACGCCCGTCTCACCGCATGAACCGCCGCCCGCCGGGACCGTGCCCCGCCACCGCCCGCCGGGTCCGCCGCCCCGCCGCCGTGCGCCG
>NZ_BBOX01000497.1 GCF_001553455.1 Streptomyces hygroscopicus subsp. hygroscopicus
GGACGGCGGTGGCGCGGGCCGGACGGTGGCGGGGCCGGGCCCGCGCCCGGGGTGCAGGCAGGACAGGTCGGCGCCCGGCGGGCCCCGCCTCAGCCGAGCTCCTTGGCCATCCAGACCTCCGCGTACCGCCCCTGCGTGAAGGGCGCGACCTCCCGGTACCCGTGCCGCGCGTACAGCGCACGGGCCTCGACCAGATCGAGGCGGGTATCGAGCGCGATCCGCCCGGCGCCCAGCTCCCCGGCCGCCGTCTCGACGGCCGCGAGCAGTGCGGCGCCCCCGCCCAGCCCCCGTTGGGCGGGCCGTACGAACACCCGCTTCAGCTCCGCCGTACGGTCGTCCAGCAGCCGCAGCCCGGCACATCCGGCCGGCTCACCGTCGTAATGCGCGAGCAGGAACACCCCGTGTGGCGGGGCGAGGTCGTCGCTGCCCATCTCGGCGAACGCCCGCTCGATCTCCTCGGGCGTCGCGTCCCGCCGCTCATGGTGCTGGTAGTACCGGTGGGCGACATCGACGAGGTACTCGCGCAGCAGCACGGCCGAGAGGGGGTCGTCGACGGGCCGCGCGGCGACCGTCCAAGCGCGGGAAGCCGGGGCGCGGGAGGCCGGGGCGCGGGAGGCCGGGGCGCGGGAACCGGCGGGGGCAGGGGGCGTACGTGTCATGCCCGGCATCCTGGCATCCGCCTGCCCCTGACGCGCCGTGGGGTGACGGCCGTTCGAGGGGCGGTCCAAGGGGCCAGTTTGAGGGCCGGAGACCGGGCTACCCGATGAAAGGAGCCCCCGACCGCCAAGGGGGAAGCCAGCGGGAAGGCAGAAGCAGACCATGTCAACTGGTGCGATCAGCATCGTGGTTGTCGTCGCGGTCGTCCTCGCGGCCGCGCTCGTCATCCGCGTCGTCCGCGCGGGCGCCAGCCGTAAGGAACGCGCTCTGCGACGCCGCTTCGGACGCGAGTACGAGATGAGCGTCGCCCAGCACGCGGGCGACGACAAGGCGGCACAGCGCGATCTCGAGGAACGGCTGCGGCGGTACGGCGATCTGAGGACCCAGCCCCTGTCCGGTGAGCTGCGTGAGCGGTACGTGTCCGAGTGGGCCGCAGCGCAGGAGATGTTCATCGAGTCCCCGGAGCGCGCGGTGGCCGGAGCCGATCAGCTGCTGGCCCGTCTCGCCCACGACCGCGGCTATCCGTCGGACCGTTACGAGGAGCAGGTCGCGGCGCTGTCCGTGCACCACGCCGACCACATCCAGGGCTACCGGCAGATCCATGACGCGGCTGCCCGCGCCCGCGAGGGGCAGGCGGACACCGAGGAGCTGCGCGAGGCGGTGGTGCACGCCCGGCCGTTCTTCGAGGCACTGGTCCGGCCCCCGCACCACAGCGCCACGACCCGGCCCGAGCCCACACACCGGCACCACGGCGGCCACCAGAGCCGACTCAACCGGTGGCTGCCGGGGACGGGGGCGGGCCACGCCCGGCTCGGCCACACCAGGAAGGGCGGCGCGTGGTGACGGACCCGATCGACGACCCGACGGGACACGACGGCCGGCGGCGCCATGGGCCGGAGGGCGGAAGCGCGCCGGCGAACGGGAACATGTCGGCGAACGGAGGCGGCCCGGACGGAAGCACGCCGACGAACGGAAGCGTGCCGACGAACGGAAGCGTGCCGACGAACGGAAGCGTGCCGACGAACGGAAGCGTGCCGACGAACGGAAGCGCGCCGACGACACCATGGCAGCCGTCCATGTCATCCGCGCCGTCCACGCCGCCCATGTCGTCTCTGTCGTCCGAACCGTCCGACCAGTCACCGTCCACCCCGAACGGCCCCAGCTTCCCCGTGCTGCCGGTGAGCGAGCACGACAAGCTGGCCCAGCGGCTGCGGTACGCGATCAGCGGCTTCGTGGACTCTCCCCGCGGCGCCGTCGAGGAGGCCGATGTCCTGCTCGAGGAGGTGGCCGCCCGGCTCGCCGATCTCCTGGCCGAACGCCGCCGTACCCTACGTGCCGCCTGGCACGAGGATGACGCGGTCATCTCCGAGACGGAGGAGTTGCGCCTGGCGATGCGCGGCTACCGCAATGTGCTGGAGCGTCTCATCAGCATCTGACCGCCCGCGACCACCCCTCCGGCCGCCGCCCGGCTCCTCCTCCGGGCGGCGGCCATTCTCGTCCCCGGCGCTACGCGCTGATAGTCGTCCTGCCGTGACACCGCCGGACCCCGGACCCCGAACAAGACTTGCACCGGCACCACCGCCGAGCGGGTCTACGCTGCCGACGGCTGGACCCGTTACGGCGTCGTCCCCGACTACGCAGGCGACCCGGACGGCTCCCTGGCGCACTGCAGCTTCTTCTACAAAACAGCTGAACAGACAGCTGGCCGCGCCGACCGTCCCGGGCGGCGGGTAAACCGGTCGTGGCGGGGGCGGGCCCCGGTCTAGGGTGACGCGGTCGTGCACAGCGGACGCGTGAGGGGCGGGGACGATCGTGGAACGGTACAGCGGGTGGGCCGACGAGGGGTTCGGGGGCGTCGCCGACGCGTTCACGCGGAACTTCGAGGAGTTCCCGGAACTCGGGGCGGCGGTCACCGTGTTCGCCGGCGGGCGCAAGGTCGTGGAGCTGTGGGGCGGGGTCGCGGACCGGGGGAGCGGACGGGCCTGGCAGCGGGACACCGCCGTACCGGTGTTCTCGTGCGCCAAGGGCCTCGTGAGCGTCTGCGTGCACCTCCTCGCGCAGGAGGGGCGGCTGGACCTCGACGCACCGGTGAGCCGGTACTGGCCGGAGTTCGGCCGGAACGGCAAGGAGGCCATCACCTGCCGTATGGTCCTCGGGCACCGGGCGGGGGTCCCGGTGCTCGACCGGGTGCTGGGGTTCGAGGAGATCGCCGGCTGGGCGCCGGTGATCCGCGCCGTGGAGGAGCAGACGCCGCTGTGGGAGCCGGACACGGCGTACGAGTACCACGGCCATGTCTTCGGCTTCCTGCTCGGCGAGGTCATCCGGCGGATCACCGGGCTCACCCCGGGCGCGTACTTCCGCGAGGCCGTGGGGGACCCGCTGGGGCTGCGGGCCTGGATCGGGCTGCCCGCGGCGGAGCTGGACGGACGGGCCAGGCTGGTCGAGGCCGAGGGGCGGCCCGGGATGCCGGACCCCGAACACCTGCTGACCCGCATCGTGACCATGAACGGTGCGCTGGTCTTCCCCGGGCTCGACGAGCCGCACGGCTGGAACGACCCCGCGCTGCTCGGCATGGAGCTGCCCGGTGCGGGCGCCGTGGCGTCGGCGAGCGGGCTCGCCGGGCTGTATGCGGCGGCCGTGACCGGTATCGAGGGCCACCGGCGGCTGCTCACCCCCGAGACCGTGACGGACGCGGTCCGCGAGATCTCGTCCGGCAAGGGGTGGCTGGGCTTCGACATGGGAGCGCGCTGGGGCTCCGGCTTTCTGCTCGACTCGCCCGCCTTCCGGCCAATGCTGGGGGAGCGCAGCTTCGGCAACGACGGCTCCGGCGGTCAGTTCGCCTTCGGCGACGACGCGTTCGGCGTGGGCTTCGCCTATGTGGCCAACCGCATGATCGGGCACGGTGACGCCCGCGCCTCCCGCCTCGTCGCCGCCGTACGGAACTCCCTGGGCGGCTGACCGCCGACCCGGCGACGTGCCCCGACGCCCCCTGACGGCCGTGACAACCGGGAACGCCGCGCGGGGACCACGAGTTGGGGCCGTGAACGCCGGGCCGGGGGCCGGAACGCCGGGCCGGGGCCCGGGTCAGGAACGACGCGCCAGGGGGCGGTGACGGGACCGGGGCCGACGGGCGGGCGGTGGCTCCGGGCCGGAGACGAACGGCCCGGAGC
>NZ_BBOX01000498.1 GCF_001553455.1 Streptomyces hygroscopicus subsp. hygroscopicus
GGGACCGGGGCCGACGGGCGGGCGGTGGCTCCGGGCCGGAGACGAACGGCCCGGAGCCACCGCCGCACCGTCGTGCACCGGAGCCACCCCCGCCGCCACCGTCGTGCACCGGAGCCAGCCCCGCCGGAGCCACCCCGCCGCACCGTCGTGCTACGCCCCCTCCGGCACCAGCTCACCCACCGCGTCCCGCCACGCGGCCCGCGTCGCGACCGCCTGCCGCCAGGTGCGCACCGTCCTCGGCGGCATCCCGACGGCCAGCACCCCGGCCACCCGGTCCCCGCAGCGGTAGGCGGCCAGGAACTTCCGTTCCTCCAGGGCGCCCTCGACGACCGCGATCTCCTCATGGCCGCGCAGTCGGCCATGGGCCTGGATCCGCAGGTCGTACTGGTCCGACCAGAAGTACGGCACCGGGGCGAACGGCCGCCGCTCGTCCGGGCGGAGGAGGTTGCGGGCCACGGCCATGCCCTGTTCGGTGGCGTTGGTCCGGTGCTCGATCCGCATCGCCGTTCCGAACAGCGGGTTGTGCCAGCGGGCCACGTCCCCCGCGCCGTACACCCCCGGCGCGGCGGCGCTGTACTCGTCGCACTCCAGGCCGTCGCCCACGGTGAGGCCACTGCCCTCGAGCCAGTCGGTGTTGGGCACCGAGCCGATCGAGACCAGTACCTCGTCGGCCTCGACCAGGGTGCCGTCGGCCAGCCGCACCCCGCCGTCGGCCACCTCCGTCACCGTGACCCCGGTGCGCAGGGCGACACCGTGGTCGTGGTGGACCTCGGCGAGCATCCGCCCGACCGGCTCGCCGACCGCCGGGGCCAGCGGCACCGGCGCCGGCTCCAGCAGCGTCACCTCCATGCCGAGCCCCCGTGCCACGGCGGCCGCCTCGGCGCCGAGGAACCCGGCACCGACCACGACCAGCCGCCGCCCCGGGCCCAGCCGGTCCCGCAGGGCCAGGGCGTCGTCCAGGGTGCGCAGCACATGGGCGCGCTCCCCGCCGTCGCCGGGCAGCCGGCGCGGGCGGACGCCGGTGGCGATGACCAGGCCGTCGTACGGCACCCGCGCCCCATCGGCCAGCCCGACCGTACGGCCGGCCAGGTCGAGCCCGGTCGCGGCGGTCCCGAGGCGCAGTTCGAGGCCGAGCGCGTCCAGATCGGCGGGTGCGCGCAGCGCCACCCGGTCGGCCTCCCACTGCCCGCCGAGGATCTGCTTGGACAGCGGCGGCCGGTCGTACGGGTGGTGCGGCTCCTCGCCGATGAGCGTGATCGTGCCCTCGTACCCCTCCCGGCGCAGCGTTTCCGCCGCGGCGAGACCGGCGGCGGAGGCGCCGACCACCACGATCTGCTTCACTCCTCGACCACCCGTATCGCCGCCGCCGGGCAGACCACTGCGGACTCCCGGACATCGGCGTGCAGCGCGGCGGGGGGCTTCTCGTCCAGCAGGACCACGATGCCGTCCTCCTCCCGCTGGTCGAACACATCAGGGGCGATCATCACGCACTGGCCTGATGCCACACACTTGGGCACATCGACTTCCACACGCATGGCTGACTGGGCTCCTCGTTACCAGGTGACGGGCAGTTCGTAGACGCCGTAGATGGCACCGTCGTGTTTGAACGGTAGTTGGTCGATCGCGGTCGCCAACCGCAAAGTGGGAATCCGGCGGTAGAGCGTGCTGTAGACCACGTGCAGCTCCAGCCGGGCGAGCGGCTGGCCCAGGCACTGGTGGACGCCGAAGCCGAACGCCATGTGGCGGCGGGCGTCGCGGCTGATGTCCAGCCGCTCGGGCTCGGGGAAGACCTCCGCGTCCCAGTTGCCGGTGCCGGTGTAGATGACGATGCCGTCCCCGGCGCGGATGGTCTCGCCGCCGATCTCGATGTCTTCCAGCGCGACCCGGCGCCGGCCGTTGTGCACGATGGACAGGTAGCGCAGCAGTTCCTCGACCGCCCTGGCCACCGCCTTGGGGTCGTCGGTCTCCCGCAGGGCGGCGAGCTGGTCGGGGTGTTCCAGCAGCGCGACGGTGCCGAGGGCGATCATGTTGGCGGTGGTCTCGTGACCGGCGATCAGCAGGAGCACGCCCATGCTGGCGGCCTCGCGCTGGGTCAGTTCACCGGCCCTGACCCGGGCGGCCAGCTCGGAGAGCATGTCGTCGGCGGGGTCGGCGAGTTTGACGGTGACCAGCTTGTCCAGATAGTCGGTCAGCGCCTCGTTGGCGCGGAACACCTCCTCGACCGACGACTCCATGTTGATCAGCCGTGCGCTGTGCTCCTGGAAGAAGTCGTGGTCCTCGTACGGCACCCCGAGCAGCCGGCAGATCACCAGCGACGGCAGCGGCAGCGCGAAGGCGCGCACCAGGTCCACCGGGGTCGGCCCGGCCAGCATGGTGTCGATCAGATCGTCGGTGATCTTCTGGATGTCGGGCCGCATGGCCTCGACCCGCTTGATCGCGAACGGCGCGGTGACCATCCGGCGGATCCGGGCGTGCTCGGGGTCGTCCATGCCAAGGAACGTCCGCCTCCGCTTGGCGTTCTCGCGGAAGCCTTCGTTCGGGTGCGGAAAACCGGGCACCAGGGGGTTGGCGCTGACCCGCGGGTCGCCGAGCAGCGCGCGCTGGTCGGCGTGCCGGGTCACCAGCCATGGGGTGCTGCCGTCCCACAGCCGTACCTTCGCGATCGGCCGCTCGCCCTGCAGCGCCCGTGCGGCCGGGGCCGGGGCGAAGGGGCATCCGGCGGCCCGCGGCATGGGAAACGCCGCGAGCGGCTCTTCCGCCTCGGTCGTGGTCTCTGCGAGCGTCTCGGTCATGTCTCTCCTCGGGTGGGGGATTCCGACAGGAGCGGAGCGCGAACCTTCGCGATACGGGGACGTGAACCTTCGCTTGGGGACGTGGTGACCAGCGAACCTCCTCGACCTGACCCCTTACGGTCAGTTTGCTGACGAAACGCTGACAGCGGGAAAGGCCAGGGTGACCGTGGTGCCGCGGCCCGGCGCGCTGTGCACGGCCACCTCACCGCCGTGCCGCTCCACCACCAGCCGCACGATGGTGAGCCCGAGGCCGCCGCCCGGCTCGCCGCGGCCGTCCCCGGAGCGGGGGGCGGTGAGCCGGGCGATGTCCCGCGGCCTCATGCCCGGCCCCTGGTCGCTGACCGACAGCTCGACGCCCGGCTCCCCGCCGGACCCGGCCACCGGCCCGCGCACCGCCACGGTCACCGGGGACCCGGCCGGGGTGTGCCGCAGCGCGTTGTCCAGCAGGTTGCGGACGGCGTGCCGCAGCATGCGGTTGTCGGCGACGAGGGTCGACCGGCCCGCGTTCTCGCGTGTGATGGGGCGTCCGGGGTCCAGCAGCCCCAGGTCCGCCACCGCCTCGTCGGCCACGTCCCGCAGATCCACCGGCCCCGCCTCCAGCGGCCGTACCCAGGAGTCGTCGGCGCGGGGGAACACGTGCTGGACCGCCTGGTGCATATGGTCGGCCTCGTCCTGGATCCGGCGCAGGGCGCGCACCATCAGCTCGGGGTCGTCGCTGAGCCCCTGGAGCGGGAGTTCGGCCCAGCCGCGGATGGTGGTCAGGGAGGTGCGCAGCTCGTGCAGCAGCACCTCCAGCCGCTGCTGGCGCTCGTACGGCTCCTCCTGGGGGCCCCGGCCGCCCCCGGGGCGCTCGGCCCCGTGGTTCTTCTCGTTCATCCCGTGCTCGTTCGCGCACGGCTCGTTCGTGCAGCGTTCCTTCGTGCAGCGTTCGTTCGTACCGTGCTGGCTCATACCGCGCTCGTTCGTACCGTGTTCGCTCATACCGCGCTCGTTCATACGGTGGTGAGCTGCCCGAGCCAGTAGCCGAAGCCACGCCGGGTGTGGATCAGGGCGGGCCCGGCCTCGTCGACCTTGTGGCGGAGGCGGGAGACCAGCTTCTCGATGGCGTTGTCCCCGTAACGCCTGTGGTCCGCCAGCCACAGGTGCTCGCCGATCTGCTCCTTGGACAGCACCTGCCCCGCGTTGACCAGCAGATAGCGCAGCAGCCGGAACTCCGCCGGGGTCAGCTCCAGCGCCCGCCGCCCGCGCCGGGCCTGACGGGTCGTGTCGTCCAGCACCAGATCCGCGTAGCGCGGTGACGGCTCCTTGCGCCGCCGGTTCCGGGTGCGCAGCAGTGCCTGCACCCGGGCCAGCACCTCGGCGATCCGGAACGGCTTGGTGACGTAGTCGTTGCCGCCGATGCCGAGGCCGGTGACCAGAGAGTCCAGCGAGTCGCGGGCGGTGAGGAAGAGCACCGGCGGATGGTCCTCGTCGGCGGCCACCAGGCGCCGGCACACCGTGAAGCCGTCCAGGTCGGGCAGCATCACATCCAGGATCACCAGATCGGGCCGCTCCGCCCCGACCCTCGCCAGCGCCTCGCTCCCGGTGGCCGCGGTGCCGACCCGGTAGCCGGCCAGTTCCAGGGTGGTGGAGAGCAGTTCGGCGATTCTGGATTCGTCGTCGACGACCAGAATGCGCTGCCCGTCACCTCGGGCGGGCATCGGCTTCTCGGGCTTTTCGCTGACACTCCCGTACACGCCATGACACTACGTGAACCGACCGTTCCGGGGCACCAGGGCCCTGACCGTGAGCGATGGGATCCGGACAGGGCCCCGACCCGTGCGCCTCAGCCGTTCCCGAAGGTCAGCGGGCATGCCTCGGCGGAATTCGCGTAACGGTGGAACCGGTCGGTCCAGGACGGCTCCCGCAGGGTCCGGACCAGGGCTCGGGGCACGGACATGTGCACATCGCGGCCACCGGGCTGGTCCGCCGGGGTCGGTGCCATGAGCACGGTCCAGGGGGTGGGAAGCGCCGGGACGTCGTACCAGAAGGGGGTGCCCTGTCCGAAGTCGAGGTCGTAGAAGGGGAGCTTCGACCAGTTGTTGATCACGATGGTGTTCTCGAACTTGTCGAGCGTCATCGTGGGCAGGATGCGCTTGAGGCGTCCTGCCTCGTATTGGGCACAGAGGAACGCCGTTTCCTGGCGTATTTTCTCCTCCGTATTCTCGGCATAGCCCGAACGGACCGCCGACGCGACCTCGCCGAGCGGGCGCGAGCGCAATTCGGCGGCGGTCATCCCAGGCCGGGTGTTGGTGACGGTGTTGCCCCAGTAGTCGTCCGGTACGGCTTCGCCGACGAACGCACGGAAGTCGGCGAGGAGACCGAGCCTTTCCGGACTGGTGTCCGGGCGGCCACGCAATGCGCCGAGGACCTTCCAGAGATGGGCGGTGAGCGCGTCATTGGTCGACACCCACCGCTTCGTACCCGCGAGGTCCGCCATCGCGGCGTCCTTCATGGCGGCCAGTTCGGCGGCCGAGAAGCGGGTGGTCACCATCGTCGACACCTTGGCGATGCTGCTGAACAGGACGCGGCCCACGTAGGCGGACTTCCGGCCTCGCTTCGTGACCGTGAAATGGGCGCTGTCCGACCGGGCGTCCCGCGCGACCGGATCCGCGAGCGCGTCGATGAGTCCGCGGTCGTGGCCGGGTTTGGCGTACCCCAGGCCCCGGTGCTCGCGCGACCAGCTCTCCAGGAACCTCATATAGGCGGACCCGTCGGCCACGGCGTGGTTCATCGTGACGCCCAGGACCGAGCCGCCGCCTTGCATATGGGTGAGCTTCACCGTGAAAAGCGGTGTGTCGCGGTCGGCCACCTGGAGCGGGTTGACCTGGGTCAGATAGCGATTGATGCCCTTTTTCGCGGTGTGATGCGGCCCATGGTCCGGCATGGGCTCGGAGGCGGTCGTCTCGATGAAACGCACACCGGAGTCGTCGCAGAGCACACTGAGGCGGCCGTCGGAATCCTTCTTCATACGGCCGGAAACCATCGGGAAGTTCCGCAGTGTCCGGCTGAGGGAGTCGCGGAGCGCTGCCCCGTCGAGCGTCTGCCGGTAGAAAAAAGTACGTGGCGTGTAAACCAGACCGATGAGCATGTCGTAAACGCTCAAGCGTATACGCTCACCGCTCGCTTCTCCGGCGCGTACGGTGAACGATCGTTGGGTGCCGTTCCCGGCAGTGGGGGATGCCGTCATTTTCATGACGCTACCTCGTCGTCAAGCGTTATTTCCTTGATGGCGACAGGTGTAGGGAAATGCCTACCCGGCGCGTTCCTGGGCCGGCCCGTACCGCCTGCCCCCCGGTCAGGACCAGGGGGCAGGAGATGTTGCCTGGCGCTGCCCGTCAGTCCTCGAAGGGCGCGGCGAGCAGCAGGTCCTCCACGGTGGGCACCGGGAAGTCGGGGATGTGGCGGCGGCCGACCTCGGCGAAGGGGTGCATGAGTTCCGCCATGGGCTTTGTGCGGCACAGCGACAGAATGTTGTCGACCGCCTCCTGCTTGAAGCCCTTCCTGGGGAAGGCGGTGAGCACTTCGTCGAGGATGTCGGACGGGATCTGCTGCAGGCCGTTCCCGGAGAAATCCATTCCGGAGCCGACGGAGATCATGGCGATCTCGGGCCGCTTCCGCGTCGCGATGCCGATGTTGGTGTGCAGGGCGATCGCGTCCCAGACCACCGCCACTCGGTCGGCGGACATGCGCTGTTCCTTCAGGAACCGCTGCGCGGCGTCGGCGCCGTCGACCTCGAAGCGCTCCGTCGGGGTCTGGTACGCCTTGACCAGCCCGAGGTCGTGCAGGACCGCGGAGACGAACACCAGCTCGCGGTCGTAACGGACGCCGCGCCGGTCGAATACCAGACAGCCGAAGAGATAGGTCCGCAGGACGTGGTTGAACAGCGTCTCGGTGGACGCGTTCCGGGCGAATGCCGTGGCTTTCCGGGCCACTTCGGTGTCGGGGATGCGGACTCCGGCCACCACCGTGGGCAGGGCATCGGCGCTGAAACTCGAAGCCGTGTCAGGCGTCGCCTTCGAGGCCGCGGCGGCGGGGGGAGTGGACATCGCGGTGGCGAGGGCGGATGCCGCGCCGATCGCGGCGACGCCGGCTCCACGGTGCAGAATCGTGCGCCGGGTGACGTTTTTGGCTTCATTGCTCTTGTCGGACATGCGTGCGGCCTTCTGATCAGCGGTTGATGTCGAAGAGCCTATGAACGGTGTCGGCGAGCCAACAGCGGCGAAAATGCCGAGAGCCCCCGGATTCTCGCCAGCGGAAATCCCGCCGCCCCGCCGCCGGGCGGTGCGGCCGGCTGTCCGCTTCGCCCCGCTCCGCCGCGCTCCGCCGCGCTCCGCCGCGCTGAGCGGGCCGGACCGCTCACCCTGGTCGGCCTCGACCCGCGACGCGCCATCCTGGCCGTCCCCGCCTCCCCAGCCGGGGCGGCGGGGACTCTGGTGCGAGGTCCCGGACTTCGTCGTGCTCGACCGCGAGGAGGACGGCAGCCTCGAGATCGGGCCGCGCGAAGGGTTCGGCGGCCCGCAGCCGACGATCATCCTCAGCCCCACGGACGAGCCGCAGCGGGGGAGGCCCCGGCTGCACATCGACGTCAACGCCACCGACCGCGATCAGGACGCCGAGCTCGAACGCCTCCTGAAGCTCGGGACGCGCCCGGCCGACGTCGGCCAGACCGGCGAGGAGCCCTGGCCCGTTCTCGCCGATCCGAACACGCGTGACCAGCAGTTCTAGACT
>NZ_BBOX01000499.1 GCF_001553455.1 Streptomyces hygroscopicus subsp. hygroscopicus
CGCCCCCGGCGCCAGCGGCACCGGGCGGGCGCCCACGGGGACCCCGTCGGCGGCGGTGCCGTTGGTCGAGCCGAGGTCGGCGATGGTCACGCGGCCGTCCTCGGCGACCGTCACCGCGCAGTGCAGCCGGGAGACGTCGGGGTCGTCCAGGGGGACGTCCGCGTCGGCGGAGCGGCCGATGCGTACCTGGCCGCCGTGGAGCAGGTGGACGCCGCCCGCGTCGGGCCCCGCGACCACGTCCAGATGGACCGTGGCGTCGGCGACGGCGGCGTCCGGCAGGCCCGGATAGCCGGGGTAGTGGTCGGAGTCGGGGTCGGCCGGGCCCTGGAGGGAGAGCACCGCGCCGTCCACCAGCGGCGGCTCGCCCAGCGCGCAGCGCTGCGGGTCCAGCCGCCGGCCCCCCGCGTACAGCACCACGGCGCCGCCCGCGCCGCCGCCCCCCGCCTCGTACCCGGCCGCGGCGACCGCGTCGGCGAGCCCGCCGGCCACCGAGGCGAGGGCCGTGCCGACGGGGGCGGTGACCAGGACGTCCACCGCGCCCATGGGGGCGTGCGGGGCGGACGCGGGCGCAGGATGGTGGCCGGAACGGCCCGGGTGGGCGCTGCGCGGCCCGAGGACGGTCAGCCGAATCTGCATCGCCGTCAACGGTCCCTTCTGTCCGGGGGGCCGGGCGGAGGTTGCCGGCCCCCACCACCGCCCCCAGGCCCTTCGGCACGTACAGGTCCGTACGGGGTCGTACGGGTCACGGAGCGTGAGTCCCCCGGCGCTCGGCGCTTCCGTGCCGCCTGCATCTTCGCACCTGCCGCCGACACTTCGCCCGCCGCCCGCCGTTACATGATCTTGATTGGTCGGCTAGTCGGCCGAAACTGGCTGATTGCGACCGGAACGGCCGCTCTTGGGACGCCCGGTGGTGCTTGAGGGAGCGGGTCGGACCGACCCCGGCAACCATCTGCCCGGATCCCACGTCTTCCCCCGCGCCGGCATCGTGTGGTGATCGGATGGGGCTCACCCCGCGTCCCCATTACAGTGGGGCGGACGAGCACCACACGCAGACGGTCGAGCTGGACCCCACAGCTGACCACAGCTGACCCACAGCGGACGCGTCCGGCGGACGCGTCCGGCGAATCCATCGCAGACCACCGATGTAAGACCACGATCAGGGAGCGCATGACGTGCGGCCGGTAGGCAGCAAGTACCTGCTCGAGGAGCCGCTCGGGCGCGGAGCCACGGGCACCGTCTGGCGAGCCCGCCAGCGGGAGACGGCGGGGGCCGAGGCCGCCGTGGCCGGGCAGCCCGGCGAGACCGTCGCGATCAAGGTCCTCAAGGAGGAGCTCGCGAACGACGCGGACATCGTGATGCGCTTCCTCCGCGAGCGCTCGGTGCTGCTCCGGCTCACCCACCCCAACATCGTCCGCACCCGTGACCTGGTGGTCGAGGGCGATCTGCTGGCCCTGGTCATGGACCTGATCGACGGCCCGGATCTGCACCACTATCTGCGCAGCAACGGCCCGCTCACCCCGGTCGCCGCCTCCCTCCTCACCGCCCAGATCGCCGACGCGCTCGCCGCCAGCCACGCCGACGGCGTCGTGCACCGCGACCTCAAGCCCGCCAACGTGCTGCTCGCGGGCACCGGCGAGGGCGAGGAGATGCACCCGATGCTGACGGACTTCGGCATCGCGCGCCTCGCCGACTCACCCGGCCTCACCCGCACCCAGGAGTTCGTCGGCACCCCCGCCTATGTGGCGCCGGAGTCCGCCGAGGGCCGTCCGCAGACCTCCGCGGTGGACATCTACGGCGCCGGCATCATGCTCTACGAGCTGGTCACCGGCCGTCCGCCGTTCGCCGGCAACACCGCGCTCGAGGTGCTCCACCGCCACCTCAGCGAGGAGCCGCGCCGCCCCTCGACCGTGCCCGAGCCGCTGTGGACCGTCATAGAGCGCTGTCTGCGCAAGCGGCCCGAGGAGCGGCCCAGCGCCGAGAACCTGGCCCGCGCGCTGCGCGTGGTCGCGGCCGGTGTCGGGGTGCACGCCTCGCCCGCGCAGGCCGAGGC
>NZ_BBOX01000500.1 GCF_001553455.1 Streptomyces hygroscopicus subsp. hygroscopicus
CTCGGCGTCGCCGCGCTGCTCGCCCCGGACCCGGCGCCCGCCCCGGTCCCGGACACCGGGCCCGCGGGCCCGGCCGACCCGACCCAGGTGCTCCCCACGAACGCGCCGGGCGGCGCCCCCTCGTACGACCCGGCGGCGCCCACCAACGTGATGCCGACCACCGGGGCGAACGCCGACCCCACCCAGGTGCTGCCCACCGGCTCCGGACCGGCCGGAGGCGCCGACCCGACCCGTGCCATGCCGCCCGTGCCGCCGGGCCAGGACGATCCGCACCCCTGGCAGAACCAGATGCGCGCGGCCCGGGACCGCAACGAGCAGACCCAGGTCCAGTACCTCGACCCGAGCCAGGACCCGCTGCGCCGCCGCCCCCACCGCCCCGCGCCCCAGCAGCCGCCGCAGCCGCAGCAGTACCAGCAGCCCCAGCAGCCGCCCCAGCGTCAGCAGCCCCAGCGCCAGCGGGGCCGCCAGCAGCCGCCGCCGTACGCCCAGCAGCAGCCGCAGCAGTACGCCCCGGCGCCGCACCACCCCCAGCAGCCCCAGCCGCAGCGCTACGCCCCGCCGCCGCAGCAGCCGGAGCCGCGCCGGGAGCCCCGGGGCTCCAACCCCAACCGGATGAGGATCCCGGGCCTGGGGTGCCTCAAGGGCTGTCTCTTCGTGATCGTGGTCCTGGTCATCGGCTCCTGGCTGGTCTGGGAGCTGACCCCGCTCAAGGACTGGATCGCCGAGGGCCAGAGCTACTGGGACGCCGTGACCGGCTGGATCAGCGACGTCAAGGGCTGGATCTCCGACCTCGGCGGCCCGAGCTGACCGACCGACCGGCCCACCGGCCTGATCGCCTCACCAGCCTTGCCAGGTCTACCGTCCTGACCAGGCCCACCGAACTGACCGCCCCACCGTCCTGACCGGCCCCGGGGCCCCGGAAGTGCCCGGGGCCCCGGGGCCGAGCCGTTCCGTTCCCCTTGTGCGACTCCGGTACGACTCGGGTAAGACTCCGGTGATTTGTCGACATCCGAAGGGTGTTTTCCGCCGCAGAAGTGACAGTTGGCGGCGTCTGGTGCACCCAACGCGCCAGTAGCCGCGTAGCTTTGTCGCCAACGTGCCCCCCTTGTCGGAGGATTCGGAGCAGTCTTGTCACGGAAGATCGGCAGTCGGTACACCGCGCATCAGCTCCTGGGGCGCGGCAGCGCCGGCACGGTGTGGCTGGGCGAGGGGCCCGAGGGACCCGTCGCCATCAAGCTCCTGCGCGAGGACCTCTCCTCCGACCAGGAACTCGTGGAGCGCTTCGTCCAGGAGCGCACCGCACTGCTCGGCCTCGACCATCCCCGGGTGGTCGGGGTGCGCGACCTGGTGGTCGACGGCAACGATCTCGCGCTGGTCATGGACCTGGTCCGCGGTACGGATCTGCGCACCCGCCTGAACCATGAGCGCCGGCTCGCCCCCGAGGCCGCCGTGGCGATCGCCGCGGACGTCGCCGACGCGCTGGCCGCGGCCCATGCCGCCGGGGTGGTGCACCGCGACGTCAAACCGGAGAACGTGCTGCTGGACATGCGGGGTCCGCTCGGCCCCGGCGGTTCGCACCCGGCCCTGCTCACCGACTTCGGCGTCGCGCGCCTGGTCGACGAGCCGACCCCGATCCGCGCCCAGCCGGCCCGCGACCGGGCCTCGTCCCAGGGCCGTTCGCCGCACCCGCGCAGCGTGATCGGCACTCCGGACTATCTCGCCCCCGAGATCGTCGAGGGGCTGCCGCCCCGGGCCAGCGTGGACGTGTACGCCCTGGCGACGGTCCTCTACGAGCTGCTGGCCGGCTTCACGCCGTTCGGCGGCGGCCACCCGGGCGCGATCCTGCGCCGGCATGTCACCGAGACCGTGGCGCCGTTGCCGGGGATCCCCGACGAGCTGTGGCAGCCGCTCCTGCAGTGCCTGGCCAAGGCGCCCGCCTCCCGGCTGCGCGCCTCGGAGCTGGCCGCCCGCCTGCGCGAGGTGCTGCCCAGCCTGGCCGGATATCCGCCGCTGGACATCGACGAGCCCGATGAGCAGCAGGAGGCCGAGCGGGAGAGCCGAAGCGCGCAGACCCCGCCCCGCGGCGTCGCCGTCCCCACCCCCGGGGCCGACCGTACGCCCTCGCGGCGGCGCGGCGCGGTGCCGCTGGTCCCCGGCGCGGTGCCGGACTCCACCCGGGAGACCCACACCAGCATGCGGGTACCCAGCGCGGACGAGCTGGCGGGCGGCGCCCACGGCACGGCCCGCGCCCCCCGGGTCCACGGCCAGCGCCGCGCGGGCTCGGCCCGCAACCCCGCGGTCGCGGGCGCGCTGCGCCGCCGCCGGCTCAAGGTGGCCGCGGTCACCCTGGCCGCCCTGGTCGCGGTGGGGATCGGCGGATGGCTGGCGACGGGCGGCGACGACGGCGGCGAGCCGCCGGGGGGCGGCGAGCACTCGGCCTCCCAGGAGCCCGCTACGCCCTGACCGGGGACGGTCAGTCTTCCGCAGCGGTTACGCTGGTGCCGTGGCAGTCGTCGATGTATCCGAAGAGCTGAAGTCCCTCTCCTCGACCATGGGGTCGATCGAGGCCGTCCTGGACCTCGACAAGATGAGGGCCGACATCGCCGTGCTCGAGGAGCAGGCGGCGGCCCCGTCCCTGTGGGACGACCCGGAGAACGCCCAGAAGGTCACCAGCAAGCTCTCCTATCTCCAGGGGCAGCTGCGCCGGACCGAGGAGCTGCGTGGCCGGATCGACGATCTCGAGGTGCTGTTCGAGCTGGCCGAGGCCGAGGGTGACGAGGACGCCCGCGCCGAGGCCGAGGCCGAGCTGGAGGCCGTGCGCAAGGCGGTCGACGAGATGGAGGTGCGCACCCTCCTGTCCGGTGAGTACGACGCCCGTGAGGCGGTCGTGAACATCCGGGCCGAGGCGGGCGGGGTGGACGCCGCCGACTTCGCCGAGCAGCTCCAGCGGATGTATCTGCGCTGGGCCGAGCGCCACGGCTACAAGACCGAGGTCTACGAGACGTCGTACGCGGAGGAGGCCGGCATCAAGTCGACCACCTTCGCCGTGCAGACCCCGTACGCGTACGGGACGCTCTCCGTCGAGCAGGGCACCCACCGCCTGGTGCGGATCTCGCCGTTCGACAACCAGGGCCGCCGTCAGACCTCCTTCGCGGGCGTCGAGGTGCTGCCGGTCGTCGAGCAGACCGACCACATCGAGATCGACGAGTCCGAACTGCGCGTCGATGTCTACCGCTCCTCGGGCCCCGGCGGTCAGGGCGTCAACACCACCGACTCCGCCGTGCGGCTGACCCACATCCCCACCGGCATTGTCGTCTCCTGCCAGAACGAGCGCTCGCAGATCCAGAACAAGGCGACCGCGATGAACGTCCTCCAGGCCAAGCTGCTCGAGCGGCGCCGCCAGGAGGAGCAGGCCAAGATGGACGCGCTCAAGGGCGACGGCGGCAATTCCTGGGGCAACCAGATGCGTTCGTACGTCCTGCACCCGTACCAGATGGTCAAGGACCTGCGCACCGAGTTCGAGGTCGGCAACCCGCAGGCGGTTCTCGACGGTGAGCTGGACGGATTCCTGGAGGCCGGGATCCGCTGGCGCAAGCAGCAGGAGCAGGAGAAGTAGTCCCGGGAGGAGGGGGCCTGGAGGAAGGGACCCCGGGAGCCCTCCCGCTGCCCCAACGGGCCGCGCCCACCGCGTTTTTGGTCACAGTCCTGTACCCATGTACCCGTCAACCACTTCCATAGCGGACATCTCGCATGCAATGGCCTTGACGGTGGTTTGAAAACTGGGAAGGCTGACGCGCGGCATGCGTATGACTGGGGCGCGTGTGAACGGGGGCCCGCGGACCGCCTCAGAGGGTTGGGGACCGCGGAGACTGAGACACCCCGAGCCGTTGCCCCGTGCATAGCTGCTCCATTGACGAGTACAGCTACTGGGGGTAGCAGGCAGATGACGAAGAAGACGCGGCTGCGCGTTGCGCGAATAGCGGCCGGTGCGGTGATCGCCGCCGGCGCGTCGCTCACCGCCGCCGGCGCCGCATCGGCCGTTGGTGTTGATGTTGGTATCGGCGGTGTGAACGTCTCGGCCAACGCGGACGAGAAGGGTCTGGACGTCGGCGTCGGTGTCGGCAAGGGCCACGGCAAGCCGACCGAGGATCCGACGGACGACCCGACCTCGATCCCGACCGGCGACCCGAGCGACGAGCCGACCCAGCCGCCGACGGACGACCCGACCAACCCGCCGACCGACGAGCCGACCCAGCCGCCGACCGACGACCCGACCCAGCCGCCCACGGACGAGCCCACCCAGCCGCCCACGGACGAGCCGACTCAGCCGCCGACCGGTGGGCCCACCCACGAGCCGTCCGGCGAGCCCACCGCCGGGCCGAGCACGCCCGGCCAGGGCGGCGGTGGCGCCGGTGGCGCCGGTGGCGGCGACGAGAGCACCTGCACGGTGGACCTCGACAGCACCAGCTGCGACGACAACACCGGCACCGACAACGTCGGCTCCAAGCCGGTCCAGCAGGGCAAGGCCAAGGAGCAGCTGGCCGAGACCGGTGCCTCCGAGACCACGTTCCTGCTGGTCGGTGCCGCGACCATGATCGCCGGCGGTATCGGCTTCCGCCTGATGCCGCGCCTGGTGAACCGCAACAACGTGGCCTGATCACGCCCTACGCACAGTGAGGGGCCCGGAGCGCTGCAGAGCTCCGGGCCCCTCGTGTGTGCACGTATGCGTGTCACATGCGGACACCTCGCTGTACGCGGGGGGTCACACCGCGTCGCGTGGCGTTACGCCACCGCCATCTCATGCGCCAGCACGGCCACCGCGATCAGCGCCACCAGCAGTGCTATCAGCGCGGCCGGGGTCAGCCCGCCGAAGATGCCGTCCTGCTGCAGGCGCTCCCTGCTGGCCCGGCAGACCGGGCAGCGGCCCTCGCTGACCGGGCTCGCGCAGTTGGCGCAGACGAGCCTGTCGTACGTCATGCGCTTTCTCCTCCCGCGCGGCGGTGCCGCAGTAGACACGGGGCCAACGCTCAGGGAAATGGGTTGGTTCCCCTTCCACTGTGCCAGCTTCCGTCCGGTTCGGCGCGCCCCGCACGATTCCGTGCCGTATCCGTACCGGTTCCGTGGCCGTTTCGGCCGTCCCGACGGGCGGATTGTCAACCGTTTGCCCCCAATGGTGGCGTGAAGAAACGCACCAACGCCGGACGGCGGACTGCGCGCCCCTGTGCGCTTCGCGTATGGTCACGCTCACCGACGGGAGCCGCTTCGGCTGCAGCCCGTACCGCTACCCAGGTCGACCGTGGTGCT
The DNA here is from genome assembly GCF_001553455.1 of Streptomyces hygroscopicus subsp. hygroscopicus. Taxonomy (GTDB): domain Bacteria; phylum Actinomycetota; class Actinomycetes; order Streptomycetales; family Streptomycetaceae; genus Streptomyces; species Streptomyces hygroscopicus. Next base: position 5,305 of record NZ_BBOX01000500.1, read on the forward strand.
TCAGTGATCCGATTCGACAACGTATCCAAGACATACCCCAAGCAGAACCGTCCCGCACTCCGGGATGTCTCGCTCGAGATCGAGAAGGGCGAGTTCGTCTTCCTGGTGGGCTCCTCGGGGTCGGGAAAGTCCACTTTCCTCCGGCTGCTGCTCCGCGAGGAGCGCGCCAGCCATGGCGCGGTCCATGTGCTGGGCAAGGATCTCGCGCGGCTGTCCAACTGGAAGGTGCCGCAGATGCGCCGCCAGTTGGGGACCGTCTTCCAGGACTTCCGGCTGCTTCCCAACAAGACGGTCGGGGAGAATGTCGCCTTCGCGCTCGAGGTGATCGGCAAACCGCGCGCTGCCATTCGGAAAACCGTTCCCGAGGTGCTCGACCTCGTGGGGCTGGGCGGTAAGGACGACCGTATGCCCGGCGAACTCTCCGGTGGTGAACAGCAGCGGGTGGCCATCGCCCGCGCGTTCGTCAACCGTCCGATGCTGCTGATCGCCGACGAGCCGACGGGAAACCTGGACCCGCAGACCTCCGTCGGCATCATGAAGCTGCTGGACCGGATCAACCGGACCGGTACCACGGTCGTCATGGCCACGCACGACCAGCAGATCGTGGACCAGATGCGCAAGCGCGTGATCGAACTTGAGAAGGGCCGACTCGTCCGCGACCAGTCCCGCGGCGTCTACGGCTACCAGCACTGAAAGGACGCCATGCGCGCCCAGTTCGTCCTGTCGGAGATCGGCGTCGGTCTCCGCCGCAATCTCACGATGACCTTCGCGGTGATCGTCTCCGTCGCCCTTTCGCTCGCCCTGTTCGGCGGGTCCCTGCTCATGCGCGAGCAGGTGAGCACGATGAAGGGCTACTGGTACGACAAGGTCAACGTCTCGATCTTCCTCTGCAACAAGAACGACAAGGAGACCTCGGCCAATTGCGCCAAGGGCGCGGTCACCGAGGCGCAGAAGGAGGAGATCCGCTCCGAGCTCAAGCGGATGAACATCGTCGAGTCGGTGCAGTTCGAGACCAGCGAGGAGGCGTACAAGCACTACAAGGAGCAGTTCGGCGACTCGCCGCTGGCCTCCTCGCTGACCCCGGACCAGATGCAGGAGTCCTTCCGCATCAAGCTCAAGGACCCCGAGCGCTTCGACGTCATCTCCACCGCCTTCGCCGCCCGCCCCGGAGTGCAGGAGGTCCAGGACCAGAAGAGGCTGGTCGGCGACCTGTTCAACCTGCTCAACGGCATGAACTTCGCGGCGCTCGGCGTGATGACGCTGATGCTGATCGTCGCGCTGATGCTGATCGTCAACACGGTGCGGGTGTCGGCGTTCAGCCGCCGCCGGGAGACCGGGATCATGCGGCTGGTCGGCGCGTCCAGCTTCTACATCCAGATGCCGTTCATCATGGAAGCCGCCATCGCCGGGCTGCTGGGCGCGGGCTTCGCCTGTGTGCTGCTGGTGAGCGGACAGTACTTCCTGGTCAACAACTGGCTGGTGGACAAGATCGATGTGATCAACTTCATCGGCTGGGACGCGGTGCTGGCCAAGCTGCCGCTGGTGCTGGCGATCGGGCTGCTGATGCCCGCGCTCGCGGCGTTCTTCGCGTTGCGCAAGTACCTCAAGGTGTGACATTCGCCTAGGGCGTCGTACCGGACAACCCACCGTACGGCGCCTGTTGGTGCCCTACACTCACCGGCATGTCGGGCCCGTGTTTGTTCGTCCAGCCCCGCCGCATTCGCCGCAGGGCCGCCCTGACATTGGTCTTCGTCAGCGTGCTCGCCACCGGCGCGGCCGTCGGCTCCTGGGGCGCCGAGCCCGGACCGCGCCGGGACGCCCAGGCCGGCCGGATACCGGCCGGTGCCTACGTCGGCGGGGTCGAGAGCGACCAGGTCAAGGCAGCCGCGGCCGCGGCCCAGGAGGACGGGAAGTCCGCCTCGAAGGCCGCCCGCGAGGTGGTGAGCCGCAGCGGAGACCGGTGGGGCGCGGTCTACAGCGCCCGTGAGTACGAGGGCTTCCGCCAGAACCTCGACGGGGTGTACGTCGGCGTCGGGATCTCCGCGCACCGGGACGCCCACGGGCGGATCGCGGTGGAGCGCGTCGAGCCCGGCAGCCCCGCCCAGAAGGCCGGGATCCGGTCCGGTGACCGGCTGCGCACGATCGATGGCGACAGCGTCACCGGCCGGCCCGTCACCGAGGTTGTGGCGCTGCTGCGCGGCCCCGCCGACGGCTCCCCGGGCACCCGGGTGGAGCTGGGGCTGCGGCGCGGCGGCCATGAGTGGGAGCAGACGCTCCGCCGGGCCCGGCTGTCCACGGACCCGGTGACCGTGGACCGGCTCGGCGATCAGGAGGGCGACAGACCCGGCACCGTCCTGATCAAGGTCGACTCGTTCACCAAGGGCAGTGGGGAGCGGATCCGGCGCGCGGTGCGCTCCGCGCCCCGGGGCGACGGCATCCTGCTCGATCTGCGGGGCAACTCCGGCGGGCTGGTCTCCGAGGCCGTCACCGCCGCCTCCTCCTTCCTCGACGGCGGCCTGGTCGCCACCTATGACGTCCGCGGTACCCAGCGCGTTCTCAACGCGCGGCCGGGCGGCGACACCGACCGCCCGCTGGTGGTGCTGGTCGACGGCGGCACCATGAGCGCCGCCGAGCTGCTCACCGGAGCCCTCCAGGACCGCGGTCGCGCCGTCGTCGTGGGCTCCCGGACCTTCGGCAAGGGCTCGGTGCAGATGCCGAGCGAACTGCCCGACGGCTCGGTCGCCGAGCTGACCGTGGGCCACTACCGCACCCCGGCCGGGCGTAACGTCGATGGTGCGGGCATCGACCCCGACCTGACGGTGGGCGACGACGACGGCCCGTCGGAGGAAGCGCGGGCGCGCACGGTATTGAGTGGCCTCGGAGGCGGGTCCTAGTGCGAGAATGGCCTGACCATGGCTAAAGAGACGGGTCGCAAGCTGATCGCGCAGAACAAGAAGGCGCGGCACGACTACCACATCCTGGACACGTACGAGTGCGGTCTGGTGCTGACCGGGACCGAGGTGAAGTCGCTGCGTCAGGGACGGGCCTCGCTCGTGGACGGCTTCGCCCAGCTCGACGGCGGCGAGGCATGGCTGCACAACGTGCACATCCCCGAGTACAGCCAGGGGACGTGGACCAACCACGCGGCACGCCGCCGGCGGAAGCTGCTGCTGCACCGGGCGGAGATCGACAAGCTGATCGGCAAGACCCAGGAGACCGGGCACACCCTGGTGCCGCTGGCCCTGTACTTCAAGGACGGCCGGGCCAAGGTCGAGGTCGCGCTCGCCAAGGGCAAGAAGGAGTACGACAAGCGGCAGACCCTCCGCGAGCGGCAGGACCGCCGGGAGGCCGAGCGGGCGATCTCGGCGGCGCGACGGCGCCAGCGGGCCTGAGCGGCGCGGCGGGCGGCGGGCGGCCTGGCCGGTGGGCGGGGCCTGAGCGGCGCGGCGGTGGGCCTGACCGGCCGGGAAACGCGTTCCGGGGCGGCGGGAATGATGTGGCCCTGTCGCGCGTTGTTCACCTATGATGGCGCTGTGCCCCATACGAGGGCGCGGCACCACCTTTGAAAACACCACATGGGGATGATCGGTTTCGACACCGGCTGTCGAAGCAGGGGAAGCGAGCCGAGGAAGCGGCAATGATCTCGTAAACCATATGCCGAAACCAATAATCGCCAACACCAAGCGCGATTCCTTCGCCCTCGCTGCCTAAGTAGCGACGTGCGAAGTGTCAGCCCGGGGCTGTTCCCGACCCGGATCCTGGCATCAGCTAGGGAACTAAACCACTAGACCCGGTCACGGGGTGTAGTGGGAAATCACACAGTGACTGAGCCCGTCGGAGACTTGTCCGCGTGATCTCCGGGGCCGAGAAAAGCACAGCGGACTGCGCTCGGAGAAGCCCTGTTCCCACACCGGTGGACGCGGGTTCGATTCCCGCCATCTCCACTCATCCCATGTACGACGAGGGCCCCGCCAGCCGGCGGGGCCCTCGTCG
>NZ_BBOX01000501.1 GCF_001553455.1 Streptomyces hygroscopicus subsp. hygroscopicus
CCGGCGCCGCGGCCGGTTCGGCCCAGGGCGCGCCCGAACGCCCGGCGCCCGGCCCGGACCCGGACCCCTCGCTCCCGGCCCACGCCCTCGGCCGCGCCGACGCGCCGCTGGACAACCCGCTCAAGGGCTTCGCCCGCTTCTACCAGCCCGGAAGCGATCAGAACACGGGCTACCCGCACTCGCTGACCTGGAGCTACTTCGGCCTGTCCGAGGTCATGAACGACGCGTCGGACTGCCGGCACTACGACTGGGGCGCGCTGGACAGCGCGCTCAAGGAGACCGCCTCCTACGGCAACCAGGCCGCCATCCGCTTCTACATCGAGTATCCCGACGGCACCGGCAGCCACCCCGCCAACGCCATCCCGCCGTGCTTCGACGGACATGTCGACAACCGCGTCAACACCCACTGGAACACCATCAGCCCCGACTACGACAGCCCGTACCTGCTGGACGCGCTCAAGGACTTCATCGCCGCGTTCGGCGCCCGCTACGACGGTGACCCCCGCATCGGCTTCATCCACATGGGGCTGATCGGACTGTGGGGCGAGTGGCACACCTGGCCCTACGACACGGACACCTCCAACGACTCGTACCCGAACTACATGCCCACCGACGCCCACGGCGCCGAGATCATCCGGGCCTACGACAAAGCCTTCACCCACACCAAAATCGAGGTCAGGTACCCGGAATCGGCCGGCGGCGCCGCCGACGACCTGCCGGCCGTCGGCTACCACGACGACTCCTTCTGCTTCCGCGAGGGCAGTCCGCTCGCCGGGGTCACCCTGCCGGCATCGATGGGCGGAGCCTCCTACGCGCAGTTGCAGAAGGCCCTCGACCACGGCGTGGAGAACCGCTGGATCACCGCCTCCATGGGCGGCGAGGTGCGGCCCCAGATCCAGTCCACCGCCTTCGACAACTGGCCCGGCGGCTCCGGCGAGGTGGACGACATGAAAGCCTGCCTCGAACTCGAGCACACCACCTGGAAGATCAACGAGGGCAGCGCCGGCTACTCCCCCACCGACCCCAAGGTGGCGGCCGCCGTCCGGCTGATGGGCTACGACCTCGGCGTCGACCACGCCTACTTCCACGACACCGCACAGGGCAGCACCAAGGTCGGCGTGCGGATCAGCAACAACGGCGTCGCCCCGTTCTACTACCCCTGGACGGTCAGCCTCGGCCTCAAGGACTCCTCCGGCAAGGTCGTCACGTCCTGGGCCACGCCCTGGGACCTGCGCACGGTCATGCCGGCGAAGATCCGCGCCTTCCCCGACTGGGGCGTGGGTTCCGACCCCACCTACCTCACTTACGGCCGCGCCCGGTACTTCGACACGACCGTGGACCTCTCCGGCGTCGCCTCCGGTGACTACCGCCTCGTCATGAAGGCCAAGAACCCCCTGGAGGACATCAGCCCCAACGCCAAGAAGCTGCGCTTCGCCAACTCCGGCCAGAAGGCGGACGGCTGGCTGGACCTGGGCGCCATGACCGTCGGCTCCGGCGGCTCCGGCGGCACCACCGACCCGGCCGGGTACGAAGCCGAAGCCGACGGCAACACCCTCACCGGCACCGCCGCGGTCGCCGACTGCGCGGGCTGCTCCGGCGGCGCCAAGGTCGGCTACCTCGGCAACGGCGCCACCCTCACCTTCAACCGTGTCGACGGCGGCGACGGCGGCACCACGCCGGTGACCGTCCACTACGCCACGGCGGTCGCCCGCTCGGCCACCATCCAGGTCAACGGCGGCCCGCCACGGACCGTCGACTTCGCTCCCACCGCGGACTGGTCGACCCCCGGCTCCTCCACGGTGCGCCTCGACCTGGACGCCGGTACAGGCAACAGGATCACCATCGCCAACCCCTCCGGGTGGGCGCCCGACATCGACCGGATAACGGTGACGTGACCACGGGTGTCCAGGTCAGGTCCGCCCTGGCCTGGACACCCGGCCAAGGATCCCGTGCAACGACATGCGAAGACGCGCGAAGGCGTGCGAAGACATGCGAAGACATGCGAAGACAGTCACTGACATCAGATGCTAGGCTCGATGACAGTAACTGACATCGACATTGTGGGGTCACCCATGCGCGTTTTCGTGACCGGCGCGTCCGGCTGGATCGGTTCCGCCGTCGTTCCCGAGCTCATCGGCTCGGGGCACCAGGTGGTCGGGCTCGCCCGCTCCGACGCCTCCGCCGACGCCCTCACCGCCGCCGGGGCGGAAGTGGTCCGCGGCACCATCGACGACCTCGACGTCCTGGGCAACACCGCCGCCGCGTCGGACGGGGTGATCCACCTCGCCTTCAAGCACGACACCGCCTTCACCGGCGACTTCCAGGGCGCCGCCGAGGCCGATCGCCGCGCCGTCGACGCCTTCGGCGACGCGCTCGCCGGTACCGACCGCCCCTTCGTCCTCGCCTCGGGCCTGGTGGGCCTCTTGCCCGGACGCGTGGCCACCGAGCGGGACAGGCCCACGATCGACGACTCACCCGTCTCGATCCGGTGGGCCACCGCCCAGGCGGTGCTCGCTCTCGCCTCGCGCGGCATACGCTCCTCCGTGGTGCGCCTGTCGCCGACCTGCCACGGTGAAGGAGACAACGGCTTCATGGCGGCCCTGGTCGCCATCGCCCGGGCCAAGGGTGTCTCCGGCCACGTCGGCGACGGGACCAACCGCTGGCCGGCCGTCCACCGGCTCGACGCCGCGCGGCTGTTCCGCCTGGCGGTCGAGAAGGCCCCGGCGGGATCGGTGCTGCACGGCGTCGCCGAGGAGGGCGTCCCGATCCGCGACATCGCGGAGGTGATCGGACGTCAACTCGGCCTCCCGGTGACGTCAGTGGCCCCCGAGGCCGCGCCCGAACACTTCACCTGGCTCAGCCGCTTCCTCGGCCTCGACGCCCCCTCGTCGAACACCCTGACCCGAGAACTGCTGGGCTGGCAGCCGACCCAGCCCGGCCTCCTCGAGGACCTCGAGGAGGGCCACTACTTCCGCACCCCCGCCACCACCGCCTGACCGGCGGCGAAGACGCCATCAGCCCGGCCCGGTACGCACCGGTCCGCGCGGATGGCGCCCGCGCAAGCCCGGCACGGGTGCCGGTGAGCGGGTGGTCCGCCGGGTCCACGGCGGGGCGCTGCCGCCGAGCCCGGTGAGCCGGCCGGGCAGCGCGCCGATGCGTGAACTCCCCTACGGGAGTACGGAAGTGCGCGCGAGGAAGTCGCGCCCCTTCGACGCCCCGGGCCACCCCCGGGCTGATCGGCCACCAGGTGCGCCCGCCCCTGCCCGCCCCAATCAGCGTCAGGGACGGATGGCCACCAGCAGGTCGACCAGGTAGGCCTCCTCCACCCTCCCGTCCGGGAAAAGCTCACGCAGCCGATCGCGCTCGTCGGCGAGAAACTCCTGGGTGCCGGCCTCGCCGAGGACGATGAACGCCGAGTAACTGGTGATGTTGGCGAGGTGCGTGTCCAGGGGAACGGTCCGGCTCCAGCGCACGTGGCGACGCACACAGCGCAGGCCCGAGAGCCCCGCGAGCCGGACGGCGCGGCTGTCGTCGGGACGCGTCCGGGGAGAGGGCCGCACACCGCAGTGGGCCGCGATGCGCTCGTCCTGGGCAGCGGTCCACGGCACGTCGAAGGCGGTCGTGTTCCACCAGACCGCCAGCGCGCCTCCCGGGCGCAGGACGCGCAGCGCCTCGGGAACGGACCGATCCGTGTCGGTCCAGTGCCAGGACTGCGCGTACGTGATCAGATCGCGGGAGGCATCGGCGAGTGGCAGCGCGTTTCCGTCGCCCCGGACGATCGGCACGTCCGGAAGGGTGCGGCGGAACTGCGTCGCCATGCCGGCACCCGGCTCGACGGCGACCACATCGGCGCCGCGCTCGTGCAACAGGGCGGTGGCGATGCCGGTGCCCGCGCCGACGTCGGCGACGCGGGCGCCCGCGAGGGGGCGCCCCATGGCCTCCTCGACGGCGTCCAAGACGGCGGGCGGGTAGGAAGGGCGGTTCGCGGCGTACTGGGCGGCGGCCTCGTTGAACGAAGAAGCACGTGAGGTGACAGCCATATCCCCATTCTCGTCTCTCGCCCACCCGCCCCGGGCGCCGGACGCCGCCGCGGCCCGTCCCGGGGCCAGGGGAAGCCCTGGTACGGGGCCCGCCGGTGTGGGGCCCGCCCCGCCGCCGTGGTGCGGTGTCCACCGGAACGGGAGCCCTCCGTCTCGGCGCGGGAGCCCTGCGTCGGAACGAGAGCCCCTGCGTCTCGGTGCGGGAGGTCCCGGGAGGTCTCCTGCTCGGCCGCCGCCCCCAGCGGCGGCGGGCCCTGACCGCATCGCATGATCGTGACCCTCGGGGGCACCCGGAGGCCGTGACGAGGACACGACGCCATGCGGTGGCCGCCTCCGGCCGGTGGTGGGACGAGGAGGACGGACGCTGGCTGCCCGCGGGTGAGGCACACGCGTGGGAGCAGGGGATGAACCAGACCGTGTGCGGGCTGTCCCTTCACCGGTCACAGCTATTCCGTTTCCCGGGTGTGGAGTGGACCGACGCCCTCCCCGAGTCAGGCGGCGCGGCCGACGGCATCCGGCGCGTGTGCCCTCGTTGTGCCGCCGCCGGGCGGCGCGGCCCGGACGCCCGCCGGGGCTGGGTGCGCAAGAACCCCCGACCCTAGGAAGGTTCCGTCAGACTGTTTCGATCTTGTGTGGTGTGTGTTCCGCTGGGGCCTGTCCGGCGGATCGTGCCCGGGAAGCGGTGGTCTGGCACGCTCGTCCGCAACGTCGTCGTCAGGTGACCGAGGAGAATGAGCGGCATGGCCATGGTGAAGGACATCGATGCCCGCGGCATGCAGCACTGCGAGACGACGGCGCTGGGCGTGCTGCTGCGGCATGAGGGACTCGACCTGTCCGAGCCCATGCTGTTCGGGCTCGGCTCCGGGCTGTCCTTCGTCTACTGGGACAGCAAAGCCATGGGTTTTCCCTTCCTGGGAGGCCGGGTCAAGCCGTTCGAGCTCACCAGGAACCTGACCGCCGCCCTCGGGCTCGACCTGCTGGTCGGGGAGACCACCTCGCCACGCAAGGCATGGCAGAACGTGGCGGCACCCATCGACGCCGGCCGGCCGGTGGGCCTGCAACTCGACAGCTACCACCTGGACTACTTCACCACCAAGGCGCACTTCGGCGGGCACATCGTGGCCATGTACGGCTACGACGAACAGGACGCCTACCTGGTGGACACCGGCCCGCAGGGCGGAGCCGTCTCCACCAGCCTCGCCGGCCTGGCCAGGGCCAGGGCCGAGCGCGGCCCCATGACCGCCAGGCACCGCTCCTTCACCATCACAGCGCCCGGCGATCCGACACCACCGCGGGACCGGATCATCCCCGCGATCAGAACCTGTGCCGACGCCTTCCTGAACCCGCCCATCGGGAACCTGAGCCACCGGGGCATCGAGAAGGCCGCCAGGGAAGTGCCGAAGTGGCTGCGGCGCAGCGACGATCCGGGGGAAGACCTGCCACGGGCCGCCGCCCTCATGGAGAGGGCCGGCACCGGCGGCGCCCTGTTCCGCAATCTCTACCGGGACTTCCTCGCCGAATGCGCCCAGCTGATCGACAGCAGCCACCTGCGCACCGGCCACACCCTGTACACCGAGGCCGCCGCCCTCTGGACCCAGGTGGCCGCACTCGTCGCGGCGGCAGGCGAATCCGGCGACGCGGAGAACCTGGTGCGGGCCGGTTCCCTCCTCCACGAGCTCTCGCGCGTCGAACGCGAGGCGATGCGGACGCTCAGCCTGCTCTAGCGCGGTTCGCCGGGTGGTGGGCCGCTCCAGCACCGCCATCACCATCATCGACCACTTGTCCGCGATCTGGACCGCCGCACACCGGCACCCCCGGCCTGTCCCCGCGCGTCCCCACATGTCGCCCACGCGTCTCCCGCGTTTCCCCGGCCCGGAAGCGCGCCAGGGCACGCCCTCCGGGAACGGCCACCGGGCCGGGCCCGGCCCGGGTGAGGGGGACGGCACACCCCGGTCGGCCGGCGCCGGTATTCGAACTAGAATACGAATCGTGCAGGCGGAAGAGTGGCGGTCGAAGGCCGGGCCATGGGCGCGTGCGGTGCTCCCGGACGGCCAGGAACTGGACGTCATCGTCACCGGCTGGACCCGCACCCCGGACGGCCAGTGGTGGTGCCAGGCCGAAGCGATCATGCCGACGCGGTACGAGGACGCCGACGGGCACAGCCGGCCCGCGGGGGCGCCCACGGCCATCACCCTCGCCGCCGACCGGGTCGCCCCGGTCCCCGGTGAGGACTACAGCGTGGTACCCAGGGACGGGGAGATCGCCGGACGGCAGTGGCTCCTGGAGAAGCTGCACCAGTACGGGCCCGACGACCCCGCACGCCGCCTTCACCGCCGCGACTGCTGGCAGGCCCGCCTCGAGCACACCCGCATCACCACCGCCGAGGCCGCCGGGCTGCTGGGGGCTCCGGATGTGGACGTATGCGAGGTGTGCCGCCCCGATCGCGCGCTCCGGCCGGCCACCGACCGCGTGCGGGGCCTTGCCGCGTACCGGGAGATCTAGCCGAGCGTGCGGGGGCCGGGGGTGAACCGCACCGGAAGGGCGGACAGGCCGCGCATCCACGGCGAGGGCCGCCAGAGGAGGTCCTGCGCGGGCACCGCGAGGTCGACGTCGGGGAGCCGGTCCAGGAGGGCTTCGATACCGGCCCTCGCGATGGTCTCGGCGCTCTCCCGGCCGGTCATCGGGCAGCCGTGTTCACCGTGGCCGAAGGAGAGGAAGGCGCTGTTCCCCTGGGTGGAGACGGCCGGGTCGGGGCGCACCTGGGGGTCGGTGTTGGCAGCGGCGAAGCCGAGGACGAGCAGGTCTCCGGCGTGCAGCCGCTGTCCGCCGAGGACCGTGTCACGGGTGGGCCAGCGGCCCGCGACGTTCTGGGACGGGGTGTCCTCCCACAGCACCTCGTTCATCGCCCATCCGACGCTGCGGCGGCCGCCGGACAGCGACAGGGCGAACCGTTCGTCGGTGAGCATCAGCCGCAGCGTGTTACCGATCCACTCGGCCGTCGGCTGGTGGGCCGCCGCGAACATGACCATGAGGTCCTGGACGATCTCCTCCTCCGAACCCGTCGGGGAACAGGCGATGAGCCGGGAGGTGGCGTCCGCTCCGGGGTGTTCCCTCTTGGCCGCGACCAGTTCCCGGCAGGCGGTGTAGAACGCGGCCTGGGACTCCACGGCGGTTTCCGCGCCGTCCATCATGTCGTTGATGGAGTGGGTGACCTCATCGGCCTCGCTGTCGGAGAAGCCGAAGAAGTAGGCGAGGACCAGTGCCGGGAGCTGCCGGGCGTACTCGGCGATCAGATCGCTCGAACCCCGCTCGCAGAAGCCGTCGATCAGCGTGTCGGCGATGCGCTCGGACCGGTCGCGCAGCGCGAACGGATCGATACCGAACAGCGCTTCGTTGACGGCGTCGGCACGCTTGCGGTGGACCTCACCGACCGTGAAGAGGATGGACTCCTGCTTCTCGCCGATCAGGGGCCGCAGCGGCCAGTCCTCGGGAATGGCGCTCCACAGTCGCCACAGGGAGGAATCGCGGCTGAACAGCGCGGCGTCCTGGGTCACTTGGAGGACCTCGCGGTAGCCGAGCACCAGCCAGGCCGGCACGCCGCCGTGGAGCAGCACGGGGGCCACGGGTCCGTGCCGCTGCCGTAGCTCCCGGTACACCTGGGCGGGTTCGGTCTGGAATCGCGGGCCGCTGAGCTCCACGGCGTCCACGTGACTGTCCGGGAGGTCCGGGAGGCCCGGGAGGGACGGCCGGGAGGGGGGCTCGGCGGGGGCCGGGGTGGCTGCCGCTGAGGGAAGCGGCTCGGGCTGGGTCATGGTTCGGGTCCTCGGCGTGCGAAGGGGACGGCGGCCAGGTGCCAGAATCTTGATCACCGACCGGGCCGGCTCAATATAGGCACACTCGGCGGCCCCTGGCACCACATCCTCACCCCCCGATCCCGCCGGTGGCGGCCGGTTCCCGTACGAGCCGGCCGTGCAGCCGCTCGCGCACCGGGGGCTCCGTGTTCAGCGACCGGAAGCCGGCGTCCGCGCGATCCGGTGGCCGCCGGGTCCGGACGCCGGCGGGCCGGCGGCGGTGCGCGCCGCGGACTCCTCGGCCTCGCCCACGGAACCGACGCGCGGTTTGGTCACCGACCCGGCCCGCGCGGCTCCGGCGACCCGGTGGCCGATGTCCGGCTGATCGTCCCCGCGGGCACCACGGTCACCGGCGCCCCTTCCGACTGCACCCCGCACACCCTCTCCGGCGGCTACTACCCGCAGCGGACGGGCGCCCCGCGCTATGACTGCGCCCTGCCGTACTGGGTGCTGCAGGACACGGAGCGTTCGTACGACTTCTCGGTGCGGATCGACACCGTGGTGCCCGGCGCGACCGGCGCGGTCAGCATCCACCCCGAGTGGGGCGAGTTCGCCTTCGACTCGGACACCACCAACACCAAGGCGGTGCTGGCCGTCAACTGACCGACCGGCGCCCGGCAGAGCGTGCGCCTCGCACCCGGTGCGGAGTCCGGGGCCGTCACCGGCCGGACCGTGCCGATGGCGGCGAGGCGCACCGGGCGCCGTCCGGAGACCCGGCCCGCCCGTGGCCGCCGTTGCCGCCGTTGCCGCCGTTGCCGCCGTTGCCGCCGGGCAGGATTCCGGGCGCCGTCAGCAGTGGTAGCCACACCTCGTCCACGATCTCGACGATCGATGCGTCGGGCACCGCGCGCATCGTGGTGAGCATGTCGTGGCGCAGCAGGTCGAACGGCAGGTTGACGACGCGGGGCGAGCGCGGGGTGTCGGGCAGCTCGCCGCGTTCGACCGCGCGGGTGACGATCGTCTCGAAGGCGGTCGGACGGCCCGGGGGGCCGAGGGTCTCGCGCAGCTCGCCGAAGCTGGTCCCGGTGTCGCGGAAGTAGTCCGCCAGTTGCACGCCCATGATCGTGACGGCGGGTGCGCGGTCGGCGTTGGCGTTGCGCAGGAAGCCGATCGCGTCGCCACGGAGGCTGCCGCTGTCGGGCACCGCGATGGGCTGCCAGAACTTCGTGAGAGTGGCCAGCAGCAGATTCTCGCGCTGCGGCCAGCGCCGGTAGAGCACGGCGCGGCTGGTGCCGGCGCGGGTGGCGACCGCCTCATAGGTGAAGCCGGTGTATCCGTGCTCGACCAGCACGTCCCACGCCGCGTGGAGGATCGCGTCCTCGAGCCGGGAGCCGCGGCGGCGCGATGCCCTGCCGCGGTCGGCGTCCCGTTCTGCCGCCGGGGCCGTCCCGCCCCCGTCCGTTGTCCGCCCGCGCTTTAGATCCACTCGTGTATCTTATCGCAACCGGCTCCCCTTCCGGCGGGCCGGCCGCTGGTCAGGAGCGGACCCCGACACCCTGGCGGCGGCCCTCGGCCGGTGGTCCGGCCCGGGACGAGTCCCCGCCCGGCGCGCAGCGTCACGTACGGAACAGGAGATCCGACAAGGTGCCGCAGACATGGAGTTGAGTATGGGCGCGCAGGACGCGCAGGACACGGCCAAGAGGCTGCGGGCGATCACCGACGAGCTGTCGGACCGTTTCTACGAGCGGGCCGATGCGGTGCGGACGCTGGTGGTGACGCTGCTGGCCGGACAGCACTCGCTGGTGCTCGGCCCGCCCGGGACGGCGAAGTCCGAGCTGGCCCGGGAGCTCACGGGCAGGGTCGAAGGGGCGTCCTACTGGGAGATCCTCCTGTCCAAGTTCACCGCGCCGACGAGGATGTTCGGTCCCATCGACGTCGCCGCGCTGGCGCGGGGCGAGTACCGCCAGGTCTACGACGGCCGGGCCACGACCGCGCATATCGCGTTCATCGACGAGATCTTCAAGTGCTCCACGGCGGCGCTGAACGAGACGCTGGGCTTTCTCAACGAGCGGATCTACCACCCGGAGAACGGCGGTGAGCCGATCCGCTGCCCCCTCATCGGGGCGATCACGGCGAGCAACGAACTGCCCGACGGAGAGGATTCGGCCGCGATCTACGACAGGTTGCTGGTGCGGATCGAGGTCGGTTACCTGGCGGACCCCTCGAACTTCGCCGCGCTGATCCGCTCCGCCGTCAGCCGCCCGGTGGCACCGGCGCGGACCACGGTCGAGCTGGCCGCGCTGCGGCGGGCCGTGGCCGAAGCCGTACCGGCCGTGGACGTGCCCGACGTCATCGTGGACGCGGTGTGTACGCTGCGGGCCGCCCTGCGCCGCAAGGAACTCATCGCCTCCGACCGCCGGTGGCGGCAGGCGGTGGGCCTGCTCCAGGCGTCCGCCTACCTCGACGGCCGCCCGGCGGTCACCGAAACCGACCTGTCGGTGCTGACCCACGTGCTGTGGGACTCCCCCGCCGAACGCCCGGCCGTCGAGCGGGAGGTGCTGCAACTGGTCAACCCCGACGCCAAGGAGGCCCTCGACCTGGCCGACACCATCGAGGAGCTGGACGCCCAGCTCGACGCCATGGCCGGGCAGTCCCGCGAGGCGCTGAGCGAATGGGTCATCAAGACGGCCCACCACAGGCTCGCCATGGCGGGCAAGCGGCTGGAGACGCTGCGCGCGGAGGCGGCGGGCGCCGGCCGCTCCACCGCCGCCATCGACCGGGTCGCCGGCCGCCAGCGCGCCGTCCGCGCCCGTGTCCTCACCGAGGCCCTCGGTGTGGACGCGAGCACGGTGCAGGCCCAGCTCTGAACACCGGGGGGTCAGGCCCGTGGGCACGACACCGAGCAGGCCCGACGAGCCGCTGAGCCCGGCCGGGACGTGGCCGGACCGGTCCGCCGCCGCTCCCGCGCGGCACACCGCGGTCGTGGTCGCGGACCGGTTCGAACAGATCACCTGGCGGGACACCTACGAGCAGTCGGCCGGACTGCGCGAGCTGGCCGAGGAGCTGAACGAGCGCTACGCCTGTCCCACCGACCTCCTGACCGATGCGTTCCTGGCCGCCTACAAGGTCAGCCCGCGGTTGCGCGAACGCGCGGAGATGGACCCGTCCCGGCTGGTCGACCACCAGATCATCACCTCGCTGGTGGAGTCGGTGGAGTTCGCCGAGCTGCGCCGGGAGACGGCCGGCGACCCCTACGCCGCCGCCATGGCCGTGCTCGCCCAGGCCACCGCCCTGCGCCGGATGCTGGAGCGCTCCCGGCGCGCCCGGGACCTGGCCGAGCGGGCGAAGCAGGCCCAGCGGGCCGCCGAGGGCGCGGCGACCGCCGTGGACGAGGCGCTCCGGCAGGCCACCGGCGGTGCCGATACGGACGGCACCGTTCCGGCCCCGGCCGCCGACGCCGTCCAGCGGGCGGCCGAGGCCGCCGGGGCAGCCGAGG
>NZ_BBOX01000502.1 GCF_001553455.1 Streptomyces hygroscopicus subsp. hygroscopicus
GCGCAGCGATGGGCGGCGAGCCGTGGGCGGCGCGACGGCGACGGGCGGCCGGTGACGGATCGCGGATGGCGGCGGATGGCGGTGGGCGGCGGACAATGGATGATGGAGGACGACGGAGAACCGGGGAGGGAGACGGTGGATGAGCGGGCGTGATTCCGGTGCTGACGGGGGATCGGACACCGGGACGATCCTGGCCGCGGGCTGTGTGCTGTGGCGGCGGTCCGCGCAAGGCGGCGGTGTGGAGGTGGCCGTCGTCCACCGGCCCCGCTACGACGACTGGTCCCATCCCAAGGGCAAGTTGGAGCACGGCGAGGACGCGCTGCTCGGCGCGGTGCGCGAGGTCGCCGAGGAGACCGGTATGAGCTGCGCCCCGGGGGCGGCGCTGCCCACCCTGCACTACGTGACCAAGGGCCGCCCCAAGGAGGTCCGCTACTGGGCGGCGGAGGCGGTCGGTGACGAGCCCTTCGTGCCCAACAGCGAGGTCGACCGCCTGCTCTGGCTCTCCCCGGACGAGGCCCGCGCCCGCCTCACCTACGACCACGACCGCATTCTCGTCGAGGCGCTGCTGACGGCCCTACGGCCGTCCTGAACCGTCCCTGAACCGTCCCTGAACCGTCCCCGGCGCCCTGACCGTCGTGACCGTCGGACTCCCGCCCGCGCAGCGCCCGGCCCCGGCTTCCTCGTGGAAGCCCGCACCCGCGGAAGGTGCGCCCGGGGGGAGATGGACCCGGGGGAGATGGGCCCGGAGGTGGCCCAGGGGAAGGCACACCCGAGGGACGCGGACCCGAGGGAAGTGGACCCGGGGGAGGCGGACCCGGAGGACGCGGACCCGAGGGAAGTGGCCCCAGGGGCGGCGGACCGGGGGAAGTCGGACCCTGGCGAAGGTGCACGTGGGGCTCGGCGGGCCCGGAGGAAGAGGAAGCAGGCAGGCCCCGGGTCAGGCGGGCCAGGGGAGCGCGACGGTGACGGGCTCCCCGCCGGGCCCGGAGGAAGCAGGCAGGCCCCGGGTCAGGCGGGTCAGGGGCGCGCGACGGTGACGGGCTCCCCGCCGGGCCAGGCTCCCCGCCGGGCCCTGCGATACGCCTCGGGCCGCCTACCGGCGTCGCCGCGTCTTGTCCGCGAGCGCCGGCGGCACGTAGTAGCTGTCCGCCCGGTTGAGGTCGGTGCCCGGCGGGACGATCTCGTCGATCCGGTCCAGGACGTCCTCGCTCAGCTCCACCTCGGACCCGGCGAGCAGATCCTCCAGCTGTTCCATGGTGCGCGGTCCGATGATCACCGAGGTGATGGCCGGGTGGGCCCGGACGAAGGCGATGGCCAGATGCGGCAGCGAGATCCCGGCCTCGGACGCCAGCTCGGACAGCGCGCCGACCGCCTCCAGCTTGCGGGCGTTGTCCGGCAGCGACGGGTCGAACTTGTGCCGCTCCACAGCCGCCCGGCCGCCCGACAGATCGATGTCGGACGCCTTGGTGTAGCGCCCCGAGAGCCAGCCCGCGGAGAGCGGACCCCAGCTCAGCACGCCCATGCCGTACTTCTGCGCGGTCGGCAGCACCGCCGCCTCCGCACCGCGCGCCAGGATCGAGTACGGCGGCTGCTCGCTGCGGAACCGTACGTGCCCGCGCCGGTCGGAGACCCACTGGGCCTCCACGATCTGCTCGGCCGGGAAGGTGGAGGATCCGACGGCGCGCACCTTGCCCGCCCTGACCAGGTCGGACAGGACCGACAGCGTCTCGTCGATGTCCGTCGCCGGGTCCGGCCGGTGGATCTGGTAGAGGTCGATGTGGTCCGTGCCCAGGCGGCGCAGGCTGTTCTCGACCTCACGGGTGATCCAGCGCCGTGAGTTGCCGCCGTGGTTGGGGTCGTCGCCCATCGAGCCATGGGCCTTGGTGGCCAGGACGATGTCGTCGCGGCGGCCCTTGAGGGCCTTGCCGACGATCTCCTCGGACTCGCCCGCGGAGTAGATGTCGGCGGTGTCGACGAAGTTGATGCCCGCGTCGAGGGCGCGGTGGATGATCCGTACCGAGTCGTCGTGGTCGGCGTTGCCCAGGGCGCCGAACATCATCGCGCCCAGGGCGTACTCGCTCACCGAGATGCCCGTCCCACCGAGAATCCTGCGCTGCATGGCTGATGCCTCCCGTTGTCGTGACGCACCTCAGCCTCCGGTCCGGGCGGGACCGCCACCAGGCCCGACGCAACCTGGGTCTGCCAGAACCACCTGTCCGGCTCAGAATCCGGCGGTGCGCGGATAATGGGGCGATGGGTCATTCCGAACCGGAGATCAAGGCGTTTCTCAAGGCGCGCCGCGCCGCGCTCGACCCGGCCGAGCTGGGGCTGCCGGAGGGGGTCGTCCGGCGCCGGGTGCGGGGGCTGCGCCGTGAGGAGGTCGCCCAGCGGGCCGGGATCAGCGTCGACTACTACACCCGGATCGAGCAGGGCCGGGCCCCGGCCATCTCGGACTCGGTGGTCGGCGGACTGGCGCGGGCGCTGCGGCTGACCCCGTCCGAGCACACCTATCTGCGCAACATCACCCTGCCGCGGCGGTCCGGCGGGGCGTGCGATGCCGAACCGCGGCCGCGGGTGCGGCCGGAGATCCAGCAGTTGCTGGACGCGATGGACGACACCGTCCCCGCCTATGTCTACGGGCCCGCGATGGACATCCTGGCCTGGAACCGGCTCGGCACCCGGCTCTGCGTGGACTACTCCGCGATCCCCGAGGAGCGGCGGAACGGCCCGCTGCTGGTCTTCCTCGACCCCCGGCTCAAGGAGATCCATCCGAACTGGGACGAGGTCGCCGATGACACGGTGGCCGGTCTGCGGGCGGAGATCGGACGCCATCCCGGCAGTTCGCGGGTGTGCCGGGTGATCCAGGAGCTGCGGGAGCGGAGCGAGGAGTTCCGGCGGCGCTGGGAGGCACAGGCGGTGCAGGAGCGGACGCGGGGCGTCAAGCGGTTCCGCCATCCGGAGCTGGGGGAACTGGTGCTGCGGTTCGAGGCGTTCGTGCTGCCCGCCGACCCGGGGCAGATGCTGTGCACGTACACGGCCGACAAGGGGTCGGCGACGGCGGATGCGCTGAAGGCGCTGGCGGAGACGGCGGCGGTGGCTTGAGGGCGCCCGGGGCGGTGGCTTGGGGAGGGTCGGGGGCGGTGTGGTGGCTTGAGGAGGGTCGGGGTGGTGGTCTGCGGAGGCCCGGGGGCGGTGGCTTGAGGAGGGTCGGGGGCGGCTCGAGGCGTCCGCGGGGGCGCCCTGGGGCTGAGGAGGGGGTCCGGCGTTGAGGAGGGGGTCCGGGCGGGGAGGTCAGTCCCGGGGCGCCAGCGCCTCCCACCGCACCGTGACCTCGCCCTGGCGCCAGCGCCGTGGGCCGTCCGTGAGCGGCCAGCCCTCCGCGCGCAGCGTCTGGGCGCTCCGTATCCAGCGCTGACGCGCGCTGAGCGCGGCGTACGGGGCGGCGGCCGCCCAGGCGCGGTCGAAGTCGCGCAGGAAGGCGTGCACCGGTTCGCCCGGCACATTGCGGTGGATCAGTGCCTTGGGGAGCCGTTCGGCCAGGTCGGAGGGGTGTTCCAGGGAGCCGAGGCGGGCCGCGAAGGTCACGGTGCGCGGGCCCGCGGCGTCGAGCGCGACCCATACGTGCCGCCGCCCGATCTCGTCGCAGGTGCCCTCCACCAGCAGCCCGCCGGGCGCCAGCCGGGCGCACAGCCGCCGCCACACGGCGGCGACCTCGCCCTCCTCGTACTGCCGCAGCACGTTGGCCGCCCGGATGAGCGCCGGGCGTGCCCCGCCCGGCAGCGGCACCTCGAAGCCGCCGTGCGCGAAGGTGAGCCCTTCGCGTTCGTACGGGCGCGCGGCGGCCACGCGCCCGGGGTCGATCTCGACGCCTACCACGCGGGTTCCGGCCCGTACGGAGCGCAGCCGGTCCAGCAGCTCGACGGCGGTCCACGGGGCGGCCCCGTACCCCAGGTCCACCGCCACCGGCGCGTCCCCGGCCCGCCGCAGCGCGGCCCCGTGCGCCGCCGCGATCCACCGGTCCATCCGGCGCAGCCGATTGGGGTTGGTCGTCCCGCGGGTCGCCGAACCGATCGGGCGGGACGGCGGGGGTACGCGGGCGGGCATGGCTCAGAGCCTATGCGGGGGCGGACGGAGCGGGACCGGCGGGTTGGACCGGCGGATGTGACCGAGGGCGGTGCGGACTGAGGGGCGGGCCGAGGAGGGGATCGAGGGGGCCGGACCGGGGAGTCGGAGCGAGGGGGCCGGACCGAGGGGCGGGGCGAGGAGGTGGACCGGGGAGTCGGGGCGAGGAGGTGGACCGAGGGAGGGCCGGACCGAGAGGGCGGAACGAGGGGTGGATGGCGGCCCGAGGAGGTGGCCCGAGGAAGTGGCCCGAGGAGGTCGATCGGGGGCTGGAACGTCACGCTTTGGCAAAACGGAAATGGGAACGACGCGTTCCGGTGTTGACGACCGAGAGGGAGACCGCCCCGGCAAGGAGGTAACGCTCGGTGAGCCAGCACGCGTCCCGGCTCGGCGGCCTGCGAGGCCGGTCCCACGTACCGTTCGGCGTCCCGTCCCACCAGCGGCTTCGCCGCGTTCCGCGACGGCCGCGGCGGATCGCGATGCTCAGTGTGCACACGTCGCCGCTGCACCAGCCCGGCACCGGTGACGCCGGGGGGATGAACGTCTACATCGTCGAGCTGGCCAAGCGGCTGGCCGCCATCGACATCGAGGTGGAGATCTTCACCCGGGCCACCACCGGCGCGCTCCCCCCGTCCGTCGAACTCGCCCCCGGCGTGCTCGTACGGCATGTGGACGCGGGGCCCTACGAGGGGTTGGCGAAGGAGGACCTGCCGGCGCAGCTGTGCGCGTTCACCCATGGGGTCATGCAGGCGTGGGCCGGGCACCGGCCGGGCTATTACGACCTCGTCCACTCCCACTACTGGCTCTCCGGCCACGTCGGCTGGCTGGCCGCCCAGCGCTGGGGAGTGCCGCTGGTGCACGCCATGCACACGATGGCCAAGGTCAAGAACGCCGCGCTGGCGGAGGGCGACACGCCCGAGCCCGCGGCCCGTGTCATCGGTGAGCAGCAGATCGTCCGCGCCGCCGACCGGCTGATCGCCAACACCGGCGAGGAGGCCGACGAGCTGGTGCGCCACTACGACGCGGTGCGCGAACTGGTCGCGGTCGTCCATCCCGGGGTGAACCTCGACCGCTTCCGGCCCGCCGACGGCCGGGCCGCCGCCCGTGCCCGGCTGGGACTGCCGCCCGACGCGCTCATCCCCCTCTTCGCCGGGCGCATACAGCCGCTGAAGGCCCCCGACATCCTGTTGCACGCGGTCGCCCACCTCCTGGAGGAGGAGCCCTCGCTGCGCGAGCGCATCGTCGTCCCCGTGGTGGGCGGCCCCAGCGGCAGCGGGCTGGCCAAGCCCGAGGGGCTGCACAAGCTGGCGGCCCGGCTCGGCATCTGCGATGTGGTCCGGTTCCGGCCGCCCTGTGCGCAGGACGAGCTCGCGGACTGGTACCGGGCGGCGTCCGTGCTGGTCATGCCGTCGTACAGCGAGTCGTTCGGACTGGTGGCGATCGAGGCGCAGGCATGCGGCACCCCGGTCGTGGCGGCTTCGGTGGGCGGTCTGCCGGTGGCCGTACGGGACGGGATCAGCGGCACGCTGATCGACGGCCACGACCCCGCCGACTACGCCCGCGCCCTGCGCCCCTTCGCGGCGGACCCGGGGAGGGCGGAACGGATGGGCGAGGCCGCGGCCCGGCACGCCGAGTCCTTCGGCTGGGACACCTCCGCCGCGGCGACGGCGGAGGTCTACACGGCGGCGATGCGTGAGCGGCGTCGCCTACGATCGGCCCATGGGTGACACCGACAACACGTCCGTACCCGGGGACCGGGCCGCTCGGCCCGCGTCCGATGCGAAGGATGTGACCGAGGACCGGGCCGCGTCCGATGCGAAGGATGTGACCGGGGACCGGGCCGCGCCCGGCGCGAGGGCCGTGACCGAGGACCGGACCGTGCCCGACCCCAAGGCCGTGACCGGAGACCAGGCCGTGTCCGACGCCAAGGCCGTGATCGAGCGGACCCTGCGCGACGCCGAGCTCGAGTGGGAGAGCCCGTCCGAGGGCACCTTCGTGGTCACGCTCCCGGGCACCCGCAAGCTGTCGACCACCTGCTCGCTGCGGGTCGGTCGGCACTCCCTCTCGATCAACGCCTTCGTCGTACGCCATCCCGACGAGAACCACGAGGCCGTCCACCGCTGGCTGCTGGAGCGCAACACCCGGCTCTACGGGGTGAGTTACGCGATCGACCAGCTCGGCGACGTCTATCTGGTGGGCAAGCTGCCGCTCGCCGCCGTCACCCCGGAGGAAGTGGACCGGCTGCTCGGCACCGTACTGGAGAACGCGGACGGCAGCTTCAACACGCTGCTGGAGATGGGGTTCGCGACCGCCATCCGCAAGGAGTACGCGTGGCGCACCTCGCGCGGCGAATCCACCCGCAACCTCGAAGCGTTCAGCAATCTGACGCGTGACTCGGCGAAGTGAACGCGGCGGTGGCGAACGTACGGGTAGCGAACGTACGGGTAGCGACCGAAGCGGACGTGGCGAAGGCAGCGAAGGCAGCTAAGGCAGCGACCGAAGCGGGCCGTGGTTCGGCCGGTGCCGGATGCGCGTCCGATCCGTCTGAGGCGCGGCCATCGCGGCGCGTTGGCGGTCACGCCGGGCGGGCGGTACGACCCGTCGTCGTACCGCCCGCCCGGCTGATGTCCGCCCTCAGCTCTCCGGCGTGCTGACCGGGCCGACGAAGGTCCCCGGGTGGGTGGCGGCCGACTGGTCCAGCAGCGCGCCACCGTAGGGCCAGTCCAGCACGATGTTCCCGCGCTCGTTCGGCGGGGTGATGACGACCTGGTTCGGTGCGAACTTCCGGTCGTCGTCGCGCGTCGAGGCCAGGAACGTGATGTCGAAGGTGGCCCGCCCGCCGGCGCTGAGCGTCACCGGCGTCGGCTTGGCGTTGGTGCGCCGCAGGTCCCAGGTCTCGCCGTGCTCGGTCTGGAGCTGGACGCCCGGGAAACCGACCATGGCGCAGTCGTTCGGGCCGGTGTTCTTCAGCACCACCCGGGCGGTCTGCTGCCCGTCGTAGTCCATGTCCGGGCCGCCCTCGAAGTTCGACCACGCGGCCTCCAACTGCTGGTTGGTGCAGCGGTTGGCCGATACGGAGCTGTCGGAGGTGTTGCTCGCCTTGGTGTCGACGGCCTCGCGTGAGCCGTCGGCGGAACCGTTCGGGTGGGTGGCCGATGCGGTCGCGGACGGGTTTCCCTTGGCGTCGGTGTCGGAATCACCGCTTCCGCATGCGGTGAGCGAGAGCGCGGCAGCGGCGATCAGCGAGGCGGCGGCGACGGCGCGGGTGCGGTTGCGGCGGAGAGCGGCCTTGTGCGACATGGAATCCCCCAGGGGCGGTCGAGGTGTGGTCGGGACCCGGTGCTTTTCCGTGGTGCGTTCCGCGTCCTGGGAACAATCTTGCTCGCCGCTGCTGGCGATCCGCTAACTGACAGCTGACGCGTCGTTGGCGCATGCTCACGCGGCGAGCCCGAAGTCCGCCTCGCGCCGCAGCGGTTCGCGCCGCGGCGGCCTTCCGAGCGCCGCAACATCGCGGTGAAGAAATCCGGTCCGTGATGGCTCTTCATGGTGAACCGGCTCCCGCCGGGAACCATGAAGAGGAGACATAACGGTGCTCATGGACAATCCGTGGCTCACGGTGGCAACGGTCGTGACGGTGGGGGTGCTGCGGTTGATGGGGGACGTCATCCGCTGGCTGGCGGCACGCTCGGGCGAACGGCACCGGGCGCGCACGCTGGCCGAGTTGGTGAGCAGAACGGAGCCGGGCACGGTGCTCACCGACCGCCGTCCCGACGGTGCGGCGCTGACCATACGGCGGCGGCCGGAGGAGCGGTCCGAGCGGGAGGGGCGGGGCGGACGGGACGGACGGTACGGGCAGGGCGGGCAGGACGGACGGGATGGACGGGGCAGATGGGATGAGCGGAACGGGGGGCGGGCGGCATGAGTGACACCGTCGAGGAGACCGCGCGTGGGAAGAGGCCCGGTGTGAGGAGATCCGGTGAGGGGCGGCCCGGCGTCGGGCGGTCCGGTGAGGAGTCCGGCGTGGGGCGGCCCGGCGTGCAGAAGCCGGACCCGGACGTGGAGAGGCCCGGCGCGGAGAAGCCTGGTATGGGCAACGCCGAGGAGGAGTTCGACGCCTTCTACGCCCGCACCTACCCCTGGCTGGCCGCCCGCGCGGTGATGCTCAGCGGCAACCGGCAGAACGCCGAGGACGCCGTGCAGGAGGCGTACATCGAGGCGATGCGCCGCTGGCCGGAGGTCAGGACGTGCGCCTCGCCCGAGGCGTGGGTGACCACCACCATGCGGCGCAAGCTCTCGCGGGACGGGCGGCGCTGGTGGTTCCGCTGGAAGCCGGTCGAGCTGACCGTCCCGGCCGCCACGACCGCCACGGTCGAGGAGACCGCCGAGGCGCTGGCCGCGCTGCGCGCCCTCGGCACACTGCCGCCGCGTCAGCGTCAGGTGGTCGTCATGCATTCGCTCGAGGGCATGAGCTATCAGGCGATCTCCGCCGAACTCGGGATCTCCGTCGGCAGCGTCGGCAGCAATCTGCACAAGGCTCGCGCCCGGCTGAGCCTGCTGCTGGACGTTTCGCCGGACCTCAGCCGTTCGGGCGAGCGCCTGCTGACCCGCATGGCGGAGGACCCGCTGACCGTGGCACTGCACGGGGCCGTGGAGTGGCTGACGGACGGCTTCCGGGACGAATCCCACCAACCGGGGCCGGACGGTGCGGGACTGGGCGCCGCCGGCCCGCGCGCCGGTGAGCTGGGCGATGCCGGGGGCGGTGCCGGGCCGCGTGCTGCCGGGCCACGGGCCGCCGAGCCGCGAGCCGCTGACCTGGGCGGGGCCCGCG
>NZ_BBOX01000503.1 GCF_001553455.1 Streptomyces hygroscopicus subsp. hygroscopicus
GGGCGACACCGCCTGGGACGGCACGGTCCAGGATGGCACCGTCCGCACGGGAACCTCCCGCACGGAAACCTCCCGCACGGAAACCCCCCGGACGGACACCGCCCGGGAGCACCGATGATCGCTGCCGCCCGCGCCGTCCTCGCCCTCGCCCTGCTCGCCGTCCTCTACGCGCTGGTCGCGTCCATGGTGCTGCTCTGGGCGGCCTTCCTCGCGGTGGCCTTGTGGAGCGCCAGGGCGCCCGGGGTCCAGACGCCGCCCACCAGCGCCATCATCGCCTGCGCGGCGTTCGCCCCGATCGTCTTCGGCATGGCGTGGGCGGTGGTCCGCACCGCCCGCCCCTCCGCCCCGCGCGAGGACGCGGTGACGGTGACCCGGCGCGGGGCGCCCGAGTTATGGCGCATGGTCGAGGAACTGGCGCTCGGCGTCGGCACCCACCCGCCCGCCCATATCCGACTGACCGCCGAGGTCAACGCCTCGGTCACCGAGGACGCCCCGCTCCTCGGGCTGGCCCCCGGCCGACGCGTCCTCTATCTCGGCCTGCCCCTGCTGGCCGGTCTGTCGCTCGCCGAACTGCGCGCCGTCCTCGCACATGAGCTGGGCCACTTTTCCCACCGTCACAGCCGCTTCGGCGCGGTCGCCCACCGGGGCGCGGCGGGGCTGGTCGCGGCCCGGCAGGCGATCCAGGACGCGTCGGCCGCCAATGACCTGGTACGGCTGTACGCGGGCGGGCCGCTGCTGCTGCTCGGCCTCTACACCTACCTCTTTCGCTGGCTCACCCGCCCGGTCCGGCGGCGCCAGGAGCTGGAGGCCGACCGGGAGGCCGCCCGGGTGGCCGGTCCGGGCGCGGTCGCCGACGCGCTGTGCTCCACGGAGGCGCTGGGGGCGGCGTGGCAGCAGTTCCTGGCGGAGTTCCTCGCCCCGATGCGCCGGGCGACGGGTCGGATACCCGACGATCCGTTCCGCGCCTTCGCCCATATGGTCCAGGCCCCCGAGCTGCGGGAGCCGCTGGCCACACTGCGCGCCCGCGCCGTCGAGCGGCCCGCCGGACCCGACGACGCACATCCGCCGCTGGCCACCCGGCTGGAACGGCTGGCGCGCCTGCCCGCCGCGGAGACCGGAGCCGTGCCCCTCTTCGCCCGCCCCCTCTCCGTCCCGCCCAGGTACGCGATCGAGTTGGGCCGCATCCTGTTGCCCGGCCCGGACGCGGGGACGAGAGTGCCTTGGCGGGACTGGCTCATCGAACTGGCCGAGCACCGTGCGAGGCGGCCCCTCGCACCGCTGGCGGAGGCCGTCCGCACGGTCGAGGAGGCGGAGCGGACGGGGCGGCTGAAGGATGAGCGGACGGAGCGGCCGAAGGCCGAACGGACGGAGGGGCCGGAGGATGAGCGGACGGGACGGCCGGGGACCGAACGCACGGAGCGGCCGGAGGCCGAACGGACGGCGTGGAGGAAGGTGGAGCGGGCGAAGGCGGAGCGGCCGGAGACGGAGCGGGAGCCCGACGCGCTGACGATCCAGCGGGTGCTGCGGCTGCTGGACGGTGGCCGCCGGATGCCGCTCGCCCGCGCACTCAACTCCCGTCTGCCCCGGGGTGCGCAGAACGAGAGCGATCCGCTCCGCCCTCTGGCCGACGCCCTGGCCGTGCTGATCGGGGCGCAGTTGGTATCGCGGGGGGTCGCCTACTGGGCGATGGACTGGACCGGCCCCAGCATTCTCGTACCGCCCGCCGGCATCGCCCCCGAGACCATCCACACCTGGGCCGACACCGCCGTCCGGCTGCCCGGCCAGACCCAGCGGCTCGGTCTGCACCTGGCCGCCCTGGGCGTGGACGAACGCGCACCGCTGCCCACCGGCCCGGCCGGGGGCGCGGTGGACGGCGTGGTGCCGGGGGCCCCTGGAGAGCAGCCGCGGCTGATCAGCATCGTGCCGGGGGCCACCGGCCCCGCGCGTCGGCGGATCACCGCCGTACGGGCGCTGGCGCTCACCGTGCTGCTGGGGATGGCGGGGCTGACGTTCGTGCTGTGGGCCAACAGGGACGAGCCGAGTTACCCCGGGACGCCGGTGTCCCCCTGGACCGACGGCTACCGGCCGGGCGGCGGCACCACCGGCGGCACGGTGCCCGCCCCGCTCCCGACCTACCTCTACCCCACCGCCCCGGTGTGGCCGACGCCCCCGGCCTACCGGCTGCCGCCGCCCTCGCTGCCGGGCATCGACATCAAGCCGCTGGTCCCGAGATCCACGCCATGACCCCGCCGCCCCTCAAGACCACCGCCCTGACCGACTCCGTCCCCGCCCCCGGCCTCGGCACCAGAGGCGGCGACACCCACCCCGACCCCAGACCCC
>NZ_BBOX01000504.1 GCF_001553455.1 Streptomyces hygroscopicus subsp. hygroscopicus
GTGCTCCTCCACGTGGCCGGCCATGTCGGACAGACGGTCGATGAACAGGCACCAGATGCGGGTGGCCAGGTTGTCGTGGCGGACCAGGGTGTCCGCCAGGTACGGGTTGTGCGTGGCGGCGTAGACGGCGCGGTGGACCTTCAGGTCCAGGCTCATCAGCCCGGCCGCGTCGCGCGGACGCCCGGCGGCGTCCCGGAGTTCCCGCCGCAGGGCGGTCAGGGCGGCCCGGTCGGCGGCCGTGGCCCGCCGCGCGGCCTGGGCCGCGGCCAGCGGCTCCAGTTCCTGGCGCACCTCGGAGATGTGGGCGAGGTCGGTGATGTTGACGTCGGTGGCGAAGGTGCCGCGCCGGGGATAGGTCGTGATCAGGCGCTCGTACTGGAGACGCTTCAGCGCCTCGCGCACCGGCGTCCGCCCGACGCCGAGGGACTGCGCCAGCTGTTCCTCGTTGATCGGCGCGCCCGGGCGGATCTCGAGCATGACGAGCCGGTCGCGGATGGCGCGGTAGGCGCGTTCGGCGAGGGACAGTTCCTCGCCCGCGGCTTCGGTGACCACCTGCTGCATCGCCATGCCCCCTTGACCTCTCCGACCGGGCTCCCATACCTTACCGCGCAGGCTGATATATCAATTGCCCATTAGTTGGCTCCCAGGACGGTGCACAGATGGCAGCGACCCCGTCGATCAGCACGACCGCCTCCTCCCGCTCCCTCCCGCCCGGCACGGCCGGTCCCGAGGTCGCCACCGCGGCGGACGACGAGCCGTCCCGCCCTGGCGGAGACCCGGCATGACCGCCCAGCCGCCGCCGGAACATCCGGACTTCCTCTGGCGCAACCCCGAGCCGCGCGCCTCGTACGACGTCGTCATCGTCGGCGCCGGCGGCCACGGCCTGGCCACCGCCTACTACCTCGCCAAGAACCACGGCATCACCGACGTGGCCGTCCTGGAGAAGGGGTGGCTGGCCGGCGGCAACATGGCCCGCAACACCACGATCATCCGCTCCAACTACCTGTGGGACGAGAGCGCGGCCATCTATGAGCACGCGCTGAAGCTGTGGGAGGGACTGCCGGCGGAGCTGGACTACGACATCCTGTTCAGCCGGCGCGGCGTCCTCAACCTCGCGCACACCCTCCAGGACGTGCGCGAGGGCGTGCGCCGCGTGGGCGCCAACCGTCTGAGCGGGATCGACGCCCAGTGGCTGGGGCCGGAGGAGGCCGCCGAGGTCTGCCCGATCCTCAACGTCTCACCCCGCTCCCGGTACCCGGTCCTCGGCGGCACCTTCCAGCCGCGGGCCGGCATCGCCAAGCACGACCACGTCGCCTGGGCGCTGGCCCGCCGCGCCGACGAGATGGGCGTGGACCTGATCCAGGGCTGCGAGGTCACCGGCTTCCTCAAGGACGGCGACCGGGTCGTGGGCGTGCGCACCAGCCGCGGCCGCGTCCTCGCGGGCCGGGTCGGCCTCGCGGCGGCCGGGCACAGCAGCGTACTGGCCGAACGCGCGGGCGTCCGGCTGCCGGTGCAGTCCCATCCGCTGCAGGCACTGGTCTCCGAACTGCACGAGCCGGTGCACCCGACCGTGGTGATGTCGAACCATGTGCACGTCTACGTCTCCCAGGCCCACAAGGGCGAGCTGGTGATGGGCGCGGGCGTCGACGCCTACAACGGCTACGGACAGCGCGGCTCCTTCCATGTGATCGAGCGGCAGATGGCCGCCGCCGTCGAACTGTTCCCGGTCTTCGCCCGCGCGCATGTGCTGCGCACCTGGGGCGGCATCGTCGACGTCACCCCCGACGCCTCCCCGATCATCGGCACCACCGCCGTGGAGAACCTCTACGTCAACTGCGGCTGGGGCACCGGAGGCTTCAAGGCCACCCCGGCCGCGGGATGGACCTTCGCGCACACCATCGCCACCGGCGAACCGCATCCGCTGAACGTCCCCTTCACCCTCGAACGCTTCACGACGGGCGCGCTGATCGACGAACACGGCGCGGCGGCCGTGGCCCACTGAAAGCCTCCGGAGAGAAGGACACCGTGCTGCTGATCACCTGCCCCTGGTGCGGTCCGCGGGACGAGACCGAGTACCACTACGGCGGACAGGCCCACGTCCGCTACCCCGGCAACCCCGCGGACCTCACCGACGAGCAGTGGGCCGGGTACCTCTTCTACCGCGACAACCCCAAGGGGCCGTTCGCCGAGCGGTGGGTCCACAGCACCGGCTGCCGCCGCTGGTTCAACGTCCTGCGCGACACCGCCACCCACGAGGTGCTCGCCTCCTACCGGCTCGACGAGCCCCGCCCCGAACCGCACCGGGCCGGAGGAAACCGATGACCGGCCAGCCCTTCCGGCTCCGGCACGGAGGCCGCGTCGACCGTGGCACCGTCCTGCGGTTCACCGTCGACGGCCGGGAACTGACCGGACACCCCGGGGACACCCTCGCCTCGGCGATGCTCGCGTGCGGTCTGATCGAGGTGGCACCGTCGATCCACCGCCACCGCCCGCGCGGCATCGTCGCCGCCGGTGCCGAGGAGCCCAACGCCCTGGTGCGGCTCGACGGCCCGTGCGCGGAGGGCATGCTGCCGGCGACCACGGTGGAGCTGTACGACGGCCTGTCCGCCACGACCCTGTCCGGGATGGGCCGGCTCGACCCGGCCCCGGACCCGGCCGTCTACGACAAGAAGTACACGCACACCGATGTCCTGATCGTCGGCGCCGGTCCGGCCGGCCTCGCCGCCGCCGCCGCTGTGGCCGGCTCCGGCGCCCGGGTGATGCTCGTGGACGACCAGCCCGAGCCCGGCGGCCGGCTGCTCTCCGCACGCACCGAGCGGGTCGGCGCGCAGCCCGCCCCGGAGTGGGTCGCCGAGGTCCGCGCGGCGCTCGACGCCGCTCCCGAGGTCGTCGTCCTGCCGCGCACCACGGCCTTCGGCGCCTACGACGACAACTACGTGCTGGCCCTGCAACGGCGTACCGACCACCTCGGGGCAACCGCCCCCGACCCGTCCCTGGGCGTCTCCCGGCAGCGGCTGTGGCACATACGCGCCCGCCAGGTGGTCCTGGCCACCGGCGCCCATGAGCGTCCGCTGGTGTTCGCCGGCAACGACCGGCCCGGGGTGATGCTCGCCGCGGCCGTGCGCACCTACCTCAACCGGTACGCCGTGGCACCGGGTTCGCGCGCCGTGGTGAGCACGACCAACGACAGCGCCTACGACACGGTCGCCGACCTCCACGCCGCCGGGATCGGCATCGCCGCCGTCGTGGACGCCCGCCCCGGACTGTCCCACCGGGCCGCCGGGATCGCCGCGGCGACCGGGGCGCGGGTGCTGACGGGCAGCGCGGTGGTGGGCACCACCGGCGACGGCCGGCTCACCGGCGTCACCGTCCAGCGCCTCGGCGCAAGCGGTCGGCTCTCCGGTGAACCGGAATCGTTCGCCTGCGATCTGCTGGCCGTCTCGGGCGGCTGGAGCCCGGTGGTCCACCTGCACGGCCAGCGCCAGGGCCGGCTGCGCTGGGACGAGGGCCTGGCCGCCTTCGTCCCCGACGGCGCCGTGCGCGACCAGCGGATCGTCGGCGCGGCCCGGGGGACGTACGACCTCCCCGGCGCGGTGGGCGAGGGCGCGCGGGCCGGTGCGCGGGCCGCGACGGACGCCGGGTTCCCGGTTCCCGTGCCGTCGCCGCAGGAGGCGCCGTCCGGAGCCGGGCCGGTGCGCGCGCTGTGGCTGGTCCCGGCGCCCGACGGCGGCCCTGACGGCTGGGACACCCACTTCGTCGACCTCCAGCGCGATGTCACCGTCGCCGACGTCCGGCGGTCCACCGGCGCCGGTATGCGCGGTGTCGAGCACATCAAGCGTTACACCTCGCTCGGCACCGCCAACGACCAGGGCAAGACGTCCGGTGTCAACGCGATCGGAGTGATCGCGGAAACACTCGGCGCGGGGGTGTCCCCCGGCGAGATCGGGACCACGGCCCACCGGGCGCCGTACACACCGGTGGCGTTCGCCGCCCTGGCGGGGCGCGAGCGCGGCGACCTGTTCGATCCGGTGCGCACGACCTGCATCCACCCCTGGCACGTGGCGCACGGCGCGGAGTTCGAGAACGTCGGGCAGTGGAAGCGCCCCTGGTACTACCCGCGGCCCGGTGAGGACATGGACGCGGCGGTGGCCCGCGAGTGCCGCGCGGCCCGCGAGGGGGTGGCCTTCATGGACGCCTCCACCCTCGGCAAGATCGAGGTCTGGGGCGCGGACGCGGGCGAGTTCCTGGGCCGTGTGTACACCAACGCCTTCACAAAGCTCGAGCCGGGCACGGCCCGCTACGGCGTGATGTGCACACCGGACGGAATGATCTTCGACGACGGCGTGACCCTGCGTCTGGAGGAGAACCGCTACCTCATGACCACCACGACCGGCGGCGCCGCCGCGGTCCTGGACTGGCTGGAGGAGTGGCTGCAGACCGAGTGGCCCGAACTCGACGTCCACTGCACCTCGGTGACCGAACAGTGGGCGACGATCGCCGTCGTCGGGCCGCGGTCGCGCCAGGTCCTCGCCCGGCTCGTGCCCGGGATCGACCTGTCCGCCGAGGCGTTCCCCTTCATGGCGTTCCGCGAGACCACCCTGGCCTGCGGTGTCCCGGCCCGGATCTGCCGGATCTCCTTCTCCGGTGAACTCGCCTACGAGATCAACGTCTCCGCGTGGTACGGACTGGCCGTGTGGCAGCGGGTGCACGAGGCCGGACAGCCGTACGGCATCACCCCGTACGGCACCGAGACCATGCACGTCCTGCGGGCCGAGAAGGGCTACATCGTCGTCGGCCAGGACACCGACTCCACCGTCACCCCGCAGGACGCGGGCATGTCCTGGGTGGTCTCCCGGCGGAAGGACTTCATCGGCAAGCGGTCCCATTCCCGCGCCGACACCTCCCGCACCGACCGCAAGCAGCTGGTCGGACTGTTGCCGGCCGATCGCAGGACCCGGCTGCCCGAGGGCACCCAGCTCATCGCGCCGGACGGGCCCCTCACCCCCGGGGCCGGGCCGGTGCCGATGCTCGGCCACGTCACCTCCAGCTACCACAGTCCGGCCCTCGGCCGCCCGTTCGCCCTCGCCCTCGTGGCCGGCGGCCGGGCACGGATCGGCGAGACGCTGCTCGCTGCCGTGGGCGAGGACCTGGTGCCCGTCGAGGTGGCCGACCGCGTCCTCTACGACCCCGAAGGGACCAAGCGCGATGGCTGAGCCGACGCTCCACGCGGGCGCGGACCCGGTGGCCCTGCGCACCAGCCCGCTGGCACACCTGGCGGAGCGGATGCGCGCCGCCGCCGTCACCGGCGCCCGCGGGGTCACGCTGACCGAGCGGCCGTTCCTCACCATGGTGAACCTGCGCGTCGGGCCTGCCTCCGACGCGGCCCGCCGCGTCGAGAAGGCGCTGGGCGCCGCGCTCCCGCGGCAGTGCGGGCACACCGCCGCGTCCGGCCCCCACACGGTGATCTGGCTCGGCCCCGACGAGTGGCTCGTGCTGTCCGGCGCCGACGGCACGTCCCTGACCGCCGGACTGCGGAAGGCGCTCGGCGCGGACCCGGGCTCGGCCGTGGACGTCTCGGCGAACCGCACCACGCTGGAGCTGAGCGGCCCGGCCGCCCGGCAGGTGTTGGAGAAGGGCTGCCCGCTGGACCTCCATCCCCGGGCCTTCGGCCCCGGCCGGGCGGTGACGACCACGGTGGGACCCGTCGCGGTGCTGCTCTGGCAGACCGGCGACGACCCGGCGTACCGGCTTCTCCCGCGCGCCTCGTTCGCCGACTACCTGGCGCGCTGGCTGATCGACGCGATGAGCGAGTACCGCGGCCCCGAGGTGCCCTGACCGGCCGCGGCCCCGGCACCCGCGGGTC
>NZ_BBOX01000505.1 GCF_001553455.1 Streptomyces hygroscopicus subsp. hygroscopicus
CAGCGGGGGCGCGCGGTGGTCCGCCGCCGACGGCCGGGGCGCGGGGCCGCCATCCGCCCGGCCGGACGGACCGTTCCACGGCCGGCTCAGGCGACCAGCGGGAGGAAGACGGTGTCGACGATCTCCTGGATGGCCGATGAGGACATCGGCCTCAGATGCATGAGCACCTCGTGTCTGAGCAGGTCGTACGGCAACCGCACGATGCGCGGGGTCAGTTTCGCCCCGTCGATCTCTCCGCGTTCGACGGCACGCCGCGTCACGGACTCGATCAGCGACCACCGCTGATCGACCAGGGACGCGCGCAGCTCGGCGGGCGTCGTTCCGGTCTCCTCGAAGTAGGCGGCCAACTGCGCGGTCATGGCCGCGGCGAACATCGTGAACGCCCCGTTGAGCTGCTCGAGCAGCGCGATGGTGTCATCCCGCAGGGACCCGGTGTCCGGATCGATGAGCGTGAACCGGTCGCTGGCACGGGCGATCGCGTCCCGGACGAGCGTGTCCTTGCTGGGCCAGTGGCGGTTGACGACCGGCCGGCTGGTGCCGGCGCGTTGCGCGACCGCGGCGAAGGTGAGCGCGGCGTACCCGCGTTCCATCAGTTCCTCCCACGCGGCGTCGAGCAGCGCGGCCTCCAGCTCCGCGCTGTGCCGCCGACGGCCGGGACCGGACTCCGGACTTGTAAGATGCATGAGTGCATCTTACTCTCGGTGCGGCGCCCGCCGCACGCGGGCTCGACACACCTCTCCCACGCCGGTCGCCCCGAGGGCGCCGACGCGGTTCGCCGCATCACGAAAGGCACACCATGAGCATCAACGCCGCTGTACGGTCCTCCGGCCCGGTGACCGTCGAAGTGCACACCATGGGCCGCACGTTCGACGAGTCCACCGTGGACCAGTGGGAGCTCGAAGCCGCACGGCGAGCCCTGAAGAACCTGAAGACCGTGGCCGGCGGCCAGGTGATGATGGATCTCCTCGCCGGACACATCGACGCCGGCGACCGCTTCCACAAGGAGCTCATCGAGGCTTCCGGCGGCACCTACCGCGAGTCCCGCACCGCGTTCACCGTCAGCGGGCTCAGCGGCACCGACCTGGCCGACTGGTTCCGGTCCCAGGCCGGCACCGGCCGCTTCCAGGACAAGGGGCTGCTCCTCAACGCCCACCCCGAGCACTACGTCGAGCCGCCGAACTACACCGGGGGCATGGTGGAGACGATCGGCGGGCACCTCACCCGGTTCAAGGTGTCGGTGGCCCGCGAACTGCCCCCGCCGGTCAGCGCCTACCTCGACGCCTCCTACCCGGTGACGCTGATGAACGCCCTGCTCAGCCTGGACGACGGTACGCCCTTCGCGTACTGCCTGCACCAGGCCCGGGACACCGGCACCGGCGCGGAGGTGGTGGTACGCGTCATCTACCCGTCCGCCGCCCCGGACTCGATGATCGAGGGGCACTGCCAGCACCTGGCGATCGAATTCCGCAGCTGGATCCGCAACGCGGCAGCCGCGACCCGGTAACCGGCGGACGCCGCGCGTTGCCTCCGGGCCGCCTCCTGCCTGCGGTCCGGCCCCGGCCGCCAGTCCGGCCCCGGCCGCTGCCCGCCCGGCCCACCGCGGGCCCGCCCTCCGATTACGTCCCGCGGTCGGCGGGTACCCGCGCGCCTCACACGGTGACTCACACGGTGGCTCACGCGGGGGCGAGGAGAGACGCGGGAGGCGACGGAGATGGCGGAACACGGAAAGGACAAGGTCGGCCCGCTGCGGGACGACGAGCTCAAGAAGCGGACCCAGGGAGAGATCAGGGCCGACCGGGCCACGCGGATGGAGGAGGACAGGGAGCCGCAGCCCTCCGGCGAGGACCAGCCGGTGGCCGAACGCGCCCCGGACACCGGTCTCACCGGTGGCACACCGAGCGGGATGACGGCCGAGGACGTCCGGTCGCGCTCCGAGCTGGCCAGGTATCTCGGGCGTGACCTGTACCCGGCGGACCGTGGCACGGTGCTGGAGACCCTGCGGGACAACAACGCCCCCGACCGTCTGGTGAGCCTCGCCGCGCGGCTCCCGGAAGGCGAGAGCTACCGCAACGTCCAGGACATCGCACGGGCCCTGGGGTTCGGTGTGGAGGACCACCGGAGCTGACCCGGTCAGGGCCCCCGCGGTCAGGCTCTGCCCGCCGCTTCGCATCGGAGGTGATGGATGAGTACCCACCAGAACACCGACCCCGACGGCGCCGCCCGCGTCGCCGTCATCACCGGCGCGGACTCCGGTATCGGGCGCGCCGTGGCCGTACGGCTGGCCGCCGACGGCATGGACATCGGCATCACCTGGAACAGCGACCACGAGGGCGCCGAGGGGACCGCGGCCGAGGTCCGGGAGCTCGGCCGGCGGGCCGCCGTCGAGCAGATGGACCTGACCGGGCTCCCGGAGGCCGCGGACGCGGTCGACCGGCTCGCCGACCGCCTCGGCCGCCTCGATGTGCTGGTCAACAACGCGGGCACCGGTACCGCCACCCCGTTCCTCGACATCGACGTGGCGACCGTCCGGCGGGTGCTGGAGGTCGACCTGGTGGGTCCCTTCCTGTGCGGCCAGCACGCCGCCCGGCGCATGATCCGCCAGGGCGGAGGCGGCCGTATCGTCAACGTGACCAGCGTGCACGAGCACCAGCCGCGCGTCGGCGCCGCTCCCTACTGCGCGGCGAAGGGCGGACTCGGCCTCCTCACCCAGGTGATGGCTCTTGAGCTGGCCGAGCACGGCATCCGGGTCAACGCGGTGGCGCCGGGCGAGATCGCCACACCGATGACCGGGCAGGAGGACATCGACGCCCGGACCGAGGCACGCCCCGGAGTGCCGGTGGGCCGGCCCGGCGACGCCCGGGAGGTCGCGGCCGTGATCGCCTTCCTCGCCGGCCCGGACGCCGGCTACGTCACCGGCGCCTCCTGGGCCGTGGACGGGGGCATGCTCCGCATGGGCCCGATGGCCGGCTCCCATCTGCGGAACGACGACTGGCGCCGGGGCTGAACCGCTGCCGTGCGGCCCGGCGGGGCCGGCCCCGGCCGGGTCCGGCCCTTGGGTGGCCCGGCCCTTGGGCGGCCCTCCGTCGCGGGGCCCGGCGGTACCGGGGAGTTCGGCCTTTGACAGGATTGGCTAATCGGCTTAGCTTTTAGCTAGTGCTATTAGCCAACCCTGGAGGGCGTCATGACCGAGTACCTTGCCGTCGACGACGGCACGATCGCTTACGAGGTGGCGGGGTCCGGTCCGCTGATCGTCCTCGCGCACGGCATGGGCGACAGCCGCGCCGCGTACCGCGCGGTGATCCCGCCGCTGGTGGCGGCCGGCTACCGGGTCGCCGCGGTCGATCTGCGCGGCTGCGGCGAGTCCAGCGCCGACTGGCCGTCCTGGAGCCGTACCGCCATCGCCGGCGACCTGCTCGCCGTGATCCGCCACCTGGGCGGCCCGGCCGTGCTCGTCGGCCACTCGATCTCCGGCGGCGCCGCCACCATCGCCGCGGCGCGGGAGCCCTCGCTGGTCACCGCGGTCGTCGAACTCGCGCCGTTCACCCGCAAGCAGTCGATCCGCCCCGGCGACCTGCGGGTGAAGCGCTTCCGGCGGGGCATGCTGCGGCTGGCCGGCGCGGGCGCGTTCGGCAGCGTGCCGCTCTGGCTCTCCTACCTCGACCTCGCCTACCCCGGCGGGAAGCCGGCCGACTGGGCCGAGCGGCTCGGCCGCGTCGAGTCCCTGCTGCGCGAGCCGGGCCGGATGAAGGCCCTGCGGGGCATGGGCCGCAGCGCCCCGGCCGACGCCGGTGCGCAGCTCGGCAACGTCCGCTGCCCGGTCCTGGTGGTGATGGGCACGCTCGACCCCGACTGGGCCGAACCGCACGCCGAGGGGGCGGCGATCGTCGATGCCCTGCCGTCCGGCCTCGGCCGCCTCGAGATGATCGAGGGGGCCGGGCACTATCCGCACGACCAGTTCCCCGACCAGGTTGTTTCGCTCATGCTCGCCTTCTTCCGATCGGCGGCCGTCCGTGCCTAGGGCCGGTCTGGACGCGGCGGCCGTGGTCGCGGCCGGTGCCGCCCTCGCCGACGAGGTGGGCCTGGCCGGCCTGACGATGGGGTTGCTGGCCGAGCGGGTGGGCGTGCGCACCCCGTCCCTGTACAAGCACGTGGGCGGCCAGGAAGACCTCAACCGGCGCATCGCGGTCCTGGCACTGGGCGAAGCCGCCGACGCCGTCGGCGCCGCCGTCCGGGGATACGCGGGCCGCGACGCCCTGGCGGCCGCGGCGCGCGCCTTCCGCGCCTTCGTCCTGGAGCACCCCGGCCGGTACGCCGCGACGATCGGCGTGGCACCGTCCGGCCCGGACGACCCGCTGGCCGCCGCGGGGCAGCGGCTGCTCGACGCGTTCACGGCGGTGCTGCGCGGCTACGAGATCGAAGAGTCCGACGTGGACCACGCCCTGCGCATGCTCCGCAGCCTCTGCCACGGCTTCGCCACGTTGCAGTCGGCCAACGGCTTCCAGTGGAGTGCCGACATCGACGAGAGCTTCGAGTGGCTGATCGCCTTCGCCGACCGGGGCCTGCGCGCCAGGTGAGAACGGCGGGGCCGCGCCCGGGGCCGGTGCGTCCCGGGGGCGCGCACCCCTCGCTCCGCCGTCATGACGCATCCGCGCCACACCACGGTCGCCCCGCACGCCGACGGGCGTTGCGCCGGGGCCCGCCGGACGACCCCCGGCCGCCGCGGAACGGCGGCTGCCGACCGGGGTCTGCCGGAGCCCGCCCCTTCCACCGGTCAGTCTTCCGCCGGTCAGTCTTCCGCCGGTCAGGGGAGTTACCGGTCGGGGGAGTTCCCCGCCCACGGGCGCGGCGATGGGCGGGTCCCGGGCGGCGGCCCGGGACCCGCGGCGGTGTGTTTCAGCTCGCGGTGAGGAGGGAGTCGTCCTCGGTACGGGCGCCGGGGAGCTGGTGCCGGGCGGCGATCAGGGCGGCGTCGATGTCGCGCGTGCCGGTGATCACGCACAGCGTGTAGGAAATATCGGCGAGCCGCTGCTGCGCCTGCGGGCCGCCGTTCTCGGCGTTCAGGGCGTGGAGGGCCTCGTACTGCTGGATGAGGTCGGTCAGAACGGCGGGGTGGGCCATGAGCATGGCGGACTCTTCCCTTTCCATCATCGGGCGGTGTCGTACGGGTGGTGACGGAGGTGTTCGCTCCGCGCGGGGCGTCAGGCGGCGACCGGGGCCTGTTCGGTCCGTGGGTCGGCTTCGACCTGGTTA
>NZ_BBOX01000506.1 GCF_001553455.1 Streptomyces hygroscopicus subsp. hygroscopicus
CCGCGCCCGCCGCGTCCGCTTCGCCCGGCCCGTCCGCGCCCGGACGCCGCCGCCCGCCGGGCCGGGGCACGGTCTCCGTACGGGGGCTGCGCGGGCCGATGACGGTGGGCGCGTCGTCGTCGAAGGCGATCCGCGGCAGCACCTGGGTGGCGCCCACGTCCTCGGCGCCCTCCCCTGACCGGGCCCGGCCCGGACCGTCGCCCAGGCCCTCGGAGAAGCCGTCGACAGGGCTGTCGGTCAGACCCTCGTGGGAGTACCGCACGGCCTGGAGAAGCCGCGTCGCCGCGGTGTCACCACCGGGGCGGGTACGGCCGCTCCACACCACGGGCGGCCGGCGTCGGCCCACCGGGACGCGGGCCAGCCGGGCCGTGTCCGCCAGAGCGCTGCTGACGACCGGGACGCTGAGCTGCACCCGGAAGCTCGGGGCGTTGACGGCGACCCGTGCCGGATCGCACGGCACCTTGGCCATGGTCAGCTGTGGCTCGTCGTCGAACCCCCGCGTGCGTCCCGCCCGGGGCGAAGGCATGCGGGCTTTTCTGGTCTCCACGCCCAACTAACCGAGTGACGGACGGGAAAGACACTGCCGGGGACGTCCCGATCTGTCCGAGGCCCGTCAAGATCATCGACCGGAAGGCAGACCAGGCAGAGGCCCGGCGCATACCCGGCACAGGCCCAGCGCATACCCGGCACAGGCCGGGCACAGGCTCAGCACCGGCCCGAGGCAGGCCCAGCACAAGCGCGGCGCAGGCCGGGAAGCAGCTCCACGACGGATCCACGACCGATCCCCACGGCTCCGGGCCGGCGGGTGCCCGAGCCCGGCCACGGGCCGCACCACGACCGCGCCACCGCACCGACCGTGCCATCACCGACCGCGCCACCGCACCGCGACCGCGCCACCGCGCCGACCGCGCCGCTCCACACCGACCCGACGGCACCCCGCCCACACCGCATGCGCCGTGCGCCACACGCCACGCGCCACGCGCCAGGCGCCCGAACCGGACCCGCTACGCCCGGCGGCGTGCCGCCTCATAGAGGACCACGCCCGCCGCCACGCCCGCGTTCAGCGACTCCGCGCCGCCCGGCATCGGAATCCGCACCCGCAGGTCGCAGGTCTCGCCCACCAGCCGGGACAGCCCCTTCCCCTCGCTGCCGACGACGATCACGACCGGGCCGTCCAGCACCTCGAGGTCCTGGAGCTCGACATCGCCGTCCGCCGCCAGCCCGATCACCGTCAGGCCCGCCTTCTGGTACGCCTCCAGCGCCCGGGTGAGGTTGGTCGCACGGGCGACCGGGGTGCGGGCGGCGGTGCCCGCGGAGGTCTTCCAGGCGCCGGCGGTCATACCGGCCGCGCGCCGCTCCGGTACGACCACGCCGTGGCCGCCGAAGGCCGACACCGAGCGGACGACCGCGCCCAGGTTGCGCGGGTCGGTGACGCCGTCGAGGGCGACGATCAGCGGGTCCTCGCCGTCGTCGAAGGCGGCCGCGCTCAGGTCCTCGGGGTGGGCGTACTCGTACGGCGGGACCTGGAGCACCAAACCCTGGTGGTTCAGGCCGTTGGTCATCCGGTCCAGCTCGGGCTTGGGCGCCTCCATGAGGTGGATGCCGCCGCGGTCGGCGGCGAGCTTCAGCGCCTCGCGCACCCGGTCGTCGCTGTCGATGTACTGCTGCACGTACAGGGTGCTGGCCGGAACGCCCTCGCGGAGCGCCTCGACCACCGGGTTGCGGCCCACCACCAGCTCGTTCGTCCCCTTGCCGCCGCGGCGCGGCGCCGGGCGCTTGGCGGCCTGGCGGGCGCGGGCGTTGGCCATCCGCTGCTTGACGTGCCCCTTGCGCATCTCGGCGGGCGGGGTGGGCCCCTTGCCCTCGAGGGCGCGGCGGCGCTTACCTCCGCTGCCGACCGTCGCGCCCTTCTTGTTGGCGGTACGGCGGTTCCTGCGCTGGCTGTTGCCGGCCATGAACGGTCACCTGTCTCTTCACTGCTCGGCGCTGCTCAGCAAGCGGCTCGAACGTCACACGTCTGTGCGGTCATTTATGCGGTCATGTGTACGGTCACAAGTGTGCCGCCCGGGGCGTCGGGCGGCACACCACAGGAGGTCAGGGCCTTAACGCTGGCCCAGCTCCCAGCGCGGTCCGGACGGGGTGTCCTCGATCACCAGGCCCGACTGCTGGAGCTGATCGCGGATCGCGTCCGCCGTCGCGTAGTCCTTGCGGGCCCGCGCGGACTGCCGCTGCTCCAGGACCAGCCGGACGAGGGAGTCGACCACGCCGTGCAGATCCTCGCCCCGGTCCGAGCCGCCCGCCCAGTGCTCGTCGAGCGGATCGAGGCCCAGCACGCCCAGCATGGCCCGCACCTCGGCCAGCCGGGCGACCGCCGCCTCCTTGTCGTCGGCGGTCAGGGCGGAGTTCCCCTGGCGGACGGTGGTGTGGACGACGGCGAGCGCCTGCGGCACCCCGAGGTCGTCGTCCATCGCCTCGGCGAAGGCGGGCGGCACCTCGGCCGCGGGCTCGACGGCCCCCGCCTTCTCCACCACTCGCTGGACGAAGCCCTCGATCCGCGCGAACGCCGACTCGGCCTCGCGCAGCGCCTCCTCGCTGTACTCGATCATCGACCGGTAGTGCGGGGTGCCCAGGTAGTAGCGGAGCACGATCGGGCGCCAGCGCTTGACCATCTCGGAGACCAGCACCGAGTTGCCGAGCGACTTGCTCATCTTCTCGCCGCTCATGGTCACCCAGGCGTTGTGCGCCCAGTACGCGGCGAACTCGTCGCCGAACGCCTTGGCCTGCGCGATCTCGTTCTCGTGGTGCGGGAAGATCAGGTCGACACCGCCGCCGTGAATGTCGAAGGCCCGGCCGAGGTACTTGTGCGCCATCGCCGAGCACTCCAGGTGCCAGCCGGGACGGCCGCGGCCCCACGGGGTCTCCCAGCTGGGCTCGCCCGGCTTCGCCGCCTTCCACATGGCGAAGTCGCGCGGATCGCGCTTGCCGGTCTCGCCCTCGCCCGAGGGCTGGCGCAGCCCGTCCAGGTCCTGGTTGGAGAGCTTCAGGTACTCGGGGAACGAGCGCACATCGAAATAGACATTGCCCTCGGCCGCATAGGCATGACCCCGATCGATCAGCCCCCGCATCATCTCGATCATCTCGGGGACGTGACCGGTCGCCCGTGGCTCGTAGGTCACCGGCAGGCAGCCGAGGATGTCGTATGCGTGGTTGAAGGCGCGCTCGTTCTCGTAGCCGATCGCCCACCACGGCCGGTTCTGCTCCGCCGACTTCGCGATGATCTTGTCGTCGATGTCGGTGACGTTGCGGATGAACGTCACGTCATAGCCGCGGTGGGCGAACCAGCGCCGCATGATGTCGAAGTTCAGCCCCGACCTGATGTGGCCGATGTGCGGGGCGGCCTGTACGGTCGCGCCGCACAGGTAGATCGAGACACAGCCCGGCCTGAGCGGGGTGAAGTCACGGATCTGCCGGGCGCTGGTGTCGTACAGGCGAATAGTCACGCATCAAGGGTAGTGGGAAGTGAACGGTGCCCCGTGCCCCTTCCGCCCCGGGGACACAGAAGCGTGACACTCCGGACGCCACGGTCGCCTCTTCCCCATTTCTCCCCATTCCTCCCCATCTCCGCCGGATCCCCCGGACGATTCCCCAGCCCCGGCCCCTCCGGACGACCCCCTTCCGTTCCCGCGTCCCCGTCCCCACGTCCGTCCGTTCCCGCGTCTCCGTCCCCACGTCCGTCCGGGTCCCGACGTCCGTCCGGGTCGCGCCGGAGCCGCGCGGCGCCCCCGGCGCCCTTCCCCGCCTCCTACCGCCGGTACACCAGCGCCGTGGCGATCGCCGCGAGACCCTCGGCGCGGCCCGTCAGCCCCAGGCCGTCCGTGGTGGTACCGGACACCGAGACCGGGGCGCCCACCGCCGCCGTCAGCGCCTTCGTCGCCTCCTCGCGCCGCTTGCCGATCTTGGGGCGTACGCCGATGACCTGGATGGCCACATTGCCGATCCCGAAGCCCGCCTCCCGTACGATCCGGGCCGCCTCGGCGAGCAGCGTGGTGCCCGCGGCGCCGGACCACTCGGGGCGGCCGGTGCCGAAGTGGGCGCCGAGATCGCCGAGCCCGGCGGCGGAGAACAGCGCGTCACAGGCGGCGTGCGCGGCCACATCGCCGTCCGAGTGACCGGCCAGTCCGTACTCTCCGTACTCATCGCCTTCCCACAGCAGCCCCGCGCACCACAGCTCGCGGCCCTTCTCGAAGGCGTGCACATCCGTGCCGATGCCCACCAGGGGCAGCACCACCGGTTCAGAAGCCATCGTTCGCCCTCCTGCGCGCCAGAACCGCCTCGGCCAGCACCAGATCCAGCGGCCGGGTCACCTTGAACGCCTCCTCGTGGCCGGGGACGACCACGACCTCGACGCCGAGCCGCTCCACCATGCCCGCGTCGTCGGTCGCGCCCTCACCCTCCAGGGTGATCTTCTCGTGCGCGGCCACGAGCGTGGCGCGGTCGAAGCCCTGCGGGGTCTGGACGGCGCGCAGCAGTGCGCGCTCGGGGGTGCCGACGACCGGCTCGGGCTCACCGGCCCGCTCCCCGGTGCGCGGCTCGACCTGCTTCACGGTGTCGGCCAGCGGCAGCGCCGGGACGACGGCGGGCGCCCCGTCCCGTACGGCGGCGACGACCGCGTCCACCGTGTCCACGGGCACCAGCGGACGGGCCGCGTCGTGCACCAGCACGGTGGTCACGGTCTCCGGGACGGCGGCCAGCCCCTTGCGCACCGACTCCTGACGGGTCTCGCCGCCGGGCACGACCACCACCTCGGTGGTGTCGCTGAGGCTGTCGCTCAGCGGATGCGCGTCCAGCAGCAGCCGCACCTCGTCGGCGCCGTCCGGCGGGGCGACCACGACGACGAGGGAGACGGCACGGGATCCGGCCATCGCCCGGACCGCGTGGACGAGCATCGGCGTGCCGTTCAGCGGGCGCAGCGCCTTGGGGGCGCCCGGTCCCAGCCGCACCCCGCGGCCCGCGGCGGGGATGACGGCGGCGGTGCGGACGGGGCGCCCGGACGCTCCGGAGCCGCCGCGATCCGGGGTTGCGGACATTGAGTTGGCGTTCAGGTTTGCTTCCTCAGCCGAGATGGGTATGGCCACAGCGTGCCGGGCGCGATGCCCCGACCGGCCCCTTCCGTGACGACTGGTCGAGCCAGCTGCCCGGGCCCGGCACACTCCGCACCGCGCACCGTGGCGCGGCCGCCGGCACCGGCACGGCGCCTGTCGAAGGCGTCGCTGAAGGCGTCGGGCTGGAAGTCGTTGAAGGCGTCGGGCTGGAAGGCGTCGGCTGGGGAAGCGCAGCGTCCGGCACGCGAACATGCCGCAGCGCCCGGCGACAGACGACTTACGGAAATCAGGTCTGAGTCACTCGGGCACCGCGGCATTGATATGTCAGGACGCGAGAACCTCGTCGAGCAGGGCCTCGGCCTTGTCCTCGTTGGTGCTCTCGGCGAGGGCGAGTTCGCTCACCAGGATCTGGCGGGCCTTGGCGAGCATCCGCTTCTCACCGGCGGAGAGTCCGCGCTCACGCTCTCGACGCCACAGGTCACGCACGACCTCGGCGACCTTGATCACATCGCCGGAGGCGAGCTTCTCGAGATTTGCCTTGTAGCGACGTGACCAGTTCGTCGGCTCTTCCGCATACGGTGCACGCAGCACCTCGAAGACCCGGTCCAGCCCGTCCTGGCCGACCACATCACGCACACCGACGAACTCCGCATTGTCCGCCGGCACACGAACCGTCAGGTCACCCTGGGCGACCTTCAGCACCAAGTAGGTCTTGTCCACGCCTTTGATCTGACGAGTTTCGATGGCCTCGATCAGCGCGGCCCCGTGATGGGGATAGACCACGGTGTCGCCAACCTTGAACGTCATGTGACAGGTACCCCTTCCGTGGCTATCCAGGGTAACACGGGAACGCCTTCTTCTGAATGGCGTTTTCGCAGGTCAGGGCATATCTCGGGGCTTGACAAGTGCGGCAGGAACGTGCTGCGCGGGGCTCGCGGAAGCGGGTATCCGCAGGTGGGAGCCGCTGTCCGGGCACCCGCAAACCCGCCCCTCGACCACCCGGAGAAGCCCGGCGGAGTGGTTGTACGTCCCGTTTTGCCGGAGTCCAGTCGATGGACTTCCGCTACTCCGTTCGGATCAGGAGCGAGCCATCCGGCTCCGATTCACGAATTGATCACAGCGTTGATCGCACCCTTGATCGGGCGCTTGATCACCCCTTGATCGCGGCGTTGATCGCACGGCGCGGATCAAGTCTGTGATCAATTCTCGGACATGCGCGGATTCCTTACCGATAATCTCCGCGCGGCCGGTCGAGACGATATTCGGGACCGGGTCGGACGCACCTCGTAACGCACACCGGAACCACCCGGGAACCGCACCGGAACCGGAACCGGAGGGGGGCGCCGCCCGGGGCGGATCGCCTTGGGGCGGGTCGGGTGCGGGCCGAAGAGTGTGGATCGGTAATCTAAGCGCGCTGATCCAACCTTTACCTCGTCCTAGGAGATGCCGCCGCCGTGAGCAGCAGCCTTCGACGCGGCGCCCTCGCCGCAGCCGCCATCGTGGTCTCGGTCGCCCCGCTCTCCGCCTGCGGAGCCGGTAACGACGCGCAGACGCTGCAGGTCAAGCCCGACAACGCGGCGACCGCCGTCGGCGATATCAAGATCCAGAACGCCACTGTGG
The DNA here is from genome assembly GCF_001553455.1 of Streptomyces hygroscopicus subsp. hygroscopicus. Classification (GTDB taxonomy): domain Bacteria; phylum Actinomycetota; class Actinomycetes; order Streptomycetales; family Streptomycetaceae; genus Streptomyces; species Streptomyces hygroscopicus. The sequence continues at coordinate 6,723 of NZ_BBOX01000506.1, forward strand.
TCACCCAGCCGGATCGCACGGCGAAGGGCCCGGCCGTCGTCACCGGCAGGATCTTCAACAGCGGCAAGACGGACCAGACCGTCAAGGCCATCACCCTGCCGGGCACCGGTGCGCGTGTGAAGATCTCCCCGCCCAAGGGCCAGAGCGGCCCGGTCGTCGTCCCCAAGGGCGGCTCGGTGGCCTTCGGCGGCGAGGGCAACGCCTCCGCCGTCATCAGCGACGGGCGCGAGGCGGCCAGGGACGGCGACGCGCAGCGGGTCGTGTTCGACCTCAGCTCGACCGGCAAGGTCCCGATCACCGCGTTCGTGGTCCCGGCGACGAGCTACTTCAAGGGCTGGGGCCCGACCGTGCTGCCGACCGCGAAGCCGACGCCCAGCGGGAAGCCCAGCGGCACCCCGTCCGGCTCGGCGACCAACAACAAGCCCGGCGGTGCGGCGAGCGGCACGCCGAGCGGCGGAGCGAGCAACGGCACCTCGAACGGCATCGCCTCGGGCGAGCCGAACCCGGACGGGCACGGCGGCTGAGCCCCCACGAGACATGCGCGAGGGCGGCCCTGGAAGGCTCCAGGGCCGCCCTCACGCATTGCCGGGAGGGTCCGCCCTCGCGCATTGCCCGGAGGGTCCGCGCGGCACGCCTCCAGGGCCGCCCTCGCGCACGGCCGGGAAGGTCCGGTTCGGGAGGGTCCTTCCGGCCGTGGCGCTCACCGCACGGCCCTCGGGGCCCGGCGCCGACCCGCTCCCGTAAAGGTCCGGGCCCGGCCTACGGCTCGAACTTGTAGCCCAGCCCCCGCACCGTCACCAGGTACCGGGGCGCGCCCGGGTCCGGCTCGATCTTGGCCCGGAGCCGCTTGACGTGGACGTCGAGCGTCTTGGTATCGCCCACGTAGTCCGCGCCCCAGACGCGGTCGATCAACTGCATACGGGTCAGCACCCGGCCCGCGTTGCGCAGCAACATCTCCAGCAGGTCGAACTCCTTCAGCGGGAGGTCCACCTTGCCGCCGCCGACCGTGACCACGTGCCGGTCGACGTCCATCCGGACCGGACCGGCCTCCAGGGCGGCGGGGGTGACCTCCTCCGGCTCGCCCCGGCGGCGCAGTACGGCCCTGATCCGGGCGACCAGTTCACGCGAGGAGAAGGGCTTGGTCACGTAGTCGTCGGCGCCTATCTCCAGCCCGACCACCTTGTCGATCTCGCTGTCCTTGGCGGTCACCATGATGACCGGGACGTTGGACCGGCCGCGCAGCTGGCGGCAGACCTCCGTACCGGGCAGGCCCGGCAGCATCAGGTCGAGCAGCACCAGGTCGGCGCCGTTCCGCTCGAACTCGTCGAGGCCCTCGGGGCCCGTCGCCGCGATGGCGACCTCGAATCCCTCCTTGCGAAGCATGTACGACAGCGCGTCGCTGAACGATTCCTCGTCCTCGACGACCAGAACTCGGGTCACGGAAGGACCTCCGGGGCAGAGAGTGGTTCATTGGTGAAGGTCTCGTACGCCCGGTCGTGGTCCTCGCCGTCGAGGTCTGCTCCGGTGTCGTACGTCTCGCTCGACTCGCGCTTCTGGCTCCGCGAGCGGTCCCGGTCCCGCGCCGCACCGGCTTCCGGGAGTCTCAGGGTGAAGGTGGAGCCCTGTCCCTCGGCGCTCCACACGGTGACCTCCCCGCCGTGCGAGGCGGCCACATGCTTGACGATGGCGAGCCCGAGCCCGGTCCCGCCGGTCTGCCGCGAACGGGCCGGGTCGACCCGGTAGAAGCGCTCGAAGATCCGCTCGCGGTCCTTCTCTGATATGCCGATGCCCTGGTCGGTCACGGCGATCTCGATCAGGTCCCCGCCGGTCGCGGGGATGCGGCGGGCGGCGATGCCGACGCGGGTGCGGGCCGGGCTGTAGTTGACCGCGTTCTCGACCAGATTGCCGAGCGCGGCGGCCAGCTGGCCGCGGTTGCCCCAGACGTGCAGATCGGCGGTGCCGCCCGTGGCCATCGTGATCTGCTTGGTACCCGCCTGGTGGCGGCACCGGTCGATGGCCTCGGCGACGAGCTCGTCCACCCGGACCGGCTCGGCGTCCTCCAGCGGGTCGTCGTTCTGCACCCGGGAGAGGTCGATGAGCTCCTGGACCAGGCTGGTCAGCCGGGTCGCCTCGACCTGCATCCGCCCGGCGAAGCGGTTGACCGCCTCCGGGTCGTCGGACGCGTCCATCACGGCCTCGGACAGCAGGGACAGCGCGCCGACCGGGGTCTTGAGCTCATGGCTGACATTGGCGACGAAGTCGCGTCGTACGGCCTCGATGCGGCGGGCCTCGGTGAGGTCCTCCACCAGCAGCAGGACCAGCCGGGAGCCCAGCGGGGCCACTCTGGCGGACACGGCGAGCGCGTCACCGCCCCGGCCGGTGCCGCGCCGGGGCAGATCCAGCTCGATCTGCCGGATCTCGCCGTCCCGCCGGGTGTCGCGGGCCATCGCCAGCATCGGCTCGACGGCGAGCTTGCCGCCGCGCACCAGGCCCAGCGCGTAGGCGGCGGAGCTGGCCTTGACGACGGCGTCCGCCTCGTCGAGGACGACGGCCGAGGAACGGAGCACCGACAGGACGGTGTCCACCCCCGGCGGCAACACGGCGTCGGTGTGCAGCGAGGAGCGCGTAGGCTTCGCCTGTTCGCGCTCGCTCCAGCGGAACGCCAGCATGGCGATGACGCCGGTGCACAGCCCGGCGAGCGCCGCCACTGCGGCGATCGCCGCGTTCACGTTCATGCGTCCAGGTTATGCGGGCGGCCGGACCCCTCCACAGCCCCGAGACGATCCCCTCGAACAGACGTTGCCGAGAGTTCACCGGGGCGTCGGTATCGGTTCACTCCGGACGTTTCGGCGGGCGGGCGTCGCACGGGGGAGCCGGGGCCGCGTTGCCGAGAGTTCACCGAGGGGTCAGGTGTGGTTCACGCCCGGTGCCGGAACCGGACGCGTTGCGGCCGGAGCGTGGGAGTGTGGGGACCTCGGGTCATATGAGCCCACAGCGATCCTTTACAGATCCTTCAGCGAGAGATCCTTCAGCGAGAGTCGGGGAAAGAGGTCAGTGATGCGGGACGCGTACCACGAGGAGCTGGATTCGATCGGGGACGGCCTGGTCGACATGGCCCGGCTCGTCGGTTCGGCCATCGGCCGGGCCACCACCGCCATTCTGGACGCGGACCTCAAGCTCGCCGAGAGCGTCATCGCCGCCGACGAGAAGGTCGATGACCTGCAGCGGGACCTGGAGGCACGGGCGATCGCCCTGCTCGCCCGGCAGCAGCCGGTCGCCACCGACCTGCGGATCGTGGTGACCAGCCTGCGGATGAGCGCCGATCTGGAGCGCTCCGGCGATCTCGCGCAGCACGTCGCCAAGCTGGCCCGGCTCCGCTTCCCGGAGACGGCCGTGCCGCACGATCTGCACGCCACGATCCTGGAGATGGGCCAGCTCGCCCAGCGGCTGATGGCGAAGGCCGCCGAGGTCATCATCACCAAGGACGTCGACCTCGCGCTCCAGCTGGAGCACGACGACGACGCGATGGACCTGCTGCACCGCACCCTCTTCCAGCACCTGATGGACGACCGCTGGAAGCACGGCATCGAGACGGCCGTGGACGTGACGCTGCTGGGCCGTTACTACGAGCGGTTCGCGGACCACGCGGTCTCGGTCGCCAAGCGCGTCGTCTACCTGGTCACCGGCGAGCACGCCGACGAGATCGCCCCGCAGGACGCCGTCGACGCCGTCGAAGGGGCGTGACGTCCGCGCCTGCGAAGGGGCGATCGTCCGCGACGCCGAAGTCGAAGGGGCGGAGCGTCCGCGCCTCCGAAGGAGCGTGAGCGTCCGTAACGCCGAAGTCGAAGGGGCGGAGCGTCCACGGCGCCGAAGTCGAAGAGGCGTGAGCGTCCGCGCCTGCGAAGGGGCGTGACCGTTCGTGACCCGACGACGAAGGGGCGTGAGCGTCCGCGGCGGCGTGCCTCCACGCGCCGCCGACGCGCCCCTGCGCAGGGCGGCCGGGTCGTCGGCACCATGAGCAGCAGGTGACGTGACCCCTCCCGAGGAGGCGACTCATGGCGGACCTCTCCCAACCCGAACCCCGTCCGGCCCAGCCCGGCGGCCACCCGGTCGGCGCATGCGGCTGCGGCTCGGGCTGCAGCTGCGGCTGTCAGTCCGGCGGGCCGTGCCAATGCGGCGGCTGCTGCGGCTGAGGCGTACCGATCCGCACGGCGGAGGGCCTGGGACCGATCACCGGTCCCGGGCCCTCCTCGCGTTCGCCGGCGGGTCCGGTTCCCGGGCGCGGTCCGCCGCCCGGGGCGCGGGGTGCCGGGCGGGCGCGGGGTGCCGGGC
>NZ_BBOX01000507.1 GCF_001553455.1 Streptomyces hygroscopicus subsp. hygroscopicus
GTGCGACGGCCAGGGCGAGGACGACGGCGGCCCCGGCCGCGGGCGCCGCTCCGTAAGGGCGGCGCCCGCCGAGGAACCCGGAGAGCAGCCAGTCCCCGGCGGCGGCGTAGCCGAGGAGCCAGCCGACACCGAGGGCGTGCGCGATACGGGCCCCGCCCCCGCGCCAACGGACGCGCAGGGGGCCGCGGCTCAGACACGGCCACAGGGCGGCGATCACCAGGACGGCGCCGACCGCGCAGGCCAGGCCCATGGCGAGGTCCGCGGTGGCGTCCTTACGGACGGCACCGAGGCGCCAGACGCCGGAGGCGGTCGCCGCGCACAGGGCGCCCGGCAGCAGCCACAGCGCCCCGAGCCCCACCCGCGCCCCCGGCGCACGCCCCGGTTCGGGCGCGGGCGGGGGTGCGGGCTCCTCGGCGCGCGGCACCCGGGCGTACAGCTCCTCGGCGAGCGAGAAGACATCACGGTGCCGGAAACGCGCGGCGGTGCGGTCCGTCACACCGTGTGCCTCCAGCCCGGCGGCGATCTCCAGCGGATCGACGGCACGGGCGCACAGGTCGTGGTGGCGGTGCATCAGCGCCCGCACCGGATCGGCGGGCCCCCGCCGCCCCTTCCCGGCGCCGGCGCGCGGGGACGCCTCGTCCGGCCGCCGGGAGACCGGCACCCGGGACGCGGACGGGGCGGCGGGGCCCCGGTCGCAGGAGGCCGGGCCGAGCGGGCCGTCCCATCGGGAAACCCGAGGAGATTGAGGAGACCGAGGAGACTGAGGAGATCGGGGAGATCCGGTCACGCCCCCTCCTCGGACGGCCGCGGACCCACGCCCAGCGCCTCACACGGCGGTGGGTCGGCCCAGGCGGGGGTGTGCTCCGAGGCGGGCCGGGAGGCCGCGGGACCGGGCAGCCAGTGGCCGAAGCGGTCGCCGTCGCGGCCCGGGGTCCAGCGTCCCGGGACATGGGCCTCGGCGGGACGGGCGAAGGGCCGCGGCCCGCCGCCCTCACCGGCCTCGTCGCGCCGCACCGGGCAGTGCGACATCAGCTCCAGATAGATCCCGCGGAAGGCCGCGACGTTCTGCTCGACGGTGAACAGCTCCAGCGCACGGGCGCGGGCGGCGGCGCCCAGGCGCGCGGCGCGCTCGGGGTCGTTCAGCAGCGCCAGGCACGCTTCCGCGAGCGCCCGGGGATTGCGCGGGGGCACCACCAGACCGGTGCCGCCGATGACCTCGCACACCGCGCCCACGTCCGTGGACACCGTGGCCCGCGCGCAGAACATCGTCTCGACCAGCCCGACCGGAAAGCCCTCGGCCACGCTGGACAGCACCACCACGCCGCCCGCCGCATAGGCGTCGGCCAGGGTCGGCACCTCGGGGTCGCCGAGCCGCTCGAAGGAGACCGGGTTGTCCCCCGCGGAGTGGGCGTCCGCCGCCTCATCGGGGAAGAGGTGCTCGGCCAGGGCCCGGCAGTGGGCCGGATAGCCGTCCGTCTCCGGGTCCTCGCCGCCGCGGGTCTCGATGATCCTCAGCCGTGCGTCCGGCTGCCACCGGCGCACCTCGGCGAAGGCGTGCAGCAGGGCGATGACGTCCTTGGGGGGCTCGATCCGGCCCACCCAGACCAGCGTCCGGTCGTCACCGCCGGCATGGACGCCGCCCGCTTCGCCGACCTCGGCGAAGCGGGCGGCGTCCATGCCCGGGTAGACGGTGCGCAGCCGCTCCCGGTCGGCGCCGCACCGCTCCTGCCAGCGACGCGTATGGGTGTTGCCTGGGGTGATCAGGTCAGCCCGTGCGTACGCCTCGGCGGCCAGCCGGCCGTGGAACGCGGCCAGCAGGGTCCGCACGGGCCCGGAGAGGGCCTGTGCGGCGCCGGAAGGGGCCTGTAGGGGCCCGGAGAGCGACCGGCCGTCCCCGGCGTCGGCCGCGCCCGCCAGATAACGCTCGCGCAGCCGTACGCCGTACTCGGTGAGCAGCAGCGGGGTGCCGAAGCGGCGCTTGGCCAGCAGCCCGGGGAGCACGGCCGCGCCGCCGGTCGCCGCGTGGCACAGGTCCACCCCGGACAGCCCCGGGTCGCCGGAGCCGCCGTACCAGTCGAGCGACAGCGGGCGCAGCGCGCGCTCCAGCGCCTCGGCCACGCTCAGCAGATCGGCGAGCCGCGCCTGCTGCGCGCCGCGCGGTGTCCCGGGGGCGTGGCAGGCCCGCTCCAGCGTCCTGACGGCGTCCTCGGAGCGGAGCGCGGTGGACAGCCCGCCGTACTCCCCCGCCAGTTCGGCCAGTCCGTAGAGACCACTGGCGAAACGGTCCGCCTGCACCGTGGACCGGCCGGGCACGCCCGAGCCATGGGGCGCGCCGGAACCGTAAGGCACGCTGATCGCCGCGGCCAGCTCCGCGAAGTGCCCGGCGAACTGCCGACGCTGCCGACGGCCGCCCCGGCCGCCCCGGCGGCGCTCCGGTTCGCCCCACAGCGGCGCGGTGCGCACCCGGCTGACCTGGCGCGGCAGCTCGCCCCAGCTCCCGGCCCGCTGACCGGGGCCGCGGCCGAGCGCGTACACCTCGAACTCGTGCTGGGCGAGCCCGCGCACCAGCCGGTCGCACCACGCCCGCGCATCACCGTCCACATACGGGTACCCACCCTCCGTGAGCAGTCCCACGCGCATGAGCGCACCCCCGATCTCCCAAACGGGCCGTTCGTCCCGCCGCCCGCACCGGCGGCGGCCGCCGTCAGGCAGCGGGAGCACGTTATGCGCGCAGGGCCGTGGTGCGATGGACGGTTGTCCGTCGCACCACCGGAAGGGGTGAACGCACGTGACCTATCGGGACTTCAGGCGTTGCGGCGCGCTATACGGGCCGTCCGGGCCGTCAGCCCCTGGGGAACGGCCAGGCGTTGGGGCGGCAGGTGACGCCGTCCGTGGACAGGAACTTGGTCTGCTGCATCATCACCGGCGCGAGCGCGCCCTGCCGGGTGCACAGCTCGTGGTTGTGGCCGAGACGGTGGCCGACCTCGTGGTTGATGAGCATCTGGCGGTACGAGTGCATCTTGTCGTCGCCGAAGGTCTTCGCGCCCCGCGCCCACCGATAGGCGTTGATCATGACGCGTTCGGTCGCCGCCGAGTCGCAGGAGACGTTGTCCTGGGTGGTGTCGAGGCCGGACTTGGCGCACCACGCCGCGGTGGTCCCGGGGCTCGCGAGGGTGACGACGAAGTCCGCGTGCCCGGACGAGACCCGCTCGAAGGTGCGAACGCCGCCGTGCCCCCAACTGCGGTCGTCGTTCAGCGTCTTGTGCACGGCCTCGGCGAACAGCTCACCGTCGAGCGGCAGCCCCTTCTCCACGTCGACGCGGTAGCGCAGCACCTGCCCCCGGCCGGGCGCCTTGTCGTGGCCGCCGACGGTCCGGAAGGCGCCGGAGCCGCGCAGGTCGGCGTCGAGCGGATAGACGGCCGCCATCTTCTCGTCGTACGTGACGGGGGCGGAGGAGCCCGTGGCGCGGGCCGCCCCGCGGCCGTCGTCGGTACGGGAGGCGGCGTCGTCGCCCTGCTCCGTGCCGCCCCGGGTCTGCGTCTTGCCGCCGCTCTGCGGACCGCCGGCGACCTGCCCGGCCACCACGACGGCCAGCACCGTGGTCACGGCCGCGGCGGCGACACCGGTTAACGTGCGCCCCTTACCGCCCCTGGCGACACCGCGCGCCCCCTTGCCGGCGGGCGTCCTCACCGCCTTGCCCGGCCCGCCCCCGCCCGTCGGCCGCCC
>NZ_BBOX01000508.1 GCF_001553455.1 Streptomyces hygroscopicus subsp. hygroscopicus
CCGGCCGCGCCGCCCGTGCCGCCCGTCGTCGGACGCTGCGGCGGGTTCATGGTGCGCACGCCGTAAGGAGGCCGCGGAGCGCCGGGTGCCCCCGGCCCCCTGGAGCCGCTGGGGCCGCCCCCGGGGCCACCGGGGGCGCGGCCGCCCACGTCGCCCCAGCCGCCGCCCGCTTCGCGCTGCTCGGGATGTCCGCCCCGGGCGCCCGCCGCCGGCCCGCCCGGGCCGTACGCCGGTCTCGGCACGCCCTGCGCCGCGGTCATCGCGGGGTCCGCGGCTCCCGGCACCGCGCGGCGGCGGCGCCCGGTCCCCGGTGCGCCGCCATCGGCCAGGGGAGCCGCGCCGGGCGCGATGTGCTCCACGAACTCGGGGCCCGAGCCGCTCCCCTGGCCGGAGCCGGCCGCGGCGGACCGGCGCTCCCGGTCCTCCTGGCTGCCACGTGCGCTGTGTTTACCCACGCGCCGCACCGCTCCCGTCCGTGCCGGACACCGGTACGGCCCCCCGCGCCTCCCGGCTGTCCCGGTCATCTCGTCCGTCAACGTCATCGAGCAGCTCGCGCATCCCGCGCGCCACTGCCTCGGGATACTCCATCATCGCGACATGCCCGGCGTCCAACAGCGTCAACAGACGCGAGTCGCGGAAGGCGGCGTTCGCCCGCCGCGCCATCCTCATGGACACCAGCTGGTCCCGGCCGCCGTAGACGAGCAGCGTCGGCGCGAGCACCCGCTCGGCCTGCCGCCACAGCGAGTGCTGGCCGCCCAGGGTGTACGAGTCGACGACACCGCGCGCCGAGCGGGTGAGCGCGTCCCAGAAGTACGGCAGGGCCAGCCGGCGCTCGAACTCCTCCACCGCGTAGGCGAAGTCCTCCCGGCTGACCCGCCTCGGATCGCCGTAGGTGAGCAGCATCACTTCGCGGGTGCGCCGCTCCGCGTCCCAGTCCCTGGTCATGCGGGTGAACAGCCGGGTCACCCCCGGCACCGCGAGCAGACCGGTGGGCACCGCGGTGCGCTGCGGGCGCAGCTCGGGCAGCGCGGGCGAGACGAGGGTGAGGGTGCGCACCAGATCGGGCCGCACCGCCGCGACGCGCGTGGCGATCGCCCCGCCCATCGAATTGCCGACCAGGTGGACGGGCCCGCGGTCGTACGCGTCCAGGTAACGGATCACGGCGCGGGCATGGCCGGTTATGGAGTAGTTGCCGTCGTCCGGCGGCGGGGAGTCGCCGAAGCCGGGGAGGTCGAGCGCCTCGCCCTCCACCCGGTCGGCGAGCCGCTCCATGAGCGCGGACCAGTTCTGCGAGGAACCTCCGAGCCCGTGCACGAAGAGCGCGGGCGGCAGCCCGGAGGCGGACGGCGGACGGCACCGCACGGTCATCGTGAGCCCCGGCAGGGAAGCGGTCCGCAGCTTCTCCCCGGCTCCGACCCGCACGGGCCTGGCCGGCGGGACCGCCGCGACGATGCGGGCTTCCGGCGGCTCGGTCGAAGACATGCGGCAATGTTACGAGACGATCACGCGTGCGACCGTGTGTTCGCGCTCACACACCGCGTAGCGTCCGAAAGTGACCTCTCCTAGGCTCGTAAGACACAGGGGCGACCATCTCGCCACTGGGAAGCCGCAACAGGGAAGGGGAGTACATGTCCATCGACCCGAGCGACCCGGACACCTTCGAGGACTCCGCCGAGAACACCGACGAAACGACCGGGTACGACGTCGAGGCCCCCGAGGCGGACGCCGCCGAGCAGCACTTCGAGGTGCTCCCCCAGCGCGACGAACCGCCCCGGGTCGACGAGTACCTGGAAGCCAACGAGGCCGACCGGGCGGAACAGGCCCGGATCGTCGAGGTGAATGAGGAGGACTACCGGTGACCTGCGTTATTTGCGGGCTTTTCATAGAGTCCGGTCCGTGAAATTCTCCGCACGGACAGCGCGCCGCCCGGTTACCCAAAAGTACGATGGCGGGCGCGGTGGACACCCGTGCACAGGGATCATTCATTGGGAGGCGGCGTGACAGCCATCGAGCAGACCGAGGCGCGCCCACGAGGTACGCGCCTGCCGCGCCGAGCCCGACGTCATCAGCTCCTGGGGGCCGCCCAGGAGGTCTTCGTCGCCCAGGGCTACCACGCGGCCGCGATGGACGACATCGCCGAGCGCGCCGGAGTCAGCAAGCCGGTGCTCTACCAGCACTTCCCCGGCAAGCTCGAGCTGTACCTGGCCCTGCTCGACCAGCACTGCGAGGCACTGCTGCAGGCGGTGCGCACCGCGCTCGCCTCGACCACCGAGAACAAGCAGCGCGTCGCGGCGACCATGGAGGCGTACTTCGCCTACGTCGAGGAGGAGGGCGGTGCCTTCCGGCTGGTCTTCGAGTCCGACCTGACCAACGAGCCCGCGGTGCGCGAGCGCGTGGACCGGGTCTCGTTGCAGTGCGCCGAGGCGATCAGCGAGGTGATCGCCGAGGACACCGGGCTGTCCCAGGACGAGTCGATGCTGCTGGCCGTGGGCCTCGGCGGGGTCTCCCAGGTGGTCGCCCGCTACTGGCTCTCCAGCGAGAGCGCCGTCCCGCGGGAGACCGCCGTACAGCTGCTCACCTCGCTGGCCTGGCGGGGCATCGCGGGGTTCCCGCTGCACGGGGCCGAGGGCGGCCACTGAGCGGTCACCGGGCCGTCACCGGGCCGTCACCGGGCGGCCGGGCGCCATTCCGGGCCGTGGGGGCGCGAATTCGCGGCGGCGAGCGTGTTCGCTGCGGGCGTGCGCCCGCGGCCCCCGGCGGGTGTCCCGGCCCGGCTAATGTGTGCTGGGTACAGCGCGGGTGGCCGCGCACTCAACTGACCGTCGGAGGGACAAGGCCGTGGAGGTCAAGATCGGCGTGCAGCACGCGCCCCGCGAGATCACCTTGGAGAGCGGGCAGTCTGCCGAGGAGGTCGAGCGCCTGGTGGCCGAGGCACTCGGTGGCAAGAGCCAGGTGCTGACCCTGGAGGACAACCACGGCCGCAAGGTCCTGGTCCCGTCCGACCGGCTCGCGTACGTCGAGCTCGGCGAGCCGACCGCCCGCAGGGTCGGTTTCGGCGCGGCCTGAGGGATTCACCCGACGCCCGAGGCGGCGGGTTCGGTGGACCACCACCGAACCCGCCGCCTGCTGTTTCGCAAGGCCCCGGTCCGCCTCCGGGACGCTCCGAGGGCCGGGTCCGTCCCCAGGGCCTTGGAGGCCCCGGTCCGTCTCCGGGGCCTCCAAGGACCCGGTCCGTCTCCAGGGCCTCCAAGGGCCGGGCCCGTGCCAGGGACCGCCAAGGACCCGGTCCATCTCCAGGGCCTCCAAGGGCCGGGCCCGTGCCAGGGACCGCCAAGGACCCGGTCCATCTCCAGGGCCTCCGAGGGCCCGGTCCGTCTCCGGAGCCTCCAAGGATCGGGTCCGTCTCCAGGGCCTCCAAGGGCCGGGCCCATCTCCCGGGCCTCCGAGGACCCGATCCGTCTCCAGGGCCGCCAAGGACCCGGTCCGTCTCCGGAACCTCCGAGAACCCGGTCCGTCTCCAGGGCGCTCCGGTCTCCCCCGGGGGCCACGGGGAGGCGTCCCGGCCGGAAGACCCGAGCATCCGGGCCCCACGGCACTGGCACTCCGGCCCCGGCTCCAGCAACCACCGCTGGGTGCCCGGTCGGTAAGGCACAGGCACTCCGAGGCTCTGGGACACCGGCGTCCGGAAAGCTCAGCGGTGCCGTACGCCGGATGCGCCAGACCGCCCCGTGGACAGGGTTGCCCCCGCTCGGGCACGGGTAGTACGGGCACGAGCGACGCGTGATCACGCGTCGGTCCCGGTCCGCTCACGGGAAGGACGCGCCAATGCTGTTCTGGGAAGCGCTCGCCTCGGTACTGATCGGTCTCGTCATCGCGTACGGGGCGCTCCACCGGCTCCCCCGAAGGCTGCCCGCGCGGCCCCTCGTCCTGTCCACCGGCCCCGCCGCCGCGCTGTTGGGCGCCCTGCTGACCCATACGGTGCTCGGCTCGGGGCACACCGCGGCGGTGCTGATCGTCGCGCTCGGCTTCGCGGCGGCCCTGCTGTCGCTGCTCATCCGCCCCGCCAGGACCCGCCGCAGGCGCTCGGTCACGGCGTGACGCAAGCGGGCTCCGGGGCGCCACCGGCCGCCGGAGCCCCTCGTTCCGTTCGTTCCGTGATCTTCCGGGCCGTCTCCGGGCCTATGCGGCGAGCCCCAGGGCGGCCATCCGCTTGGTGTGGGCCTCGGTGATCCGCGAGAACATCCGGCCCACCTCCGCCAGGTCGAAGCCGTCGGCCAACCCGCCCACCAGCATCGTGGAGAGTGCGTCGCGGTCCGCGACCACCCGCTGGGCCTGCGACAGCGCCTCGCCCATCAGCCGCCGCGCCCACAGCGCCAGCCGCCCGCCGACCCGCGGATCCGCCTCGATCGCGGCACGCACCTTCTCCACCGCGAACGAGGCGTGGCCGGTGTCGTCCAGCACCTGGAGCACCAGGTCGCGGGTGTCGGCGTCCAGCCGGGCCGCGACCTCGCGGTAGAAGTCACTGGCGATCGAATCGCCCACATACGCCTTGACCAGGCCCTCCAGCCAGTCGGAGGGCGCGGTCTGGTGGTGGAAGCCGTCCAGTGCCGCCGCGAACGGCTCCATCGCGGCCGTGGGGTCCTCGCCGATCGCCGAGAGCCGGCCCCGGAGCCGCTCGAAGTGGTGGAACTCGGCGGACGCCATCTTCGCCAGCTCCGCCTTGTCCTCGAGCGTGGGCGCCAGCTTGGCGTCCTCCGCCAGCCGCTCGAAGGCGGCCAGCTCGCCATAGGCGAGGACGCCGAGCAGATCCACCACGGCGGCCCGGTACTGCGGGTCCGCGGCTGCCGTGTCCCAGTCCTGGGCGGCGATCCCGGTGTGCTTCGGGGAAGCGGCGTGGTCCCCGGCGGTCGTGGCGGGCGTCTCAGGCGTGTCAGGCGTCTCCATGGAGCGCACAATAGTCCGCTCCGCTCCCCGGGGAGGGCCCGCGTCCTTGGGCCCGCGGTCCTGCCGGGGCCCCGTTCTCCCCCAGCCGCCGCCAGGGGGTGCCCCGACGAGGCCCGAGCCTTCCCCGAGCCCCCGCCGGAGGCGCCGCCGCCCAGCACCCCGGGGGCCCCGGCCCCCACCCGGGGCGCCCCGACGAAAGCCGCGGAGACCCAGCGGAAGCCCGGCGAGACACCCCGGCCTTCTCGGGACCCGCCGGGGCCCCCGCCCACGCGTCCCCCACCTCACAGGGCCATACAGCCGACCTCCCCCAAGCCCCCGCCGGGAGGCGTCCCCGCCGAAGCCCGCCGACCCACCCGAGCCTCCCCGAGCCCCGCCAGGAAGGCCACCGCCGACCCACCCGAGCATCCCCGAGCCCCACAGAAAGGCCACCGCCGAAGCGTCCCAGCCCCCAGAGGGCCCCGCGGGGAGGCGTCCTCTGGCGGCGGTCGGCCGTGCTCGGACGCCCGTCTCGTTCCGTGGAAACCGCGCGCTCTTCGTTCACGACCGCGACGCATCCCTTCGGCTTTCCTGCCTGGTCAGCCACGCCCGCCGACGCCCCGCACGGGACAGCCCGGTCACAGATGCGCGCTTCCGGGGTACAGTGGTAAATGCGCCCGCTGACTATCGGCGGGTTGTCCACGAATGCGGATGCCCGGTCGGTGGCCCGATCGGCTCCAAACCCGACCGCCCTCCGCGCGGCGCGCATCACCTATGCGCACGGCAGGAGGGACCCGCTCGCGGCGTGAGCGCTCGAGCGAAGGCCGTGGTCCCGCGCCGAACCGGCCATCCCCAAGGCCGGTGCACCCGGGCGCCGTGCGACCCCCTTCGCCGCCTCCCGCCGCGTCTCACAGAAGAGGCAAGCATCCTGACCACCTTCCGAGAACTCGGGATCCTCCCCGAGACAGCCGAGGCCCTGGAAGCCGTCGGCATCACGTCCCCGTTCCCCATCCAGGAGATGACGCTTCCGGTCGCCCTCTCCGGCTCCGACGTCATCGGCCAGGCGAAGACCGGCACCGGCAAGACGCTCGGTTTCGGCCTCCCCCTGCTGGAGCGCGTCGTCGTCCCCGCGGACGTCGAGGCCGGCCGTGCCAAGCCCGAGCTGCTGACCGACGCCCCGCAGGCGCTCGTGGTCGTCCCCACCCGTGAGCTGTGCCAGCAGGTGACCAACGACCTGCTGACCGCCGGCAAGGTCCGCGCCGTCCGCGTCGTGTCGATCTACGGCGGCCGCGCCTACGAACCGCAGGTCGAGGCCCTGAAGAAGGGCGTCGACGTGGTCGTCGGCACCCCGGGCCGGCTGCTGGACCTGGCGGGCCAGAAGAAGCTGCGGCTCTCGGCCGTCAAGGCGCTCGTCCTGGACGAGGCCGATGAAATGCTCGACCTGGGCTTCCTGCCCGACGTCGAGAAGATCATCAACATGCTTCCGGCCAAGCGCCAGACCATGCTGTTCTCGGCCACCATGCCGGGCGCCGTCATTGGCCTGGCCCGGCGCTACATGTCGCAGCCCACGCACATCCGCGCCACTGCGCCGGACGACGAGGGCGCGACCGTGGCCAACATCACGCAGCACGTCTTCCGCGCCCACTCCCTGGACAAGCCGGAGGTCGTGGCGCGCGTACTGCAGGCCGAGGGCCGCGGCCTCGCGATGATCTTCTGCCGTACGAAGCGGACCGCCGCCGACATCGCCGATCAGCTCTCGCACCGTGGCTTCGCCTCCGGCGCGGTCCACGGCGACCTCGGCCAAGGGGCGCGCGAGCAGGCGCTGCGCGCCTTCCGCAACGGCAAGGTCGATGTGCTGGTGTGCACCGACGTCGCCGCCCGCGGCATCGACGTCGAGGGCGTCACGCATGTGATCAACTACCAGTCGCCCGAGGACGAGAAGACCTATCTGCACCGCATTGGCCGTACCGGTCGTGCGGGCGCCTCGGGTACCGCCGTCACGCTCGTCGACTGGGACGACATCCCGCGCTGGCAGCTGATCAACAAGGCGCTGGACCTGCCGTTCAACGACCCGGAGGAGACGTACTCCACCTCCGAGCACCTCTACGAGCTGCTGAACATCCCGGAGGGCACCACCGGCGTGCTCCCGCGCGCCGAGCGCACCCGGGCCGGGCTGGCCGCCGAGGAGATCGAGGACCTGGGCGAGACCGGAGGCCGGGCCGGCCGCGGCCGCCGGGCCGCCGCCCCGGCCACCGAACAG